>JAKAPL010000074.1 GCA_021807105.1 Myxococcales bacterium | reverse complement strand
TCTGATCGATCTCTTGTCGCCGCTCTTCGCGCGATCGAGAGCTGCCCTCGACCGTTCGTCGCGCGATCGGGCGCGATCGAGCGCGATGACGGATCGTTCATCGCCGCTGAAGGGTTCGATGTCGCGGCCAAGAGGCGCAGAGCGCGCGATGCGACACCGAACGCCGCCGCTCTTCGATCGATCGCGGCTGATGATCGATCGGCCATCGCGCTGCACGGCATCGTCGCGCGCGACGAGAGATCGATCGCCGCGGCTCACAGGCCAATCGTCGCGCTCGAGAGTCCCGATGGAGGCGACGCTTCGTCGATCGCGAGCGCCCTTCGCTCGTTCGCGCGCGTCGCTCGATCGGCCGTCGCGCTGCACGGCGCCGCCGAGCGCGGCGGGAGATCGGCCGCCGGCTCTCAGCCCGTCTTATTCACGGTCCGGCTGCTGCGGCGTCCGATCCCGCGCCTCCCGAAGGGGGGCTTGCCACCCCTACAACGACATGGGGGGGTGTGCTCGCTCCGTACCTCCTCGCGGGGGGCTTTACGCGACTCCTCGTCGGTCGTTGCTCTCGCTTGCCCTTCTCGGCTGCGGTCTAAAAACGCCTCGCTACGCCGTACCGTGAATAAGACGGGGTGAAGCGTCCTCGCGAAAACACCAGCCCCCATAGGTCGCCGGCCGGCACGGCTTTGATCGCCCCGGGCGAAGGATGATACTTAGGACCTTCGTGCGGTCTCTCCGTCGCCTGGCCTTCACCGCCTCGCTGCTTTCGGCCTGCGGGTCGCATGCGCCGACCGGCTCTCCGGACGGCGGCAAGGGGACCGGGATGAACGGCGGCGGCGGGACGGCGGCGGGCGACGGTGGAGCCGCGGCCTACCCGTCGGGCGACCTCGCGGGCGAGGACTGCGACCCGATGGTCGCCGAGGAGTGCGGCTTCCCGTTCCCCTCCAACGTCTACCTCGTCGATGATCCGTCGACCCCGACGGGCAAGCGGGTCCACTTCTCGGCGACGATGCTGCCGCTCGCCCTGGGCCGGCGCGGCAGCCCCGCCGCCTGGAACGACAGCGATGGCTTCTCTCCCGGCCAGGCCCCGCTCACGCTCCTCCCGGGCGCGACGACGCAGGGGCTTCCCACCCAGGACGACATCGGCGCCTCGCTCGATCCCGGCTGCCCGACCGTCCTGCTCGACACGAGCACCGATCCCCCCTCGCGCGTGCCCCACTTCGCCGAGCTCGACGTCTACGGCAAGACGCCGTCCGATCAGACCTTCCTGATCCGGCCGGCCGTGCGGCTCAAGGACGCGACCCGTTACCTCGTCGCGATCCGCGACGTGCGGGGGGCGGACGGGAATCCCTTGCCGCCGAGCCCGGTCTTCCAGGCGCTGCGCGACGGCGCCTCCTCCTCCGATCCGACGGTCGCGAGCCGCCGGGCGCTCTACGACGACATCTTCGCGAAGCTCTCCGCCGCCGGCGTCGAGAAGGGCAACCTCCAGATAGCCTGGGACTACACGACCGCGAGCCGGCAGAACGACACGGGACAGCTCCTGTCGATGCGCGACCAGGCGCTCGCGGCGGTGGGCGGCGCGGGGCCGAGCTACACGATCCGCTCGCACGAGGAGAACCCCGATCCCTACACGGCCCGGGTCATCGAGGGCACGATGCACGCGCCCCTCTTCATGGATCACGCCCAGGTGCTTCCGGGCTTCGGCGGCGAGACCCCCGCCCCCGTGACGGGGTTCCTCCTCCAGCGCGACGCCCAGGGCAAGCCCAGACAGAACGGCTTCGGCGACTTCGAGTTCACGGTGACGATCCCCAAGAGCGTCGCGGCCGGGACCGCGCCGCTGCCCGCGCCGATCCTGACCCAGGGCCACGGCCTCTTCGGCAACCGCTACGAGGGGCTCGGCGGGAACTACCTCTCGCGGCTCGCGAACCAGTACGGCTACGTCACGGTCACCGTCGACCTCGTGGGCTGGATGAACAACGCGAATCAGGATCCGGTCTGGGAGGACGACGGCGTCGCGGCCGCGGAGTTCGTCATGGCCGGCGATCCTGGCCTCTTCCGCCGCATGGTCGATCGGGGGACGCAGGGGATCGTCAACGAGCTGCTGGCGGTCCGCCTGCTCAAAGGCTCGTTCGCCCAGGACCCGCTCGTCCAGTACGGCGGCCGGCCGGTCATCGATACGGCCCACGCCTACTGGCGCGGCGACAGCCAGGGCGGCATCCTCGGGACGACCTTCATGGCGGTCGCCACCGACGTGACCCGCGGCTACCTGGGCGAGCCGGGCCTGCCGTACGACCTGCTCCTGATGCGCAGCGTCGACTTCGGCACCTCGCTCTCCCTGATGCAGGGCACCTACTCGAACGCCCGCGACATCCAGCTCGTGCTCGGCTTGATGCAGATGTTCTGGGATCGGCTGGAGGGAGACGGCTTCGCGCCGTACATCGCCTCCGACATGCTCCCTGGAACGCCGGCGCATCAGATCCTGATCCAGGACGCGATCGGCGACTTCCAGGTCACGCCGCTCGGCGCCCACCTCCTCGCGCGCGCGGTCGGGGCGGTCCACCTGACGCCCGCGCCACGACCGATCTTCGGTCTCACCGACGCGCCGGGCCCGGTCGCCGGCAGCGCCATCCAGGAGTACGACTTCGGCCTGCTCTCGATGCCCGGCGTGACGGTCCCCGAGACCGACGCGCCGCCGTCCTACGACGGCGACGGCGGCGACCCCGATCCGCACGATCGCGTGCGGCAGACCCTCTCTGCGTTCCAGGCGACCGACACGTTCTTTCGCACCGGCGTCGCCCAAAACTTCTGCACGGACCCCGACGGCGGCGCCGGGGCGTGCGTATACAAGGAGTAAGAGATGAACCAGGGATCGGTGACTTCCCCGGAGGTGGGCTCTTCGTCTCCCGGGGAGGCGGGAGGATGGCCACGAGCGGGCGGCGTAGACTCCTCCTGCCTCCCGGCGTTCCGTGGGGGCCGGATCGTCCGCGGCGAAGGCTTGCGATTCGTCCTCGCCGCCACCGCGGCGCTCGCCGCCTGCGGCCCGTCGACCACCCCTTGCGAGAACGCCTGCCGGCACGTCTTCTCGGACTGCAACGCGACCGTCATGGGCGAGTCGCTCGCCAACTGCGAGGCCTCCTGCGCTCCGGGAAGCTGCACGGGCTCGCCGGCCTACGTGAACTGCCTCCTCGCGCTTCCCTGCGCGAACCTGAACGTGATCGAAGCCTCCGCCTCGCTCGATTCGTGCGCCACCGCCGCGGGCTGCACGACTGGGGTGACGGGCGGCGGGACGTGGGGTGGCGGCGGGAGCGGCACCGACGCCGGCGGGACGAGCGGCACGAGCGGGACGAGCGGCACCAGCGGGACGAGCGGGACGAGCGGCACGAGCGGGACGAGCGGGACGAGCGGCACGAGCGGCACGAGCGGGACGAGCGGGACGAGCGGGACGAGCGGCACGAGCGGGACGAGCGGGACGAGCGGCAGCTCCGGAGAGGTGGACGGAGGAGGGAGCCCCCCGGGGAGCTGTTCGCCGAGCCCCGGTTCTCCGGGCAACGGCCTGCACGTCGGCGCCTACTGCGCCCCCGGCGGCGGGCAATGCGACGCCTACGGCCTCTCCTGCGCGGCCGACCTCAGCTCCCAGGGCGGCGACTACTGCATCAAGCTCGGCTGCGCGAGCGACGCCGCCTGCGGCGCCGGCGCCTGTTGCTACGCGACCCAGGGCGTGAATGTCTGCGTGCCGCAGCTCTGCGTCGCCCCGATGGGCGGCCCGTGCCCCGGCGTCGCCACGGACGGCGGCGAGGTCGACGCGGGCGGGGGCGGCGACGCCGGCGACTACCTCGGGAGCTGCACGCCGGGCCCGGGCTGGACCGGCAACGTCCAGCACGTCGGGGCGTACTGCTCTGCCGGCGCTGGCCAATGCGACGCCTACGGCCTCTCCTGCGCGGCCGACCTCAGCTCCCAGGGCGGCGACTACTGCATCCAGCCCGGCTGCGGGAGCAACGACGCCTGCGGCGCCGGCGCCTGCTGCTTCGCGACTTTCGGCACGACGGCCTGCGTGCCGCAATCCTGCGTCGTCCCGGAGGGCGTTCCCTGCCCGCCCATGGGCGGCCCCGACTCCGGCGTCGCGTCCTGCAATCCCCCCTGCGCGCCCCCGGCCACCTGCGACCCGAGTCTCAATCACTGTAGCTGCCCGGCGAACTGCGGCGGCCTCTGCACGGGGGGGCAGAGCTGCGATCTCTCGACCTGCACGTGCGGCGGCGGCTGGGCCGGCGACGGCGGGCCTCCTCCGCTCCCCGACGGCGGGCCCCCGCTCCCTGACGGCGGGCTGCCGTTCCCCGACGGCGGGGTCTGGTTCCCCGACGGCGGGCTGCTCGGCGACGCTGGATTGAGCTTGTGCACGGGGGTGACCTGTGATCCGACGACGTGCGGCGGCTGCCCCACCGGCCAGACCTGCATCTGCCCGATCGAGGGATCCGCCTGCGGGATGGGCCCCGGCTGCTCGGGGGAGGAGCTGATAGGCATCCCAGGCTGCTGTCAGTAGCCGAGCGCCCGGTCCAGCCTCGCGAGCGCCGCGTCCCTGCCGAGCAGCGCGACGAGGTCGTGGATCGGCGGGCTCACCGTGCCGCCGGTCAGCGCGACGCGGACCGGCTGGGCGACCTTGCCGAGGCCGAGGCCCAGCGTCTCGGCGGTCTTCTTGAACGCGGCCTCGATCGCGGACGCGTCGAACGAGGACGACGCGGCGAGCGCCTCGCGAATCGCGGCGAGCGCCGGCCGGTTCGCCTCGCCGAGGAACTTCGCCGCCGCCTTCTCGTCGATCGCCGGCTCGGCGAAGAAGTAGCGCGACAGCTCGGCCATCTCCGCGAGCGTGTGCGAGCGCTCCTGCTGGGCGCGGAGGATCCCCCGCAGCCGCTCCCCGGGTTCGGCGGAGAGACCGCGCTCCCGGAGCTGCCCGATGAACGGCGCCTCGAGGTCCTCCGGCCTCGCCGCCTTCAAGTAATGCTGGTTCAGCCAGACGAGCTTCTCGGGGTTCCAGACGCCAGAGGTCGTGCCGACGTGGTCGAAGTCGAACCACTCGATCATCTCCTCCCGCGAGATCACCTCGTCGTTGCCGTGCGACCAGCCGAGGCGCACGACGAAGTTCAGGAGCGCCTCGGGGAGGATCCCGTTCCTCCGGTGGAGCATCACGTCCGCCTCCGGGTGGAGACGCTTGCTGAGCTTCTCCCGGTCGGGGCCGAGGATGAGCGGGAAGTGGGCGAAGCGCGGCGGCTCGTAGCCCAGGTACTCGTAGAGGACGAGCTGCGGGAAGGTGCTGTTGATGTGCTCCTGGCCGCGGCCGACGAGGGAGATCTCCATCGCGTGGTCGTCGACGACGCAGCCGAAGTCGTAGAGCGGGACATAGTCGGCCCGGCAGAGGACCTCGTCGTAGAGATCCTCCACGTCCTTGCGGATGGCGCCGCAGACGAGGTCGTGAAAGCGGACCGCGCCCCCCTGCGGGAGCTTCAGGCGAATCACGAACGGCCGGTCGGGCTCGTCCTGGGAAAGGCGGCGGCTCCGGCACGTCCCCTCGTACTTGTACGGGCGCCCCATCTTCTCGAAGACGGCCCGCCGCGCGTCGAGCTCCTCCTTCGTGCAGAAGCAGCGGTAGGCGTGCCCCTCGCGCACGAGCCTCTCGGCGGTCTCGCGATAGAGCGCGATCCGCTCGCTCTGAAGGTAGGGGCCATGATCGCCGCCCACCTCGGGCCCCTCGTCCCAGTCGATGCCGAGCCAGCGCAGGCCGTCGAGGATCGCGCGGACCGACGCGGCCGTCGAACGCTCCCGATCGGTGTCCTCGATGCGCAGGAGGAAGGTCCCGTGGTGCCGCCGCGCGTAGAGCCAGTTGAAGAGGGCGGTCCTCGCGCCCCCGATGTGCAGGTAGCCGGTCGGTGAAGGCGCGAAGCGCAGGCGTGGTGAGCCGGAGGTCGTCATTGGGTCGCGGTTCTAGGAGGCTGGTGTGAAATGGGTGCCGTCGCGAGAGCGCCGAGACCTAAGGCGAGACGGGCGCCCGAGGAGTGAACCGCGTCCAACGTACTCTTTTCAGTACGTTTTGCAGCGAAGCGACGAGGCCGCCCGTCGCGAGCGAAGGGATCGGCTTTCCCAGCAGGCAGCCATTTCACGCCAGCCTCCTAGCAGAAGAGGCGCGCGTTGACGATGAGGAGCGGCCGCCCCTACCCATCGAGCAGCCCGAGGTCGCGCTTGCGATCCCGCTCCTTGCGGTAGCGGACGTTCGGATCGAGGGCCTGCTTGCGCAGGCGCAGGCTCTTGGGCGTCACCTCGAGCAGCTCGTCGTCGGCGAGCCATTCGAGGCAGCGCTCCAGCGACATCTGGCGCGGCGGGGTCAGGATCACGTTCTCGTCGCGGCCGGCGGCGCGGATGTTCGTGAGCTTCCTCCCCTTGGTCACGTTGATGTCGATGTCGTTGCCGTGGACGTGCTCGCCGACGATCATGCCCGGGTAGACGGCGACGCCGGGGCCGACGAACATCGCGCCGCGGTCTTGGAGGTGGAAGAGGGCGTAGGCGACGCTCTCGCCCTCGGTCGCGGAGACGAGCGCGCCGGTCTGACGCTTGGGGATGCCGCCCTGCCACGGGGAGTATCCGTCGGACTGGGAGGAGCAGATGCCCTCGCCGCGGGTCACCGTGAGGAACTCGTTTCGGAAGCCGACGAGGCCGCGGGCCGGCACGCGGAAGACGATCCGCGAGCGGCCGGAGCCGACCGCGCCCATCTCGACCATCCGGCCGCGCCGGGGCCCGAGCCGCTCGGTGACCGCGCCGACGGTCGCGTCGGGCACGTCGCAGACGAGCAGCTCCATCGGCTCGTGCAGGACGCCGTTCTCCTCGCGGGTCACCGGCTGCGGGTTGGAGACGGTCAGCTCGTAGCCCTCGCGGCGCAAGGTCTCGACGATGACCGCGAGCTGCAGCTCGCCGCGGCCCCGGACCTCGAAGGCGTCGGGTGATTCGGTCGGCAGGACCCGGATCGAGACGTTGCGGTAGGCCTCGCGCATCAGCCGGTCGCGCAGGTTGCGGCTCGTGACGTAGCGCCCCTCGCGGCCGGCGAACGGGCCATCGTTGACCCGGAAGAGCATCGACATCGTCGGCTCGTCCACGTGGATGCGCGGCAGCGGGGCCGGCGCGTCGGGGTCGACGACCGTGTCGCCGATGGCGATCCGATCGACGCCGGCGAGCGCGACGATCTCGCCCGCGCCCGCCTCCTGCGTCTCGACCCGCCGCAGGCCGTCGAAGGTGTAGAGCTTGACGATCTTCCCGGGCTCGATCGCGCCCCCCTCGCGGGCGACGCCGATCCGCATCCCTTCGGACAGCGTCCCCGCGGAGACACGGCCGACGGCGAGCCGCCCCACATAGTCGTCGTAATCGAGGTTATCGACGAGCATCTGCGCCGCCTCGCCCGCCGGGGCCGGGGGGGGCGGCAGCCGGCCGACGATCGCGTCGAAGAGCGGTCGCAGGTCCGTGCCGGGCACCGTGAGCGACATCGAGGCGCGTCCCTCGCGCGCGACCGCGAACAGGACCGGGAAGTCGATCTGCCGGTCGTGGGCGCCGAGGTCGATGTAGAGCGAGTAGATGGCGTCCAGGACCTCCGCTGGCCGGGCGTCGCTCCGGTCGATCTTGTTCACCACCACCACGGAGGGCAGCCCGAGCGCGAGGCTCTTGCCGAGCACGAAACGGGTCTGGGGCAGCGGCCCCTCGGCCGCGTCCACGAGCAGCAGGATGCCGTCCACGAGCCGGAGCGCCCGCTCGACCTCGCCGCCGAAGTCCGCGTGGCCGGGGGTGTCGACGATGTTGATCTTCACGCCGCCGTACGTGACCGCGGTGTTCTTCGCGAGGATCGTGATTCCCTTCTCGCGCTCGAGGTCGTTGCTGTCCATGACCCGGTCGGCCACGACCTCGTTCGCGCGGAAGACGCCGGCCTGCCGCAGCAGGTGGTCGACGAGCGTGGTCTTACCGTGGTCGACGTGGGCGACGATGGCGACGTTGCGGATCTGGAGTCGGTCGATCATGGACGGTTTGCGAAGGGGCGCGTCTTATAGACGTTCGGCGCGGCCAAGTCCATCCATGGGGAACGGCGAGGGCGGATCCGGAGGAGGGCCGGCTCAGGGGGGCGTGACGCGAACCACGTTCCCAGGGAACCCGAGGTAGAACAGCGCGCCGCCGCCCGCGGCGAGTGCCGAGGCTCGCCCGTCGGCCACCGGCTCGATCGGGCCGTCGCCGGCCCGGGAGTAGATCGCGCCGACCGGCACGTCGCCCGCGTAGCTGCTCGCCCAGTACAAGCGGCCCTCCGCCCAGAGGAACGTGCCGGCCCTCTCGGCGACGGCGAGCCGCGTGCCCGCCGGCACCCCGCCGCGCGCGGGCACGTCCGCCGCCTCCTCGGGCCCGCCCCCGAAGGCGCCGCTCCCCGCGGTCGAGGGGTCGAGCCACCGGATCGTCCCCGTCTCCTCCATCCAGTAAAGCCGGCCATCGCGTACCCCGAAGGCGACGGGGCGGATCCAACTCTTCAGATGGACCCGCGCCACCCCGCCAGGCGCGTAGGCGGGAGGGGGCCAGAGGTGAAACCGGGCCGCGTGGTGATAGCCGACGAGCGACTGCGCGTGGCCCCCGTCCGCGGGGACGCGGAAGATCTGCGCGTACTCGTCTTCGGCGACCGAGAGCCCGCCGCCTAGGAGGAGGTAGACCCACCCGCCATCCACCGCGAGGCCGAGTGGGTCGAGATCGGAGACGGTGGTCACGGTCCCCGTCTGGAAGGCGAGCTTGCGCACCCGGCCGCGCGATTCGTCGGACGCCTGCTCCGCCCAGTAGAGCGCGTCGCAGGCGGCGATGAGCGCGTGTGGGCGGCCGTCCGCCTTGGCGACGGTCCGAGGGACGCAGCCGGCACGCGCGCAGGAGAGGGGGAGGCTGCGGACGAGGCCGCTGCCGGCGTCGGCCCAGAAGAGCGCGCCGTGGGCGGCGACGAGGCCGCCGGGATGATCTTCGCCGGTCAGCACGCTCTCCGGAGCGCCGCCGGCGATTCGCGCGCGGGAGAGGGTCCCGGTGCGCGCGTCGGTCCAGAAGACCCACCGGGGCGCGACCGCGATCCCCGACGGCTCCTGTAGTCCGCTCGCCACGATGGCCGCGCAGCGCGCGCCGCGGCAGGCTGGACCGGGCTCAGGCGTGGCGAGCGGCGGGGTGGCCCGCGGGACGCGGGCGGTCCGGAGGACCTGGTCGCCGGGGTCGGTCTGGGCGATCCAGAAGAGCTGGGTCCCGGCGAGCTGCATCCCGTGGACGAACTGCTTTCCGGCGACGAGCTCCACCGGCCCGCCCTGCTCGGCGATCCGCAGGATCGCCGAGGCGTACGGGTCGGTCCAGTAGACCTTGCCGTCCCCGAGGGACAGGAACCCGGGGTAGGTCTGGCGCTCGGCCAGCTCCTGGGGCGCCCCCCCGGCGATCGGCGCCCGCCAGATCGAGCCCGCGTGGGGCCGTCCCGGATCCGAGGTCCAGTAGACATGGTCGCCCGAGAGCGCCACCTCGCCCACGGGGTGCCCCTTCGCGATCCAGCGCGACGGTCCACCGGCGAGCGGCACGACGAGGATGCCGCTGGTCGTGCCGACGTAGAGCTCGTCTCCCGCGAGGGCGGTCGACACGGTGAACGCGTCCGGCTTGGCGATCGTCTCCGGGACGCCGCCGGGAGAGAGGCGCCGGATCGTCTCGGGCACGATGCCTCCGCCCGGGTCCTCGAGCCAGTAGAGGACGCCCGCTTCCGAGATCGAGAGTCCGTGCGGATCGGCCAGGTGGTCCGCGAGCGTCTCGACCGGGCCCGCGCCGCGGTCCGTGACCTTCGCCCGGCGCAGCGCGCCGGGACGCGGGAAGGGCGAATCGGTCCACGTCAGCGTCCCGTTCGAGAGGACGAGGCCGAGCTTGCCTGCGACCTTCGCGACGGTGAACGGCTCGCCGCCCGCCAACGACGCGCAGGCGAGAGCCTGCGCGTCCGAATCCATGCCCGAGAGCCAGCAGGCGATCCGACCGTCCGAGACGAGCTGGCCCGCGAGCTGGTCCGCCCCGCCGATCCCCTCCCGCAACGTCTTCACCTTGGCCGGTCCCGGCGGGGCCCGCACCGGCCCGCTCTCGGCCGCCGGGGCCGAGAGCGGGTCGGGAGCCGGCGGCAGCCCCGCGGCCGGCGCGAACAACAGGAGCACGAGCGGGACGGGCACCCGCCCATTCTAGCGCAAAGCGCCGCGGTTGCTCGGACGGCACACGCCGGTCTACTACTTCCCGAAGAATGCTCCTACCGCGCGACGATTCAGCGATGCTCCCGCGGCCCCCGATCCGTCTATAAGGTGCGGGGCGATGGAGGGAGAGGGCGGAGGGGGTCAAGTGGCGGTAGGCGAAGAACTGGAGTGGGGCGGAGTCGGATCTGCCGCTGGAAATCTGGCACCGACCCTTCTCCGCAGGCCGGCCGAGCGGGCCTCACCGCCGACGCCGCTCTCCCACCGGCTTCCGCCGCCGTCATCTGGGCCGCCAACCCCGCCGCACAGCCCTTACGGACGGATTGGGGGCGGCCCCTAATCCGCCATGAAGGAGTTCACGCGCCCGTTCGCCACCCCGGCCCGCAGCGGCAGGGCCCCCATGTACATCCCCGGCAGGAGGGGGGGGGCGCGCGCATGGCAAGGGCACGCGGCGAGGCTCGCGGATCTCGCGGGCCGGAACGAGCATGGCGCAGGCAGTTCCGGACAAGCTGGGGCACTGGGTACGTAGACGCGATGTGGGCTTGACAAGAGCGGGGGGGGGGGGCATGCTCAGGGCGGGACTCGACCAGAGGAGAATGCCGATGGTGGACAAGACCTTGCTACACGTTCCGTTGCTATCAAACCATCACGGTATCCTCGCGACCCAAGTGTTGAACCCGTCTTATTCACGGTCCGGCTGCTGCGGCGTCCGATCCCGCGCCTGCGAAGGGCGTGCTCGCTCCTTCCTCATCTTCGGGAGCACACTCCTCGCGGCACTCCTTGCGAGCCCGCCTGCTTCCGCCACGACGCCCGGGTACGACGACGCCGCTCTCCTTTCACATGAAGAAGCCGAGCCATTCGTTCAGACTCCAAACGGGATGTTCCCGGCCTCCTGCGTCAACAACGTCCCCCCGAAATCGAAGATCGACGCGAACCTGCAAATCGTCCATGAAGGCACCGTCGTCGGTAAGATAATGCCTTGCGTGTGGCCAACGACCGTCGACTCACATGGACGGCTGACGGCGCTGCCGCGCTCCGCCCTTGGCCCAACGGGTTCCGCCCCCGACGCGGGCCCGCTTGGCTGGGCCGCAACGGAGGACCTCGAATGGCCCGATGGTTGCACCGACTGGCAACAGAATTGCGGCCCGTTTGTTGGGATCTTCGGGGTCGTTTACGTTCCCCCGGTACCACAAACCTGGCAGAGCATTTACACGGATGACCAGGGCTTCTATATCTGGAATGGAATTGAGGACACCGCGAACGGTCTCCAGCAACCCCTTCTCGAGTACGACGGTACAACTCAGACGTGGAACATGGTCGCCTACGTCATTGCCCAACTCTATCCCCAGACCGGACCCGACTTCACGATCCTCAGCAGCCCCGTGGGCCCGGTGAATCCTGGGGATCCCCTTTCGATGTATATCCAGCCGAACGCCAAGGTCGACAACGGACTGACTGAGTACCTCCAAGTCACCTATGACCAGTACACTCAATTGGATAACTACCAGATTTACACGCCAACAAGGCTGTTTGTCCATGCGTTGATGGCGGTGCTGGAGTTTTCGTGGCCGACCTATCCGCAGGGGGACAACGCGATGACCTTATGTCAGCAGCTTCCGTCGAGCGACTACCTTTGGTATACCGCGACGCGCGTTTGGGCCCCGACCCAGACTTGTCCATCCGGGCAACTGCCGCCTTGCCCGGACTACACGGACTACGAAGACGTCGAACAACTCGCGGCGAGCTCGGACTTCAACATGTACACCGACGGCTCCGTCATCCCTTGGTGCAGCTACGATCCTTACTGGTATTGGTATAACGGCGGGCTCAACAATGTCATCACTTGGGCCGAGCCATCCACGTGCAGTTCCAACGCGGACTGCTGCTGCGGCATGATCTGTTCGAGCGGTGGTTGTACGTGCACGGGTGGAAGCTGCCCGGTTCTCCCGGGCCAAGGCCCTTGTTCGGCCTGTTATCCGCCTGGTGAATGCAATACGTACCACGGCGACGACCGGTGCCTTTATCCTGCTGGCGCGAACTGTGAAGCATCCCCGAATTACTGCATCTCGTACGACTGCCAGATCGCAGAGGGGCAGACCATTGGAACGTGCGCGTGCGGCCCAGCCGGTTCCGGCTGGTGGTGCGTTCAAGACTCAGACTGCTGCAGCACCCCATGCGTCGGCGGTTACTGCCAATAGGCAATAGGAGAGCCCTTATGGATGTCGGAAAGAGAATGCGGGTCAGGGTGCCGGTGATTGTGCAGTGCACGTTCGGGCTTCTGGCGGGCCTGTGGGTGGGGATCGCCGGGTGCGCCGGTGATGGGCGAGCGGATGGAGGAGCCGACCTTGGCGCGGTCAACCCGAATGGAGACAAAGAGGACGCCTCTATCGTGATGGACGGCGCAACGGCCGGAGCCATGGACTCGGGAACGTGCGGCAATGGAACCTCCAAGGCGCGGGACAGCGGGGTAGGAGGAGGCGAAGATTCCGGCGTGACGTCGGTGGCGAGCGACGGTGACGCAGGCCGGCCGGCGGAGGATTCGTACTGCGATGCGGGCACCGCTGCGGGCGGGTTTCTCGCGGACGCGGGAACCTGCACGGACGATCGGCAGTGCCCAGGCGGGTACGAGTGTGAGTTTCGGTTGACGCATTGCCCGTCCGGCGGGCGAGGATGGTCCGCCGATTTCGGAACGATCGTCCCTGGAGCTTGCTATGCGTCGCCAGGCGGGCTCCAACCGGGCACGTGCCACTCGGGCGCCGACTGCAGAGGACCGTGCATCTCGCAGTCGGGTACGTGGCAATGCGACGTCCAGGACAACACCTACGTGCCCGAGGACTTCTGTACGGTTTACTGCCCTTGCGACGCGGGCGAATGTCACGAGCCCAACCTGCCCACGTTCCAGGCGGAATGTCCACCGGACGCTGGTTGCAGGCAGGTCACGGCCCCGAACAGCGAGGACACGGTCTGCGTCTGTCCGGGCGTGACTTGCCTCCCGGACGGCGGGCTCCTGGGCTGGCCGTCCGGTAATTGAACCCGTCTTATTCACGGTCCGGCTGCTGCGGCGTCCGATCCCGCGCCTCCCGAAGGGGGGGGCTTGCCACCCTCCAAACGACTTCGGGGGGAGGTGCTTTACGCGACGCCTCGTCGGTCGTCGTTCTCGCTTGCCCTTCTCGGCTCGCGGTCTGAAAACGCCTCGCTACGCCGTACCGTGAATAAGACGGGTTGAACGGTTACCGCGGCACGCCCGTCCTCGAGGAAGTCACCGATCAGCCCGCCGCCGCCCGCCGCAGGCGGCTGTGCTTGCGGCCATACCCGAAGTAGATGGCGAGGCCGATCGCCATCCAGACGACGAGGCGCAGCCAGGTGCTGCCGGGGAGGCTCGCCATCAGCGCGAACGAGGAGAGCGCGCCGAGCGGGGAGATGATCCAGACGGCGGGGGCCCGGAACGGTCGGGGGACGTCCGGATCGCGCAGTCGCAGGACGAGGACGCCGATGCAGACGAGGGCGAAGGCGAACAGGGTGCCGATGCTGGTCAGCTCCCCGACGACCTCCAGCGGCAGGAGCGCGGCGGCGGCCGCGACGATGGCGCCGGTGACCATCGTGGTTACGTGCGGCGTGCGGAAGCGGGGGTGGACGCGGGCCGCCCAGGGCGGCAGGAGGCCGTCGCTCGCCATGGAGAAGAAGATCCGGGGCTGGCCCATGAGCATCACCAGGATGACCGAGGTGAGGCCAAGGATGGCGCCGATCTTGATGATCGGCGCGAGCCAGACGAGCCCCACGTGGTCGACGCCGACCGCGATGGGATCCGGCACGTCCAGCGCCTTGTAGCTGATGATGCCGGTGATCACGCCGGCGACCAGGATGTAGAGGACGGTGCAGATGGCGAGCGAACCGAGGATGCCGATCGGCAGGTCGCGCTGGGGGTTCTTCGCCTCCTGGGCGGTCGTCGAGACGGCGTCGAAGCCGATGTAGGCGAAGAAGACGACGCCCGCGCCGCGCAGGATGCCCGAGAAGCCGAAGTGGCCGAAGCCACCCGCGTTCGGCGGGACGAAGGGGCGCCAGTTCTCCGCGTGGATGAAGGGGGCGCAGGCGGCGATGAAGGCGAGGACCACGATGACCTTCACGACCACGATCGCCGAGGTGAAGTTCGCCGACTCCTTGACGCCGACGACCAGGAGGGCGGTGACGGCGACGACGATCAACGCGGCCGGGAGGTTCAGGAGGCCTGTCGGCGGGGCCGTCGCGAGCGCGGGCGGGATGACGAGGCCGAAGGTCTTCGACAGGAAGGAGACCACGTAGCCCGACCAACCGACGGCGACGGTCGTCGCGCCGACCGCGTACTCCAGGCAGAGGTCCCAGCCGATGATCCAGGCGACCAGCTCGCCCAGGGTCGCGTACGAGTACGTGTAGGCGCTGCCGGCGATGGGCACGGTCGAGGCCATCTCGGCGTACGCGAGGCCGGCGAACGTGCAGGCGATGCCGCCCAGGACGAACGAGACGACGACCGCCGGACCCGCGTACTTCGCGGCGGCGAGGCCGGTGAGCACGAAGATGCCCGCGCCGATGATGGCGCCGACGCCGAGGGTGGTCAGGTTGAACGCGGAGAGCGCCCGCTCGAGGCCGGCCTCCTGCTCGCCCGCCTCGGCCTGGAGTTGGGCGAGCGTCTTACGCGCAAAGAGCGGATTCATGGCGACCTCCCGAGCGGCGGGTGACGGCGAAGTAGACGGGCAGGCCGGCGAGGACGCAGGCGAGGCCTTCCATGGCCTGCGTCCTCGTCTGCGGCGAGAAGAGCAGGCTCGCGGCGACCGCGGACGCTCCCAGCACGTACGCGCCGGGGAGCCAGGGATACCCCAACGCGCGGTAGGGACGCGGGGCGTCGGGCCGGGTGATCCGCAGGCGGAAGAGGCCGGCGAGGGTGAGCGCGTAGAAGACGAGCACGGCGAAGATCACGTAGTCCAGGAGCTCGCTGTAGGTGCCGGAGAGGCACAGGAGCGACGCCCAGCCGGCCTGGAGGAAGAGCGCCCGTCCGGGCACGCCCCGCGCGTTGAGCCTTCCGGCGGCGCGGAAGAAGAGCCGGTCCTTGGCCATCGCGTAGCTGACGCGCGCGCCGGCGAGGACGAGCCCGTTGATGCAGCCGAAGGTCGAGACGAGGATGCCGGCGGCGACGGCAGCGGCGGCGACGGGGCCCGCGAAGGCCGCGACCGCCGCGGAGGCCACCCGGTCGGCGGGTGCGTGGGCGATGGCGGGGAGCGGCAGGATGGCGAGGTAGGCGACGTTGACGAGCAGGTAGAGGCCGATGGTCAGGCCGGCGCCGAGCGCGAGGGAGCGCGGGAGGTTCCGCTGCGGATCGCGCACCTCGCCCGCGGTGAAGGTCACGTTGTTCCAGGCGTCGGCGGCGAAGAGCGCCCCGACGAGCGCCGGGCCGAGCGTCGCGAGCGGGGCGGCCGCCCCGAAGAACGGTCTCTCCGAGAGCGCGGGCGCGGCCGTGGGCGGCGAGAGGATCGCGGCCGCGCCCAGGATGGCGAGGGCGAGGAGCACGATCCCCTTGGCCACCGTGAAGACGTTCTGCACGGTCTTCCCCTCGCGCAGGCCGCGGGCGTTCGTCGAGGTCAAGAGCAGGACGAGGACGATCGCGCAGAGCCGCTGCGGCGTTGGGGAGAAGCGGCTCGCCCAGAAGAGCGGCCGGTCGGAGAGGCCCGGGAGCAGGACGCCGGCGAAGCGGGCGAAGGCGACCGCGACCGCGGCGATCGTCCCGGTCTGGATCACGGTGAGCTGCGTCCAGCCGAAGAGGAAGGCGACCGGCGGCCCGAAGGCCTCGCGCAGGTAGACGTACTGGCCGCCGGCGGCGGGGAACATGGCCGCCAGCTCGCCGTAGGAGAGCGCGGCGGCGAGGGTCATCGCGCCGGCGATGACCCAGACCGCGAGCAGCCAGCCCGGCGAGCCCGCCTGGCGGGCGACGTCCGCCGAGACGAGGAAGATCCCGGAGCCGATCATCGAGCCAGCGACGATCGCGGTCGCGTCGAAGAGGCCGAGCGACGGCGGGTTCTCCATTCAGGAGCACTCCGGAAGCACCCCGGACTCGCACTCCCTCATCGTGGAATGGTGGCGTCCGTAGAGGCCGTAGACGAGGAGACCGAGTCCCATCCAGACGAAGAAGCGGATCCAGGTGAGCAGGGGCAGCGAGAGCATCAGGCCGAGGCAGAGGGCGATCCCGAGGAGCGGGAAGACCGGGACGAAGGGGCTCCTGAACGGCCGCGGCCGATCGGGCGCGGTGCGGCGCAGCACGATCACCCCGCCGCAGACGAGGACGAAGGCGAAGAACGTGCCGATGTTCGTGAGGTCGGCGGCCCAGCCGATGTCGGTGAAGAGGGCGGGGATGCCGACGAGCGCGCCGGTGAGGATCGTCGTCACGTGGGGCGTCCGGTGCTTGGGGTGGATCCGGGCGAAGAAGCCGGGCAGGAGGCCGTCGCGGGCCATCGACATGAAGATGCGCGGCTGGCCGAGCTGGAAGACGAGCAGCACCGAGGTCATGCCGGCGAGGGCGCCGGCGGAGACCACCGCCTCGACCCACGGCTTGTGCGTCACCTCGACCGCGGTGGCGATGGCCGCCGAGTCGTCGACGAAGCGGGTGTAGCTCGTCATGCCGGTGAGCACCCCCGAGACCGCGACATACAGGACCGCGCAGATGGCGAGCGACGCGAGGATCCCGATCGGCATGTCGCGCTGCGGGTTCTTCGCCTCCTCGGCGGCCGTCGAGACCGCGTCGAAGCCGATGAAGGCGAAGAAGACGATCGCCGCGCCGCTCATCACCCCGGCCGCGCCGTTCGGGGCGAACGGGTGCCAGTTGGCCGGGTTCACGTAGAAGGCGCCGAAGGCGACGAAGAAGATCACGATCGCGGTCTTGAGGATCACCGCGCCCGTGTTGAACGCCGCGCTCTCGCGGATGCCCCGCACCAGGATCCAGGTGAGGAGCGCGACCACGAGGAAGGCGGGGACGTTCAGGGCGATCGCGTGACCGAAGAGGCGCGGCAGCGCCGCCGACGAGTAAGGCGCGAGCACCGACGGGTCCTGCGCCCCCCGCGCGACCAGCTCCCCGGCGGTCTTCGCGTCGGTCACCGCCCAGAGCGGGAGCTTCAGGTGCAAGAGCGACCAGAGGAGCTTGACGAAGTAGCCCGACCACGACGAGGCGACGGCGATGTTGCCGACCGCGTACTCGAGGATGAGGTCCCAGCCGATGATCCAGGCGAAGATCTCGCCGAGCGTCGCGTAGGCGTAGGTGTAGGCGCTGCCCGCCACCGGGATCATCGAAGCCAGCTCGGAGTAAGCGAGGGCGGCGAAGGCGCAGGTGACCGCGACGAGGACGAAGGAGAGCATGATCGCCGGCCCCGCGGCGGGCCGACCCGCGATCGCCTGGCCGAGCACGAGGCCGAGCAGCGGCGTGTCGAGGGCCCCGGCCGTCGCGACCTGCTGTCCGGCCGCGGCGGTGCCGGTCAGGGCGAAGATGCCGGCGCCGATCGTCGCGCCGACGCCGAGGGCGGTCAGGTCGAGGGCCCCGAGCGCGCGCTTGAGCTTGCGCTCCGGCGCTTCGGCCTCCCGGAGGAGCCGGTCGGGGCTCTTGGTCCGCAGCAGCGGGCTGGGCATCGAGGACGTGACTCTCCCCTCCGGGCTGAAGTCGGAGGAAGGCGCCACCTTACGCCCGGCAGCGCAGGGAACGCAACGCGACAAGCCGAGGAGCTGCCCCATTCTGATCCCGTCTTATTCACGGTCCGGCTGCTGCGGCGTCCGATCCCGCGCCTCCCGAAGGGGGGGCTTGCCACCCTCCAAACGACTTGGGGGAGAGGTGCTTTACGCGACGCCTCGTCGGTCGTCGCTCTCGCTTGCCCTTCTCGGCTCGCGGTCTCGAACGCCTCGCTACGCCGTACCGTGAATAAGACGGGCTTACTCCACGGAGCAGGGACGTGATAACGGTGGCGCGTGACATCGCTCGTCCCGGCCGCCGCCGCCCTCTTCGCCCTCCTGCCCCGCAGCTTCCGGCTGGCCCTCGGGCGGGGGCTCGGGCGGCTCGCGTGGGCGCTGCACATCCGGCGTCGGATCGCGCTCGGCAACCTCGCGCTCGCCTTCCCGGATTGGACGCCGGCGCGACGGCGGCGGATCGCCCGGGAGGCGTACGCGAACGCCGGGGCCGGGCTCGCCGACTTCGTCGGGGCGGGCGCGCTGCCGCCCGACGCGCTCGACCGGCTCTTCGTCCTCGATGGGTTCGACCGTTTCGAGCGGCTCTTCGCCGAAGGCCGGGGCGTCGTCGTCGCCTCGGCCCACCTCGGCCCCTGGGAGCTGCTCGCCGCGGCGTGCGCCCGGCGCGGCATCCCCCTCAACATCGTCACCCGGTCCCTGCGGGGCGCCGCGAACCGGCAGCTCGTGGCCGCGCGGGCGAAGAGCGGCGTGCGCGAGATCCCGGCGCGCGGCGCACTCGCCGCGGGGGTGCAGGCGCTCCGGAGGGGCGAGGTCGTGGTGAACCTCCTCGACCAGAACATGCTGCCGCGGCGCGGAATCTTCGTGGACTTCTTCGGCGTCCCCGCCTGCACGACCCCCGCGGCGTCGATCATGGCCCGCCGGACGGGCGCCCCGGCGATCGTCGCGGTCGCGATCCACGAGCCCGACGGCCGCGTCCGGTTGCGCGTCGACGGGCCGTTCCCGATCCCTGGCGGCGCGGGGCCCGCCGGCGAGGTCCGGGCGCACACGCAGTTGCTCTGCGCGGCCATCGAGGCGCAGGTCCGAGCCCACCCGGAGCAGTGGCTCTGGCTCCATCGCCGCTGGAAGACGCGCCCGCCCCCGGGGGCGCGGGGCGAAGCATCAGGACGGCCGCAGGCGCGGCGGGCGGAGCCGGCATGAGCGCCCCCGTGGTGGTCCTCTTCGACATCGACGGCACGCTCCTGTCGACCGGCGGCGCCTCCTTGCGCGCCCTCGCCCGCGCCTTCGAGCACGTCCTCGGGGTTCGCCCGAGCTTCACGGGCTACCGGTTCGACGGCGCGACCGACCCCGCGATCGTCCGCGATCTCCTGCGCCGCCTCGACCGGCCCGACGACGCGGGGACGGCCGGCGCCGTCCTCGACGCCTACGTCGAGATCCTGCCCGCGCAGCTCGCCGGCGCGAGCGGCTACCGGCTGCTCCCCGGCGTGGTCGAGACGCTCTCCGCGCTCGCCGCCTCCGGCCGCGCGATCGGCCTCTGCACGGGCAACGTCGTCCGCGGCGCGCGGGCCAAGCTCTCGCGCGGCGGCCTCTGGGAGCGTTTCCCCTTCGGCGGCTTCGGCAGCGACGCCGAGCGCCGCGACGAGATCGTCCGCGCCGCCGTCTCCCGCGCCGCCGAGGCGATCGGCAGGCCGCTCTCTCCTTCCGAGCTGCTCGTCGTCGGCGACACGCCCCGCGACGTGGCCGCGGCCGAGGCGGCCGGCGTCCCCTGCCTCGCGGTCGCCTCCGGCCGCTATTCGGTCGAAGAGCTCCGCGCGGCGGGCGCAACGCAGGTCGTCGCGAGCCTCGCGACCGCCGAGGCCCGCCGCTGGCTCGGCGGCCCGGCCTGATCGACTCCTGCTAAGCCCGTCTTATTCACGGTCCGGCTGCTGCGGCGTCCGATCCCGCGCCTGCGAAGGGGGGGCTTGCCACCCCTACAACGACATGGGGGGGTGTGCTCGCTCCTTCCTCCTGCGGCGTGCTTC
>JAKAPL010000121.1 GCA_021807105.1 Myxococcales bacterium | reverse complement strand
GTCGTCGCTCTCGCTTGCCCTTCTCGGCTGCGGTCTCGAACGCCTCGCTACGCCGTACCGTGAATTAGACGGGCTGAGCGACGTACTTGCGGGCAAACTCGCTCTGGTACTCGTACCCTTCGAATCCCGACTGCATCAGCGCCTCCTGCACCTGGTCGCTCCTTGAGGATCTCGTGAAGCGCGCTCGGCATGGCTGCTTGAGCAGGGACGCAGAGCTCATGCCAGAGCTCGGCTGCCGGACCGTGAATAAGACGGGGTAAGAGATCAAACCGGCGGCGGCGGACTACAGATGCCGGGGCTGCCGTTCCCTCCGCAGACGCAGCCGCCGTCGCAGGCTGGGCACGTCGAGCCCTCGCAGCAGAGCTGCCCCATCCCCCCGCAGACGTCGCAGGCGGACTGGAAGCAGATCTCGCCCGCGTCGCAGGCGTTCCCGCACTGGCCGCAGTTGCCAGGATCCGCGGTGACGTCGGCGCAGACGACCGGAGGCCCGCCGTCGACCCCACAGGGGGTGAAGTCGGGAGCGCAGGTGGGGGTGCAGCCGCCGTCGGCGCAGACATCGCCCGGCGCGCAGGTGGTCCCGCAGGTGCCGCAGTTTCTGGGGTCGGTCCCGGGATCGAAGCAGAACGGAGTGCCGCCGTCCGGCACGCAGATGGTGAACTGGCCGTAGCAGGCGGCCTCGCACAGGCCGTTGCCGTTGCACAGGAGCGTCGGAGGGCAGGGCTGGTCGCAGGCGCCGCAGTTCTGATTGTCGCTCTGGAGGTCGGCGCAGTACTGGCCCGCGTCTCCCGGGCACGCGGTCTGCTGGGGGGGACAGGTCTTCACGCAGCCGCCGTCCGCGCAATGCTGCTCTTCCCCGCAGAGGTGGCCGCAAGCGCCGCAGTTCTGCGGATCGCGGTCGAGCAGAAAGCAAGCGAGCCCCGCGTCGACGGCGCAAGGGCTCCCGCCGGCGTCCGCGCAGTAGCCGGCGTCGGGCGGTGGCCCGCTGTCGACGCTCCCCGCGTCCAGGACGGCCGCGTCGGGCTCTCCGCCGTCCGGACCCGCGTCGACGCTCCCGCCATCCTCGACGGCCGCGTCGGCTGCGCCAGCGTCGAGGAGCCCGGAATCGTTCGCCCCGGCGTCGGCAGGCCCGGCGTCCGCCACCCCGCCGTCGGCAGGCCCCGCGTCCCCCGGGCCGGCGTTGGGCGCGCCGGCGTCGGCGGAGCCCCCGTCGGCGGAGCCCCCGTCCGCCGCCGGCAGGCAGAGGCCGCCGGTGCAAGCATGGCCCGGGAGACAATCGGCGTCGGAGCGACAGGTGGCGGTGGTGGACGGATACAGCAGGCAGCCGGACATCCCGGCGGCAATCGACCCGATGAGGATCGCGCGTGCTCGAGGAGTGGTCATTAGAGCGCCGTCCAGAGGCCCACGGCCAACGCGACGACCGCCGCCGCGGCGAGGCTCTCGGCGATCACCAGCTCGGTATTGGCGGTGGACCGCATCCCGTTGCGGGCGGAGTTCGTCTCCGGCGTGTCGAGATAGGTCCTGTTCTGGCTGGACGAGAGGTAGCCCAGCACGCCCGCCGACGCCCCCAGCACCACGGCCCCGCCGCCGAGCCAGTAAGGGGCCGGCGAGCGCGCGGGCGCGGGCGCCTCGGAGGACGTCGCGGCGGCGGGCGCCGGGCCACGGGTGGCGAACTCCGCCTGCGCGGGCGGGCTTCGTCGCGCGCCGGCAGGCTTGCCGCCGGGCACGGGAGCGGACCTGGCATGTGCCGGCTTCGCGGCCGCGGGCTTCGCGGGCGGAGAGGGCGTCGCGGCGGGTGGAGGCTCACCCATCATCATCATGTCCTCGCCTCCCATCATGTCGGAGGGGGGTGGCGGCACAGGGGCCGTGGCCACGACCGCCGGCGGGGGCGCCGGGGCGACCGGCGCGGCCCGGCGAGGAGGGGCCGCGGCCTTCGCCGGCCGGCGCGGTGGGGGCCGGACCGGTGCGTGCGAAACGGGCACCACCGCCGCCGCCACCGCCTTGCTCTTCTTCTCACGCGGCTTGCGCGTCCGCTTCATCCGGGCCTTCTCCCCGCCGGCCGCGGCCGCGGGAGCCGAGCCCGCCATCCGAAACGAGACCGCCGCCGGCCCGACGAACGCCTCGACGTCGACCTCGTGGGTTCCGTCCGGAATGGAGAGGGTCTCGACCTTGACGGGCCCCGCGGTGTAGCCGCCCGCGCTCACCAGCGTCTTCGCCGCTCCGCGGAGGTCGATGAAATGGATCTTCTTCCTGTCGAGGAAGACCGAAGCCGCGGAGAAGCTCGCGGGGCCTTGCGCGAGGCCGTGTAGCCGCAGGATCAGCTTGCCCGGACCCGCCACGGTCGCCGACAGCTTCCGCCCCTTCTCGATGAGGTCGAAGGAGAGGCCCGGCTCGCCGGCGACGAGCGCCTGGCCCTTCGCGCCCCGCACGCTCACCTCCGGGTTCTTCGCCGAGGCTGGGATCGAGAGCAGCAGGGCGGCGAGCGCGACGAACGAGCGTTTCATGACAAGTACGATACAAGATCGGTAGAGCCCGCGTCCAGCAACCGTCGGTCCGGGCGCCGGCCAGCCGTCCGAGGTAGAGCGCCCCCGCTCTTCTTGAGGCGGCGGTTCGGTTTCTGACTTGGGTTTCGCCCTCTTCGTTGTCGCGAGGTCGAGGATGGGGCGGCGCCGGCGCGAGCACCGAAGCGCCGGCCCCGCCGGACTGAGGAGTGAACCGCGTCAAACGTACTCTTTGCAGTACGTTTTGCAGCGAAGCGACGAGGCCGCCCGTCGCGAGCGAAGGGAGCGGCTTTCGCAGCAGGCAGCCATTTCACACCGAGCCTCCTAGAAGCAGATGGGACCGGATCGGCGGTCTGGCGACGGGAGGGGATTGATTCACGGGCTCTAAGGTCGGGAGAGAGCTGCCCCGGCCTTGGGCCTCGGGCCCGGCTGGGAGGGCCCGGACGAGCGGCCGAGCCGTTGACATCCGGGGGAGGGTTGCCATACTTCGCACAGTCGAAGGTCCGATCGGGAGTTGCCCATGCGCCCCACGTGCAATGTGTTGCTCTTGATGGCGGCCCTCGCGGGTTGCCAGAAGCCCATCGAGCTGGCCTGGGAGTTCGAAGGGGGTTCGGGGAGCCGGGGGAGCCCCGCGCTCACGGCCGATCTCGTGCTCTACGGCGACGAGGCCGGCTATCTGACGGCGATCGATCGGTCCGATGGCAGCCTCCGCTGGCGCTTCGCTACGAGCAAGGAGATCATCGGCGCCCCGGCGGTGGACGCGCTCCACGCCTACGTCGGCAGCACCAACTACAGCCTCTACGGGGTCGATCTCTCCATGGGCCGGGCGGTCTGGGAATGGCCGACGCACGATCGGATCAAGGGGCCGCCGGCGCTCGCGGGCGGCATCGTCTACGCGGGGAGCTACGACGGCCACCTGTACGCGGTCCGCGCCGCCACCGGCAAGCTCGTCTGGCAGTTCCCCGTGGACAGCGCCGGCGCGCCGGTGATCTCGGACGTCCCGCCCGCCCAGACCCCGGTGGGCGCCCAGCCCGCGCGGGCCGCGGCCTACGCGACCGGCGCGCCGAAGGCCTTTTCGTACGCGCGGCCGCTCGTCGCGGGCGGGGTGGTCTACGCGGGCAACCTCGACGGCGACGTCTACGCCTTCGACGCCCGGACCGGCGCGCTTCGCTGGCGCGTCGCGACGGGCGGCGGCGTCACGTCGAGCCCGGCGGCCGACCACGGCGTCCTCTACTTCGGCAGCAACGACCACAAGGTCTACGCGCTCGAAAACCTCGGCGGGGCCGCGCCGTCCATCGGCTGGACGTTCCCGACGGGCGACCAGGTCAACGCCGGCCCGCTCGTCGTCGACGGCGCGCTCTACATCGGCGGGACGGACAAGGTCTTCTACGCCCTCGACGCGGCGACCGGGAAGAAGAAGTGGAGCTACTCGCTCCCCGGGCCGATCTACGGCCGCGCCGTCGTTTACCAGAACCTCGTCTTCGTCGGGGCAGGCGTCGGGGGCGGGGGGCTCTACGCCTTCGATCGCCAGACGGGGCGGCTCTTCTGGCACTACGACATCGGCCCGAACCGGATCCAGAACGACCTGTCGCTCGACGGCAACCACCTCTTCGTCGTGACCGGCAGCGGCAACCTGCTCGCCTTCCAGATCAACAAGACGAAGGGCTGAGCCCGTCTTATTCATGGTACGGCGTAGCGAGGCGTTCGAGACCGCAGCCGAGAAGGGCAAGCGAGAGCGACGACCGACGAGGCGTGCGTAAAGCACCTCCCCCCAAGTCGTTTGGAGGGTGGCAAGC
>JAKAPL010000073.1 GCA_021807105.1 Myxococcales bacterium | reverse complement strand
GGGGTGTGCTCGCTCCTTCCTCCTGCGGCGTGCTTCAGCACGCCTCGTCGGTCGTCGCTGCGCTTGCCCTTCTCGGCTGCGGTCTCGAACGCCTCGCTACGCCGTACCGTGAATAAGACGGGCTGAGGCGATTCCACTCGTGCCCCCCACGGGACCATTTCCGCGAGATCGCGGGGATGGACGAACGGATTCACCCCGGGGCAAGCAGTTTCTCTGCCGCTTTCGCGCGAGACCGGCGCGGTAGCTGCGCGGAACGGGCGGGGATGCGCCGCCGACCGGCCGGCCCGCGGACTGGCCGGCCCGGTCTGGACGGCAGCTCGCCCCGTCAGCGCTCCCGAGCCCATCGGTCTGCCGCGACGACCCGCCGGGCTGCGCCGACCGCCACCAGGGCTACGCGGCAATCCAGTGGGTCTTTCGCTCATCCCGGCCGATCAGGGCGGGCAGACCGCCCGGTATGCCCACCCATACCAGCGGAGGATGCCCCCTCGGTCGGGGAGTCTATCGGCCCTACCGGCCGGTCTACGCTCTATAAAACGTCCGTCCCCGCAATCGCACCGCGCCTCCCGCGCTTGCCGGCCTCATGTTCCACGGGCACTCCACGACAGATGTTGGCTTTTCTCCGGCGATCTCGTCGGAACGCGCCCCATCCGCTTCGAAACGTTCTGTAGGAGGAAGCGGCGGGCGTGAGGCGGCCCATGGGTGCGAAAGGCGTTCGGAGGCTGAAATCTGGACGACGCCAATGCGGTGCTCCTTCGCGAAATCGGCTATCTACGGCTGGCACGAACCCTGCCTCGCATCTCCTCAGCCCGTCTTATTCACGGTACGGCGTAGCGAGGCGTTCGAGACCGCAGCCGAGAAGGGCAAGCGAGAGCGACGACCGACGAGGCGTCGCGTAAAGCACCTCCCCCCAAGTCGTTTGGAGGGTGGCAAGCCCCCCGCAGGAGGTACGGAGCGAGCACACCCCCCATGTCGTTGTAGGGGTGGCAAGCCCCCCCTTCAGGAGGCGCGGGATCGGACGCCGCAGCAGCCGGACCGTGAATAAGACGGGCTCAGGGAGCGAGCCTTGAACAAGAGAACCAGGCCAAGGCGATCCGCTGTGCACTCGCGTCGCAAGATGCTAGCCTCCGGCGCCGTGGGAATCGACCTCGACGACATCGAGAAGCTGGCGCGCGCGGCCGTTGGGCGCTACTGGCGGACCCTGGAGCAGCAAGCAGCCAAACAGAAGAAAGGCGATGCGGATCGGGGGGGGGCGCGCCAGCGTCACCGGCGGCAAGCAGATGATGGGGTTCTGCGGGCTCGTGACGGAGTTGTTGCAGCGCAATGGAGTCTCAGGCACCCACATCTTCGTGGACCAAGCGCTGGAGTTGCCTGGCTACTTCCGGCCCACGAAGACCTGGGACATGCTCGTCGTCAACAGTGGCCACCTCATTGCCGCGCTGGAATTCAAGTCTCAGCGCGGCCCATCCTTCGGAAACAACTTCAACAACCGCACCGAGGAAGCCATCGGCACCGCCCAGGACCTTTGGACAGCCTATCGCGAGGGAGCCTTTGGCAGGGTACCCGAGGCCGTGGCTCGGCTGGGTGATGCTGCTCGAGGACTGCCCTCGTTCGACGGCCCCGGTTAGGGTTGACGAGCCCCACTTCAATGTGTTCCCGGAATTCCGCGGAGCATCATACGCGAAGCGATATGAGCTGCTCTTCCGGCGCCTGGTTCGGGAGAAGCTGTTCGACAGCGCCACCTTGCTAATGGCGACCGAGCAGCAGGGGCCGAAGGGCGGCTACACTGAGCCCGCTGCGTCTGATCTTGGGATCACGCAGTTCTTGGCCGGCCTCGTGGCGCATGCGATGGCGTACCAGGCGGCGATCCGGTGAGACGGGCTGCGCAGCTCTCATTCGATGCCATGGTGAGGCTGCCGAAGGATGCCTATGACTACGGCACGCGCACCTCCGGCCACGCCCATGGCGTCGTCCTTACGAAGCCCCACGTCGTCGATCTCATCCTCGACCTCGCTGGCTACACCGCCGACCGCGACCTGACGCAACTGTCCCTCCTTGAGCCGGCCTGCGGTAAGGGCGCCTTTCTTGTCCCAGCCATCGAGCGCCTGGCGTGCGCCGCGAAACGGCACGGCGTCGACCTGGCGGCCCTGTCCGGAGCCATCGCGGCCTATGACATCGACCCCGATCACGTCCTCGTCTCGCGCAATGCGGTCGAACGGGTGCTGCTCTCGAACGGACTGTCGCCCCAGCGGGCGATCGAGCTTGCGATTCGATGGGTGCTCGAAGGCGACTCCCTTCTCGCCGCGCCGGCTCGCCCCTTCGATGTCGTGGTGGGCAATCCTCCTTACATCCGGATCGAGCAACTCGCCCCGGCGCTCCAGGCCGAGTACCGCAGACGTTTTGAATCCCTGTTTGACCGTGCCGACCTATACATCGCCTTCATCGAGCGCGGCCTGCATCTCCTCTCTGACGCCGGCCGGCTCTCCTTCATTTGCGCCGACCGCTGGATCGCAAACAAGTACGGGGCGCCGCTCCGGCGAATCCTCACGGAGAAGTTTGGAGTCGAATGCTACGTCGACCTGCACACGGCCTCCCCGTTTGAATCGGAGGTGATCGCCTACCCATCGATCTTCTCGATTCGGAAGGGTCGCTCGCGGCGCGTTCACGTCGTGAGGCTCGCCACGGCCTCTCCCGAGGAGTGTTCCGCCGTGGTGCCCGCGGTTCGCCGGGGCACCACGAAGGTCCCGGGCGTAGGCGTCTCCGTCTACGATAGCTGGTTCGAGGGCGAGGAGCCCTGGATCATCAGCTCACCCGAACACCTGACGACGCTCAGAGCGCTGGAGGCCAGGTGCCGGCCGCTCGAAGAGGCGGGCGGTGCCCGCGTCGGGATCGGCGTCGCGACCGGCAACGACAAGGTCTACATCGTCGGCGAGGGGGTCGACATCGAACCGGACCGCCTCGTGCCCCTGGTGATGCGGGAGGACATCGAGCGAGGGCAGATTCGCGATGCGCGCCGGTTCGTCATCAACGCCTTCAACGACGACGGAGGCGTCGTGGATCTGCGGCAATATCCGAGGCTCGCGACGTATCTGAAGGCCCGCGAGGGCGATGTCCGACGCAGGCATGTCTCGCAGAAGAACCCGTCCAGTTGGTTCCGAACGATCGACCGGGTGTATCCAGCGCTCGTTCGCACCCCCAAGCTCCTCATTCCCGACATCGCCGGGTCGAACGAGGTCGTCTACGACGAGGGGCATTTCCACCCGCATCACAACCTCTACTTCGTGACGTCTGAAAAGTGGGATATGGAGCTGCTCGGAGGGCTACTCAGTTCCAGGATCGCCCTGTTCTTCGTCTGGTGCTACGCGGTGAAGATGTGCGGTGGTTACCTCCGATTTCAAGCGCAGTACTTGCGGAGGATTCGGCTGCCGGCGCCTGGAGGGATGGGCGACTCCCTCACCAGGTCGATTCGCGCGGCATTCAGAGCCAGAGACTTCGCGCGGCTCGACGAGCTTGCGCTGGAGGCCTATCAGCTAGATGACCTCCCCGCATTCGACTTCGTCGATACAAGGGCTTAACGGGTCCGGGGGTTCCCATGACGGACGTCTCCGGCACGGCCCGGCGGCGCGGGGCGCGCGGCGGCTCACCCAGCTCGCGTCCCCGTAGCACCCCGGCCTCGACGAGGTCCGGGCGCCAGATCCGGAGCGCGTCCGAGAGCAGCAGGGCGAAGAGCTGGCGGTACGCCTCGCGCCGCCGGGCGGGCGTCTGCCCCGGCGCCAGCTACTCGGGTTCGTCGGCGATCAGCACGTTCGGCTCCCCGAAGACGTAGTGCCGGTAGCTCGACCAGGCTTAGTCCTTCGGCGAGCGGACCATGCCGGCGCGGACCGGGGTCGGGTCGCCGTAGCGCATCACGGTCAAGACGTGCCGGCCGTTCGCACCGGGAGGTTCCCTTCGACCTGGAGCTTCTTACCCTCCGGCGTCTGAACCGGCCGTTGCTTCAGCGGCTCCCAGGGAAGGGCCTCAACCGCCTTCCGGGCCTCCTGGGGATTCCTCCCGAGGAGGGCATGGAGCCCGGCCGGGGCGCGCAAAGATCCCGTGCATTGCAGAGGATGGGCGAGACTGGACTCCGGCTCTCCGCCTCTTGTAGAAGCCTACCTCGGCCCGCCGGGGTCACCGGTCACAAGTCGCCGGGCAGAGGCGGGAGTGGCTCCGTCACCATGACCACCACGACCTCCGAGACCGAGACACGCTCATCTCCACCGTGCGTCCAGCCGGCTGCGAGCGCGGCCGATCGTCGGGCGCGCGTCCTTCGCTCGCTGCGCCGTTACGGATGGAACCCCACGTCCTTCCAGATCCTCGACCACTCCTACCGCCTCTGGTTCTCCGGCGAGGCGGTCGTCGCCTACGTCGATACCGGCCGGGCGCTCGTCGTGGCCGGCCCCCCGGTCTGCCCCCCGGCCTCGCTCGCCGCCGTGACCCGCCGCTTCGTGGCCGCGGCGGCGCGGAGGCGCCGGGCCGTCGCGTTCTTCGGCGTCCACGAGCGATTCCTGACGACGACCGCCATGCCCGCGACGCCGATCGGCGAGGTCGGGTCCTGGGAGCCGCGCGCCTGGCCGGACGTGCTCGCGCGGGTGCCCAGCCTGCGGGAGCAGCTTCGCCGGGCCCGTGCCAAGAGGCTGCGCGTCGCGCCGGCGGGGAAGCGGCTGGGTCCTCTCCTCCCGGTGCTCCGGGACCTGCGCGCGCGCTGGCTCGCCACCCATCCGATGGCGCCGATGTCCTTCCTGGCGACGCCCGCGGCCCTCACGGCCGATCCGGCCGAGGGGCGGACGATCCTCGTCGCCTGGCACGACCTCCGTCCCGTGGGCTATGTCTGCCTGACGCCCATCTTCGCTCGGCGCGGCGTCCTCGTGCAGGAGTGGGTGCGCGACCCGGACGCTCCGAACGGCACGACCGAGCTGCTGCTCGACGCGGCGTTCCACTCGGCGGCGCGCGACGGGCTGGACTACGTGACCTTGGGTCTCTCGCCGCTCGCCGGCCGGATCTCCCCGTGGCTCCGCGCCGCGCGCGTACTCGGACGGCCCTGGTTCGACTTCGACGGGCTCTCATCCTTTAAGGCGAAGTTCCGGCCGCAGCGCCGCGAGACCGTCGCCCTGGCCGGCGTGGGAGCCTCACGGGCATCCCTCCTGTTCGAGAGCCTGCGGGTCTTCGCCGGCGGAAGCATGACGCGGTTTGGCGTCGCGACGCTCCTCAAGTTCGCGCCCCTGTCCACCTGATCGCCGAGCGCGTCTGATCCACGGTCTGGTCGCCGCGGCGTCCGATACCGCGCCTGCGAAGGGGTCGCGCCCCGCTTGAGATGGAAGAACGATTGGCGCATCCTCCGAAAGCTCAATCGTGAGCCCGTCTTATTCACGGTACGGCGTAGCGAGGCGTTCGAGACCGCGAGCCGAGAAGGGCAAGCGAGAGCGACGACCGACGAGGCGTCGCGTAAAGCACCTCCCCCCCAAGTCGTTTGGAGGGTGGCAAGCCCCCCGCGAGGAGGTACGGAGCGAGCACACCCCCCATGTCGTTGTAGGGGTGGCAAGCCCCCCCTTCGGGAGGCGCGGGATCGGACGCCGCAGCAGCCGGACCGTGAATAAGACGGGGTGAGCCCTCCTATCACCCGTCGTTCACGGCGGCGGTCCGATCTTTCCGCGTGTCGACCAGGGCCGCGATCGGTTCGTCGCCGTCCCACTGGCGCGCTTTCTCTGGCCGCTCGCCGTCAGGGCCCGCGCGTGCGAGAGGATCGCCATGCCCGGGCACGCCTGCGCCCGCCGCGACGACGGGATCGTCGCTGAAGCCGACCCGGATCTAAGTACGCCCGCCGCCGTTCAGGCGCTGCGGCCGCCGGACCATGAATGAGACGGGGGCACCCCAGGCCGCAGCAGCGGGACGATTGCGGCTCTTGCCTCCGCGCCTCGGACTGGTACATTGCCGCCCGGTGATCTCGGCCGTCCAGAAGGTGGTCATCCCGGCCGCCGGCCTCGGCACGCGCTTCCTGCCCGCCACCAAGGCGGTGCCCAAGGAGCTGTTGCCGATCGTCGACGTCCCGACGATCCAGTACATCGTCGAGGAGGCGGTCCGCGGCGGCGTCAAGGACGTGATCGTGGTCAACGGCCGCGGCAAGGTGGCCATCGAGGACCACTTCGACATCGCCTTCGAGCTGGAGACGACGCTCCAGTCCCGCGGCAGGACGGACCTCACCGAGAAACTGCGCGCGATCAGCGAGATGGCGCGGGTCGTCTCTCTGCGCCAGAAGCAGCCGCTCGGCCTGGGCCATGCCGTCCTCTGCGCCGCCTCGGTCGTGGGGCCCAACCCGTTCGGCGTGATCCTCGGCGACGACCTGATCGACGCCGAGGTCCCCGCGATCCAGCAGCTCATCACCGCGTACGGGCGCTACGGCAAGGGCGTCATCGCGCTCATGGAGGTCCCGCCGTCCGAGGCTTCCCGGTACGGCATCGCGGCGGGCACGCCCATCGACGAGCGGACGCTCCAGATCGACCGGATAATCGAGAAACCGCCGGCCGGAACGGCCCCCTCGAACCTCGCCGTCATCGGCCGCTACGTCCTGCCGCCGTCCGTCTTCGAGATCCTGCGCAATGTCCCGCCGGGGGTCGGCGGCGAGATCCAGCTCACCGACGCGCTCGCGGTCCTCGCACGCACCGAAGGGCTCGTCGGCCACCGGTTCGAGGGCAAACGTTACGACGCCGGCGACCGGATGGGCTACCTCAAGGCCAACCTCGCGTACGCGCTCAAACGCCCCGAACTGCGCGACGGGCTGCTCGAGTTCATGCGCGAGCTCCTCCGGGAGGGCGTGTGAGCCCCTGGCCGGCGGCGGCCCTCTTCCTCGCCTACGTGCTGCCCGGCCCGGTGCTGCTCCGGCAATTCGGGGACCGCCGTCTTCAGGCGCCCGGGAGCGCAAGTCTCGATGGGACGATCTCCTTCTTCGGCCAGGATGCCCGCTCGCTCGCCGCGAAGACGGGCGCGCTGCTCCAGGGCGTCCGCGCCGATCGCGTGGATTTCCCCGCCCGGCTCTCCTTCTCACCCGGCCGCTGCGCGCTCTCCTTGGGTCTCCCCGACCGGCCGCTCGGGCGGATCGTCGACGAAGGCGGCAAGATCACGGAGGACGGACCGGCGCCCGCGGGCGCGACCCTGCTGGCCGCCGAGGGCTGCCTCCCCTTCCTCTGGCGCGGCGCCGAGGCCGCGGGCGCCTGGATGGCCCTCCTCCAGTCCCGGGGCGTCAATCCCCGGCGCGTCGACCTCACACGCTTCGACGGGCGGGTGGCCTACGCGATCGGCGGGGCGGCCGGCGGCCCGATGACGCTCGTCCTCTCCGAGGAGCGGCTGCTGCCGTTGCGGCTCTTGGTCCATGACGGCCCCTCGCTGCTCGACGTCCGCCTGCGCGAATACCGGCCCGCGATCCCCGAGGGAGCCTTGCCCGGACGGTGGTCGATCCTCCGCGACGGCGCGGAGGTCGTCTCCTTCAATGTCGAGCCCGTGACGCGCTAGGAGGCTCATGTGAAATGGGTGCCGTCGCGAGAAAACCGAGACCTAAGGCGAGACGCGCGCCCGAGGAGTGAACCGCGGAGACGTACTCTTTGCAGTACGTTTTGCAGCGAAGCGACGAGGCCGCCCGTCGCAGCGAAGGGATCGGCTTTCGCAGCAGGCAGCCATTTCACACCCGCCTCCTAGGCCGGCGCCGTGGCCTCGTCGGATCTCGCCCGGGTCGCCGTCCTCGCGCCCGTCCGCGGCCTCTTCACCTACGCGCTGCCGCCCGCGCTCGCCCCCGGCGCCGTCACCGGCCGCCGCGTGATCGTGCCGTTCGGCGCACGCCGCCTGACGGGCTTCATCGTCGATCGCGCGTCCGAGCCTCCGGCCGGGGTCACCCCACGCGAGGTGGCCGAGCTGCTCGACGACGGTCCGTTCCTACCCGACGCCCTCTTCCGCTTCCTCCTCTGGACGGCCGACTACTATGTCCATCCGCCGGGGGAGGTCCTGAGAGCCGCGCTGCCGCCCGCGGGCGCCCGCCGCCCCCATGGCCGCCGAGAGGACGAACCGGTCCCCGCGTCGCCGTCCAAGACGTTGACCACCGAGCAGGCCGCCGCCGCGGCCGCGATCGGCGCCGCTGTCGAGGCTCGCCGCTTCCAGCCCTTCCTCCTGCACGGCGTCACGGGCAGCGGCAAGACCGAGGTCTACCTGCACGCCATCGAGCGGACGCTCGCCACCGGTCGCGGCGCCGTCGTCCTGGTGCCTGAGATCGGCCTGACCCCGCAGCTCGTTCGCCGTTTCCGCGAGCGGATCGGCGAGCAGATCGCCGTGCTGCACAGCGGCACCTCCCGCGGCGAGCGAGCCCGCGAATGGCAGCGGCTCCGGCGAGGGGACGCGCGAGTCGCGATCGGCGTCCGGACGGCCGTCTTCGCTCCGGTCGATTCGCTCGGGCTCGTCGTGGTCGACGAGGAGCACGACCCGTCGTTCAAGCAGGAGGAGCGGCTCTGCTACCACGCGCGCGACATGGCCGTCGCGCGGGCGAAGCTCGCGGCCTGCCCGGTCGTGCTGGGAAGCGCGACCCCCTCGCTCGAATCACTCGCCAACGCCGCGGCCGGCCGCTACCTCCGGCTCGACCTCCCGCGCCGCGTCGGAGATCGGCCGCTGCCGGCCGTGGAGATCCTCGACCTGCGCGGCGTCGATCGCCCGATCCTGCACGAGCCGCTGCTGCTCGCCCTCGGGGAGACGCTCGCCCGCGGCGAGCAGGCGATCCTCTTCCTCAATCGGCGCGGCCACTCGGGCTCGCTCTGCTGCCCGGCGTGCGGCCATGTCGAGAAGTGCGTCCAGTGCTCGGTCAGCTTGACGCAGCACCTCGCCCGGCGCCGCCTGGTCTGCCACTACTGCGGGGCCTCGCGCCCCATCCCCGAGCGCTGTCCCGTCTGCGGCGCCGAGCCGGTGCCCGTCGGCGCGGGCACCGAGAAGGTCGAGGAGGAGGTCGCGCGCCTCTTCCCGGCCGCCCGCGTCGCGCGACTCGACGGCGACCTCACCCGGACCGCGCTCGCCCGCACGCTGCGCGCCTTCCATGACCGGCGCCTCGACGTCCTCGTCGGCACGCAGATCGTGGCCAAGGGGCATGACTTCCCCGGCGTCACGCTGGTCGGCGTCGTGCTCGCGGACACCGGCCTCAACCTCCCCGACTTCCGGGCCTCGGAGCGCAGCTTCCAGGTCCTCCTCCAGGTGGCCGGCCGCGCCGGGCGCGGCGAACGGAGCGGGCGCGTCCTCGTCCAGACCTACCACCCCGACCATCCGGCGCTCGTCCACCTCATCCGGCACGACTACGCCTCCTTCGCCGCGGGGGAGATGAACCGGCGCAAGGCCATCGGCTGGCCGCCTTTCTCGCGCCTGTGCGCGGTCCGCGTCGACGCGAAGAACCCGGGGGCCGCGGAGCGGGCCGCCCGCCAGCTCAGCCGGCTCGCCGAAGACCGCATCCGGCAGACAGGCGCGCGGGCCTCCGTGCTCGGCCCGTCTCTCGCGCCCCTGGAGCGGATCAAGGGCCGCACCCGCTGGCACCTCCTCCTGCGGGCGAGGAGCTACGCGACGCTGCGCGACCTCACCCTGACGCTCCAGCAGGCGGCCGATCTGGGCCCCGTTCGAGTGGTCTTCGACGTGGATCCGCTCTCGATGATGTGAGGCGCTTTTGAAAACCGCCCAGCCCGATGTTAATCAAGGCGGGTGGTCCACGAGATCCTGATCTGGCCCGATCCCCGCCTCAAGGAGAAGGCGCGCCCGGTCCCTGCGGTCGACACGGCCATCCGAGCTCTGATCGACGACCTGTTCGAGACCATGTACGCCGCCGAGGGGGTGGGGCTCGCCGCCCCGCAGGTCGGCGTGCTCTCCCGCGTGCTGGTGATCGACGCTTCTCCCCGCCAGGAGGGGCAGACGCCGATCGCCCTGGTCAACCCCGTCCTCGTCGCCTCTCGGGGCGAGATCGTCTGGAGCGAGGGATGCCTCTCCGTCCCCGGCGAGGCCGAGGACGTGAAGCGCGCCGAGTTCGTGACCGTGCGGGCCCTCGATCGCGATGGGCGGCCCATCGAGATCTCCGACGCCAGCGGCCTGATCGCCGTCGCTCTCCAACACGAGATCGACCACCTCGACGGGACGCTCTTCGTGGACCATCTCTCCACGCTCAAGCGCGAGGTCATCCGCAGGCGCATGAAGCGCCTCAAGCAGGAGCGCGCCGAGGGCAAGACGGCACCCGAGGGGGATGCGGGCGCGCGGCCCGCGCTGTAGCTCTTTCGCCGCCGGAAGAGGGCTTGCAACCGGGCCCGAACCCTCGCACAATCCCTTCGGAGGCGCCCAGACATCCCAGATCTCTTCGGCAACAGCTTCGGGCTCAAGCAGAGCCAGATCCACCGACTGGAGGCGACGTATCGCCGCCGCGTCCAGCCCGGCGATCTGATCAGCCCGGAGCTGGCCCGCCACCTGACCGAGCTCTCGGCCGAGGTCCATCGTCAGGTCGGCGTCCTGCTCGACCGCAAGGGCGAGGTCCAGCACGTGATCCTCGGCGACGCCGGGGGGATGCTCCTGCCGGACGTCGGCCGGGCCCGCGCGGGTCAGGCACGCCTGCGCGGCCTGCGGCTCGTCCACACGCACCTCTCCGGCGAACCTCTCTCGCAGGACGACCTCACCGACCTCGCGCTCCTGCGCCTCGACCTCGTGGCGGCGATCGGCGTCGCGGACCGCGGCCTGCCCGGCGCCGTCCACTGGGCGCATCTGTTGCCTGAGAACCCGGCGGGCGACCTCTGGCGCGTGGAGGTCGCCCCGACCCTCGCCGCCCTCCCCCGCGATGTCGACGGACGCATCGCCGCCCTGGAGGCCGAGCTCGCCGCCGCGGCGCGCGCCCGCCCCATTCGAGGCGCCGCCCGCGCGGTGCTCGTCACGGTGGGCAAGAGCCGCGCGGAGGCCGAGGCGTCGATGGCGGAGCTGCGCGAGCTCTCCCGCACAGCCCGCGTCGAGATCGCCTCGGCGGTCGTGCAGGTTCGTCCCCAGCCCGATCCGCGCTACCTCGTCGGCAAGGGGAAGCTGCGCGACATCGTGTTGCGCTCCATGCAGGCGTTCGCCGACACGCTGATCTTCGGCCGCGACCTCTCGGCCGCGCAGGCCGCGGCGATCGCCGAGCAGACGGACCTCAAGATCCTCGACCGAACGCAGCTGATCCTCGACATCTTCGCGGGCCGCGCGGCCTCCCGCGACGGCAAGCTCCAGGTCGAGTTGGCGCAGCTCCGCTACCGCCTGCCGCGACTCGCCGGCCGCGGGGACAGCCTCTCCCGCCTGATGGGCGGCATCGGCGGCCGCGGCCCCGGCGAGACGAAGCTGGAGGTGGACCGGCGCCGCGCGCGCGAGCGGATTGCCCGGCTGGAGCGCCAGATCGACTCGCTCTCCACGGTCCGGGCCGTCCGCCGGTCGGGGCGCGAGCGCCGGCGGATCCCGTCCGTCGCGCTCGTCGGCCACACCAACGCGGGGAAGAGCACGCTGCTCAACGCCCTGACCGATGCCGGCGCGTTCACCTGCGACGCCCTCTTCGCGACCCTTGACCCGCTCTCGCGGCGCATCCGCTTCCCCGAGGAGCGCGACCTGATCGTGACCGACACCGTCGGCTTCTTGCGCGACCTGCCGCGCGATCTGCTCGCCGCCTTCCGGGCGACGCTCGAGGAGCTGCACGGAGCGGACCTCCTGCTCGTGGTCCTCGACGGCGCCGACTCGGAGCACCCGGCGAAGCTCGCCGCGGTCGAGGCGACGCTCGCCACCCTCGACCTCGGAGAGACGCCCCGGCTCGTCGTGGTCAACAAGTCCGACCGGCTGCCGGACGGCGAGGCCGAACGGCTCGCGCGGGAGCTGCGCGGCGTCGCGGTCAGCGCGCTCGACAAGCGCGGGCTCGACACGCTCCTCGCCCGCGTGGAAGAGGAGATCTGGCGCAAGGACGCGCCGGCGCTGCCCAAGGCGCCGCGCGTCGATCGGATCCCCCAGGAGGAGGACGCCGCTCGTGTCGCCGTCTGAATGGCTCGCCCGACTGCTCGAGCGCGGCGGGACGACGCTCGTGGCCGCCGCGGCGATCTTCGTCGGCGCGCTCGTCCTCTGGGCCATCGCCCGGGCGGCCCGCGAGCCGAAGATGCCCGCGGCAGAGCGCCGGACGGCCAAGGAGGAGATCGTCCGGATGATGCGCGGCGAGTACAAGGGGATGACCGTGAAGGCGATCAGCGAGCGGCTGGGCATAGAAGTCCTGGAGTTGAAGCCGCTGCTCGTGGAGCTCGTCGAGGATCGCTTCCTGGTCGCCGGCGGCGACGCGCGCGATCCCGTCTACCGCATGCGCGGCCTCGAGACGTACTGATCCGGGCTCCCCTCTCCCCGGTGGGTGGAAGAGAGGGACCTCGCGGGAGCCACGCAAGTCGGTCTCGCTCTCCCCGGCCCGGGCGGAGGGCTGGTGCGGCGCCCGCGCGATCCTCGCGCGCTTCCCATCCGCCGCCGCGCCAGTGTATGGAGATCCACATGAGCGCGCACGATCGATTGGGCATGCCGGACTGGAACGTCGAACGTGCGCTCTCGCACTACAACGTGCCGGGCTGGGGGGCCGGCTTCTTCTCCATCAACGAAAAGGGCCACCTCTGCGTCCATCCGCACGGGCCGCCGGAGCCGGGCGCCTCCGGGCCGACGATCGACATCATGGACGTCGTCGAGGACATCCGCGAGCGCAAGCTCGGCTTCCCCTGTATCGTCCGTTTCCAGGACGTCCTGCGCGCGCGCGTGAAGACGCTCAACGAGACGTTCCGCGCCGCCATCCGCGACCTCGGCTACCAGGGGGAGTACTTCGGCGTCTACCCGATCAAGGTCAACCAGATGCGCGAGGTGGTCGAGGAGGTCCTCGACGCCGGCGCGCCCTACCACTTCGGCCTGGAGGCCGGGAGCAAGGGCGAGCTGCTCGTCGTCCTCGCGCTCAACTCCGATCTCCAGGCGCTGACGGTCTGCAACGGTTACAAGGACGAAGAGTACCTCCGGCTCGCCCTCCTCGGCCGCAAGCTCGGCCGCAAGGTCGTGGTGGTCATCGAGAAGCTCGGGGAGCTGCCGCGCCTCCTGCAGCTCGCCGAGGAGATGGGGGTGTCTCCTCTCATCGGCCTGCGCAGCAAGCTCTCGACGAAGGGGACCGGCAAATGGGAGTCCTCCGGCGGCGACTTCGCGAAGTTCGGCCTCACCGCCCCGGAGCTGATCCAGGCGGTGAAGATCCTCGAGGAGAAGGGGCAGAAACAGTCGGTCTGCCTCTTCCACTTCCACGTCGGCAGCCAGATCACCGACATCCGCACGGTCAAGGACGCGGTCAACGAAGGCGCGCGCATCTACGCGAAGCTCTTCAAGATGGGGCTCGACATTCGCTACCTCGACGTAGGCGGCGGGCTCGGCATCGACTACTCGGGCCTCCGGACGACCCACGTCTCCTCGACGAACTACACCCTGGAGGAGTTCGCCGCCGACGTGGTCGAGAACGTCGCGCAGGTCTGCGCCGGCGAGGGCGTGTCGCAGCCGAACCTCGTCTCGGAGTCCGGTCGCGCGGTGACCGCCCACCACGCTTGCGTGCTCATGAACGTCTTCGGCCGCATCCGGATCGGCGACGAGTTGCACGAGCTTCACCCGTCCGGCCCCGAGTCGGAGATCGTCCGCCAGATGCGGGAGATCGTCGAGAGCCTCACGCCCAAGAGCGCGCGCGAGGTCTACCACGACGCGCTCGCCAAGAAGGAAGAGGTCCTCTCGCGTTTCCAACTCGGCCTCGTCGGCCTCGAGGACCGCGCCAAGGTCGAGGAGCTGTTCTGGCAGCTCTGCCGCGCGTTGATCGAGATCAACCGGCGGCGAAAGCGCGTCCCCGAGGACACCCGCGAGTTGGGAGACCGGCTCGCCGACCAGTACCTCGCGAACTTCAGCCTCTTCCAGTCCGCCCCCGACCACTGGGCCTTCGATCAGCTCTTCCCCGTCGTGCCGCTCCACCGCCTGGAGGAGGCCCCCGCGCGCGACTCGACGATCGTCGATATCACCTGCGACAGCGACGGCAAGCTCGATCGCTTCATCGATTCCGAGCAGATCGCCGAAACGCTCGCCCTCCACCCGCTCCGCAGCGGCGAGCCCTACTACCTCGGCCTGTTCCTCACCGGTGCCTACCAGGACATCATGGGCGACATGCACAACCTCTTCGGCCGCGTGAACGAGGTCCACGTCTACGCCGACGACGACGACCCCGAGGACTACTACCTGGAGACCGTCATCCCCGGCGACACGGTCGAGAAGGTCCTGACCCGCGTCCAGTACGAGCCCTCCGATCTGGGCAAGCGGGTCAAGAGCGCCCTCGAACAGCGCGTGCGCGACGGGAGCCTGAAGCCCAAGGAGGGCGTGAGCCTGACCGAGTACTACGACGCGGTGATGCGGGGCTACACGTACCTCGCGGGCCCCTAAACGCGCCCGGGAGGCCGCGGCTTCTTACGGAATCTGGCAGCCGGAGAGGGTCAGCCCTTCCTTGCCTTCGCGGGGCCCGGCGTGTCAAACTGATCTGCGGTCATGGGCCACGCCGATCAGCGAGAAAAGGGCCACTTCGAGGCTGAGATCTCCGAGGACGCCGTCCGCGAGGCGGTCGCGGCCGTCGAGCGGCATGAGGCGCCGCCGGCCGGGGAGACCACGCCGGCCGAGGGCGGCGAAGGCGCGGTCACCGTCGAGCCCCCCGCGCCCGAGGAGGCCGAGGCCGTGGCCCCGGCGGAGAGGCTCGCGGCGGAGCTTGCCGAGACGCGGGCAGAGCTCGAGATGTCCCAGGCCAAAGGGCGGGAGACCTTCGAGCGGCTCAAGGAGAGCCACGAACGCCATCTGCGCGCCGTGGCCGAGCTGGAGAATTACAAGAAGCGTGCCGGGCGGGAACGGGAGGAGCTCGTGAGCACGGCGGTGGCGGCGCTGCTGCGCGACCTGCTCCCCGTGGTCGACAACCTGGATCGCGCGCTCGCCCACTCGGGCGGCGAGATGGGGCCGCTCGCCCGCGGCGTGGCCGCGACCCGCAAGCTCTTCGTGGACACCCTCGCGAAGTTCGGGGTCGAGGGCTTCCGCGCGCAGGGCGAACCTTTCGATCCGACCCGCCACGAGGCGATGCAGCGTCTCCCGACCGACGCGGTGCCCCCGGGGAGGGTCGCCGAAGAGATCGCCCCCGGCTGGCTGTTCAAGGGCCGATTGCTGCGACCAGCCCTCGTGGCCGTCGCGGTCGCGCCGGAGCCTTCGCCGTCCGTGAAGACCGCGGCGCCGGCGATCGAAGCGACCGCGGCCGGGATCGTCGAGGAGCCCGCCGGGGAACGCGCGGCGGTGGAGCCCGCGGAGGAGGCGTCATGAGCAGGGTCATCGGGATCGACCTGGGCACGACCAACAGTTGCGTGGCGATCATGGACGCCGGCGAGCCCCTGGTGATCCCCAACTCGGAGGGGAGCCGCACCACGCCGTCCATGATCGCCCTGACCGAGACCGAGGAGCGGCTGGTCGGACAGATCGCCAAGCGCCAGGCCATCACCAACCCGGACAACACCGTCTACGCGGTGAAGCGGCTCATCGGCCGCAAGTTCGACAGCCCCGAGGTGGCCCGCACGCGGTCGCTCGTCGCGTTCCGGGTCATCTCCAACGACAACGGCGACGCCTGGGTGGAGGTGCGCCGCAAGGCCTACAGCCCCGCCGAGATCTCGGGGATGGTCCTCTCCAAGATGAAGCAGACCGCCGAGGACTACCTCGGCGAGCCCGTGACCGAGGCGATCGTCACCGTCCCCGCTTACTTCAACGACGCGCAGCGACAGGCCACCAAGGACGCCGGCCGGATCGCAGGCCTGGACGTGCTCCGGATCATCAACGAGCCGACGGCGGCCGCCCTCGCCTACGGCCTCGACCGGCGGAAGAACACGGAGACGGAGAAGATCGCGGTCTACGACCTCGGCGGCGGGACGTTCGATATCTCGGTCCTAGAGCTCAACAACGGCGTCTTCGAGGTCAAGGCCACCGCGGGGGACACCTTCCTCGGCGGCGAGGACTTCGACCAGCGGATCATCGACTGGCTCCTCCAGCGCTTCGAGCAGCAGCACCACGTCGATCTGAAGAAGGACCGGATGGCGCTCCAGCGCCTCAAGGAGGCCGCGGAGCGCGCCAAGCACGAGCTGTCGTCGGCGATGGAGACCGAGATCAACCTCCCGTTCATCTGCGCCGACGCGAGCGGCCCCAAGCACCTCGTCGAGACGCTGACGCGCGATGAGTTGGAGAAGCTGGTCGGGGATCTCGTGGAGAAGACGCTCGGCCCCTGCCGGACGTGCCTCTCCGACGCGGGCATCACGCTCGACGAGATCGACCGGGTGATCCTCGTCGGCGGCATGACCCGCATGCCACGGGTCCAGAAGACGGTCGAGCAATTCTTCGGCAAGGAAGGGCACAAGGGCGTCAATCCGGACGAGGTGGTGGCCATCGGGGCGGCCATCCAGGGCGGCGTCCTCAAGGGCGACGTGAAGGACGTCCTCCTGCTCGACGTGACCCCGCTCTCCCTGGGCGTCGAGACCGCGGGAGGCGTCTTCACCCGGATCATCGAGAAGAACACGACGATCCCCTGCCGCAAGGGGCAGATCTTCTCGACGGCCCAGGACAACCAGCCGCTCGTCAACGTCCATGTCCTCCAGGGCGAGCGCGAGATGGCCGCGGACAACAAGACGCTCTCCCGCTTCGAGCTGGTCGGCATCCCGCCGGCCCCGCGCGGCGTGCCGCAGATCGAGGTCCTCTTCGACATCGACGCCAACGGGATCGTCAACGTCTCGGCCAAGGACCTCGGGACCGGGAAGCAGCAGGCCATCCGGATCACCGCCTCCTCGGGCCTCTCGGAGGTCGAGATCCAGCGGATGGTCACCGACGCCCAGAAGCACGCGGGCGACGACCGCGAGAAGAAGGAGCTCGCGGAGCTGCGCAACAGCGCCGACGGGCTGATCTACACGGCCGAGAAGAGCCTGGAGGAGTACTCGGCGCTCATCGCCCCGCAGGACGTGGAGGACATCCGCGCGGATCTCGATGCGCTCAAGGCGCAGGTCGGCGTGGACGACTTGGCCGCCCTCAAGGAAGCGATCGCACGTCTCGAGGGGAGCGCTTACCGGATCGCCGACGCGATCTACACGAGCGAACAGGCCCCGAAACCGGCCGAGCCGACCGAGAAGCCGGGCTGAAGCCGGGCCTCCCCGCCCCCCAGGCGACGAGCCAGCGGGTGGAGATTGGCCAGCACCCTCGCTCCGCGCTAGCATGCACCTCCTTGCATGGCCCTTCGGCTTGCGCAGACCGAGCGCCCCTGGCTGCTCGTCGTCGACGAGGAGAACGAGATCCTCGGCCTCCTCGTCCGCTCGCTACGCGACGGCTGCCGCGTCCTGTCCGCCCGCGACGGCGCCGAGGCCCTGAAGCTCCTTTCGGACGACGACGTCGCGGTCGTCATCTCCGAGGAGCGGCTGCCGCTCTCGAAGGGGCTCGAGGTCGCGCGGGAGACCCTGCGGCGCCGCCCCGGAGCGCGCCGCATCCTCGTGACGGGCTACGCCGAGCTGCCCGCCCTCACCGAGGCGCCGGGCGACGCCCAGACGAACCGCACCCTCTCGGCGGGGCCTGCCGGCGAAGTGAGGGCGGTGGGCGACCGGCTGGAGCTGCGCCGGCTCCAGCTCGAGAACGCCCGGCTCGCGCGCGAGCTGTCGGAGGCGCGGGAGGAGCTGCGCCGTCGCGAGGACCTCCTCACGCGGGGACTCGACGAGCGCGGGGAGGCGCTGCTCGCCGCGAACCTCGACCTCGAGAGGCAGAACACGCGACTCGCCGGCCTCGCCCGTCGCGACGGCCTCACCAATCTGTACAACCACCGGACGCTCATGGAGCGCCTCGACGAGGAGATCGCGCGGGCGAGGCGCTGCGGCACCACCCTCTCCCTGGTCTTCGGCGACATCGACCAGTTCAAGCTCTACAACGATCGGATGGGCCACCCGGCGGGCGACGCCTGCCTGGTCCAGATCGCGCGGGTCCTCGAGGGTGACGCGGCCGACGAGGACGAGGTCCAGACTCGATCCTCGGACATCGTCGCGCGCTACGGCGGCGAGGAGTTCGTCCTGCTGCTCCCGGAGACCGACAAGGGCGGCGCCCGGATCAAGGCCGAGAGGCTGCGACTCGCGGTGAGCCGCCAGCCGCTCCCGGGGGCGGACGCCCAGCCGGGCGGGCGGCTGACCATGAGCTTCGGCGTCGCTTCCTTCCCTGGCGACGCCGGGACCGCGGCCGACCTCGTCGCCCGGGCCGACGAGGCGCTCTTCGCGGCGAAGAACGCCGGCCGCGACCAGGTCGCGGTCACCGGTGTGCCGTCGCCGTCCGGCAGCGCGCCGCGCGAGGTCGGCTCATACCGCCGATTGCTACCCGTGCTCGGCGGCCGTCTCTTCAACGACGGCGCGCTCGCCGTGCTCTCCGTCACCCTGACGCAGCTCCCCAGGGTCGAGGAGGAGTACGGCAGCCAGATGTGCCGCGCCCTGCTCGCTCAGGTCGAGGAAGGGATCCTCCAGGCGGTCGGCGTCTTCGAGGGCACGCCCATCCTCGGTACCTGCGAGGACGAGACCAACCTTGGGCTCCTCGTCTTCCTGCCCGGACGCCGCTCGGCCCGCTCGCCGGCGGGGACGGACCTCGAAGAGATGGCGCGCCGGCTCGAGGCGGCGCTCCAACAACAGCTCCTCCGGCTCCAGCGCCTCGTCCCCGCGCCGGGCCGGGTCGTCGTGGGCTGGGGCGAGGGCGTCTACTCGAGCCGGATGCCGACCGAGCGTCTCGTCGCGGAGGTCGCCAAGGAGGCCGCCGAATCCGCGGCCCGGCGACTCGCCCTCCAGCAAGGCCACGACCGAAGCCTCCTGCGCCGGCTGCTCGTGGAGGAGCGGCTGGCGTTCGACTTCCAGCCCATCGTCGCTGCCCGAGGCGAACGCTTCGGCTGGGAGGCGCTCGCCCGCGGGCCCGACGACCTCCCATGGAACCGCCCCGAGCAGCTCTTCGGCCGCGCGGCCGAGGCTGGCCTGCTCGACGAGTTGGACCGCGGCTGCGCGCTGGGCGCGGTCCGCGCCGTGGCCGGCAAGCTCGCCGGGAACGACCGCCTCTTCGTGAACGTGCTCCCGTCGAGCCTGTACGACCAGACGTTCGTCACCGGCGAGCTGCCCGCCGCCCTCGCCGCGGCTCGCGTCCCCCTGGACCGCGTGGTCCTAGAGGTGACCGAGCAGCACGCCATCGAGAGTCTCGCGGTCTTCCAGGAGTCCTTGCGCTGCGTCGTCGCGCAGGGGATGGCCATCGCCCTCGACGACGTGGGCACCGGCAACTCGAACTTGAAGGCGCTCCTCGAGATCCGGCCGGCCTTCGTCAAGCTCGACCGGCACCTCATCGACGGCGTCGCGACGAACGAGGCCAAGCGGGGGCTCGTCGCCGCGCTCGTCGCCGCCGCCGGCGCGATGCCGGCGACGCTGATCGCCGAGGGCGTGGAACGGGTCGAGGACGCCGAGGAGCTGCGACGGCTCGACGTCGGTCTGCTCCAGGGCAACCTCTTCGGCCGGCCCGGCCCGATCCGCTGACTCGATGGCGGACCTCGAGCCGTTCCTCGGCCGCCACCGCGCGAATCCCCTCTACCGGTACGCCGGCTTCCGTCTCGTCTCCTGGAGCGCAGGCGAGGTGGTGATGGAGTGCCCCGTGGCGGAGGGGACGCAGAACGTCAACGGCACCCTGCACGGGGGGATCGTCGCGCTCCTCGTCGACGAGGCGGGCACCGTCGCCCTCGCCGCGCAGGACCGTGACGGCCGCCCGGGCGTCACCACCGACCTCAACGTGAGCTTCTTCGCCCCGGGGCGCCCCCCGTCCGTCCGGGCGGTCGCGCGAGTGCTGAAGATCGGCCGCACCCTCGGCTTCGTCGAGGTCGAGGTCTTCGGCGCCGACGGCAAGCGCGTCGCCCAGGGGCGGATGACGAAGCACCTGGGGCCCTGAGCCCGTCTTATTCACGGTACGGCGTAGCGAGGCGTTTTTAGACCGCGAGCCGAGAAGGGCAAGCGAGAGCGACGACCGACGAGGCGTCGCGTAAAGCA
>JAKAPL010000072.1 GCA_021807105.1 Myxococcales bacterium | reverse complement strand
CTGCGAAGGGGGGGCTTGCCACCCCTACAACGACATGGGGGGGTGTGCTCGCTCCTTCCTCCTGCGGGGGGCTTGCCACCCTCCAAACGACTTGGGGGGAGGTGCTTCAGCACGCCTCGTCGGTCGTTGCTGCGCTTGCCCTTCTCGGCTGCGGTCTCGAACGCCTCGCTACGCCGTACCGTGAATAAGACGGGCTTGGGGGGAGGTGCTGTACGCCCGCCTCGTCGGTCGTTGCTCTCGCTTGCCCTTCTCGGCTGCGGTCTCGAACGCCTCGCTACGCCGTACCGTGAATAAGACGGGTTCGCCCACCGCTCGATGCGTCACCGCTCGGCGGTCGGCCTCGGTTGTGCCGGGTGCGGCGCGACCTCGGTACCCGGCGTCAGCTCAGCATCGCCCTTCTCGACGACGAGGTCGCCGGGAGCGAGCGCGCCGAAGACCTCGACGAGGCTGCCGGCTGCGAGCCCACGCTCGACCGAAACTCGCTCGACATGGTTCTCCTCGACACGCAGCACGAACAGTGCCTCCGGGGTGGTGACGATCGCGCTCGCGGGCACGAGCAGCGAGGGCACCGGCCGCTCCACCGGCCACTGGATCTCCGCGTACATCCCGGGCTCGATCCTCTGCTCGGGATTCTCGAAGTCCAGCTCGACGGGCATGGTGCGCGTCTTCGTCTCGAGTGCGTACGCCGGCCGCCGGATCACGCCCTCGAAGCGACGGCCAGGCCACGCGCGCACGGAGAAGAGGACCTTTGCCCCGTCGAGCATCGCCCCGACGTCCGCCTCGGGGACCTCCGCGGTGACTCGGAGCCGCGAGAGCTTCACCATCCGGAACAGGGGTTGCGATTCAGGGCCGGAGCTGGGGCCGACCAGAGCCCCGGGGTGTACGTCGCGCTCGGTGATCACGCCGTCGAATGGCGCAACGACACGGAGATATCCCTCGAGCGTCCGAAGCGCATCCCTCCGCTCGCGATCGGCTCTGGCCCTTGCCTCCGCCAGCTCGAGATCGTTCTTCGCGACGGCCCCTGGAGTCCGAGCGGCCCTCCGAAGCCGGAGCATCGTCGCCCGATCACCAATCAGGGTCGCCTCGGCCTGTGCACGGTCAGCCACGAGCTCCGGGGCGACCAGCCGCGCAAGGAGCTGGCCCTTGCGGACGTGGTCGCTCCGATCGACCAAGACGTCCTCGGCGAACGCAGAGACGCGGGGGTAGATCGCCACCCAGTACCAGCCGAAGATCTCGGCCGGGACCCGATCCTCGAACCGAACCACCCTGGAGACCACGGGTACGACCCGAACCTCCCGAGGGGCGGCGGGCGGTACAATGACACGCGTCGGGCTGGTGCAGGCTCCCAGGAGCACGGTGAGCGACACGGCAGGAGCAGCGCGCGTCATGACGGCTCAGCCTCTGGGTGGAGCGACGGCGAGCGGACCACGCCCTTGCGGGAGAGCGCCGCGTAGATCACGGGCAGGACGAGGAGCGTCGCGATCATCGAGAAGAGGATCCCGCCGATCACCGCCCGGCCAAGCGGCGCCGTCTGCTTGCCGCCCTCGGTCAGGCCGAGCGCCATGGGGACCATCCCGACCATCATCGCGAGGCCGGTCATCAGGATGGCCCGAATCCTGGCCCGGGCCCCGGCGACCGCGGCTGCGTAAGGATCGTCCCCCGCGCGCCGCCGCTCGTTCGCGAAGGTCACGAGCAGGACGGCGTTCGCGACCGCGACCCCGATCGCCATGATCGCCCCCATCATGGACTCGACGTTGATCGTCGATCCGGTGGAGAGCAGCGCCACCGAGACGCCGGCGAGGACCGCCGGCAAGATCGCGAGAATCGCGGCGGCCTCCCTCCAAGACTGGAAGTTGCCGACGAGGAGCAGGAGGACGACGACGACCGCGAGGGCGAGTCCACGATCGAGGCTCGACAGCGTCTCTTTCAACTGGGCGATCTGTCCCCGAATCTGCACGACGCTGCCGCGGGGCGGCGGGCCGGCCTCGCGCAGGACCTGCTCGACCTCGCGGCCCACCCGCCCCAGGTCCTCGCCCACCATGTTCGCCGTGATGGTGATGGTCCGCTGGCTGTCGTAGTGATCGAACTCGCCCGGCACGTGCCCTCGGCTCACGCTCGCGACGTCGGAGACATAGGGCCGCAGGTTGCCCTGGAGCATCGCCGGGAGGCTCGCCAGCGACTGCATCGAGTTGAGCTGGTGCTGGGGCACCCGAACGGCCACCCGGTAGGGCAGGCCGGTCTTCGGGTCGGTCCAGTAGTTTGGAACCACCAGGACGCTCGACGAGGTGGCTGCGACGATCGACTTGGTGACGCCTGCGATGTCGACTCCGAGTTGGCCGGCCCGCTCCCGATCGACATGGACATCGATCGTCGGATAATCGAGCGGCATGGGGATCTGGACGTCGCGGAGTGAGGGTAGCGCCACGAGCCTCCGGAGCAGAGTTTCCGCGAAGGCCCGGGTCTCCACGAGGTCGTTTCCCGCGACGCTCACGCTGACCGGCGTCGGCGAGCCGAAGTTCATCACCTGTGAGACGATGTCCCCAGGCTCGAAAGAGAATGCGACGCCGGGGAACCGGCGTGCCAGCCGGCCCCGCAGCTCTTCCTGTAGCTGCGCCACCGACGGCCGGCGGCCTGGGTTCAGGGCGACCATGAGGAGCGCGTCCTGCGGCCCGCTGTTCCAGACGAAGGTGGCGTTCGAAGGGTACTCCCAGGGCGGGGGCCCGATGTTCGCGAGGGAGATTCGGACGAGCCCCGGCCCTGCGGCCTCGTCGATCTCCTTCGTCACCCCGCGGACGATCGCCTCGGTCTGTTCGAGCCGCGTTCCCGCAGGCGCGCGCACGTGGACCTGCATCTGGCCTTCGGGATCGGGGGGGAAGAGGGAGGTCCCCAGGCCCAGGCCCCCGAGGGCCAGGCAGCCCAGCACGACCAGCGCGAAGCTCCCGAGCGTCCACGCAGGGTGCCCCACCGCAGCGGCCTCAAAGCGGGCGTAGCCGTCCTGGAAGCGGGCGAAGCGCCCCGGCTTCTCCTGCGCCCGGGGGCGGTGCTGAAAGAGCCAGACCGAGAGCACCGGCAGGAGCGTGCTCGCGAGGAGAAACGAAGCAAGCATCGCGAATGCCACCGCCAACGACAGGGGTGGAAAGAGCGCCCGGCCGATTCCGGTCATGGAGAACGTTGGAAGGAAGACCGCGACGATGCAAAGGACGGCGAGGAACCGGGGCAGGATCACCTCGTTCATGGCGTCGAGCACGGCCCGGCGGGCCGGCGTGCCGCGCTTCAGGTGGGTGTGGATGTTCTCGATCGCGACGGTCGCCTCGTCGACCAGGATCCCCACCGCGAGAGCCAGGCCGCCGATGGTCATTAGGTTCAGCGTCTGACCCGCGATCCTAAGCCCAACGATCGCCCCCAGGATGGAGAACGGGATCACGACGATCACGATCAGGACCGAGCGCCAATCGCCGAGGAAGACGAGCACCATCAAGCCGGTGAGCAGCGCCCCGAGCGCGCCCTCCAGGGCGAGCCCGCGCAGGGAGGCCTTGACGTAGACCGACTGATCGAACTCGAACCGGATGTGGACATCCGGCGGGACGACCGCCTGCATGCGGGGCAGCGCGGCCTTGATCGCCGCGACGACCGACAGCGTCGACGCGTCGGCGTCCTTCGTCAGCGACATGTAGACCGTGTGGCGGCCATTGACGAGCGCGATGTCGTAGACGAGATCGGCGCTGTCCGATATTTTCCCCACGTCCCGAAGGAAGATCGTGGGGCCGGCGCCGATCCGGAGCGGGAGCCGCTCCAGCTCGTGAAAGTCGGCGGCCATGGCGTTGGTGGCGACGAGGGGGAAGAACTTGCCCGCCCCGATGTTGCCCGACGGCAGGGTGAGGTTCCCCTTCACGAGCGCGGTGGCGACATCCTCGGGGGAAATCCGGTAGGACCGGAGCCGCCCCGGATCGACATCGACGACGATCATCCGAACCCGGCCCCCCGTCGGCGGGGGCCCCGAGACCCCCGGCAGCGTCGCGACCAAGGGACGCACCTGGTAGGTGACGAGGTCCTGGATCTCGGTCCCGCTCCGCCGCTCGCTCGAGAAGACGAGCTGCCCGACGGGGATGGAACCGGCGCCGTAGCGCAGGATAAAGGGCGGCAGGGTTCCGGGCGGCATGAAGGCGAGCGATCGAAACGCCATCGCCGTGACCTGGGCGAGCGCCTGGGAGATGTCGGCGTCGGGATGGAAGTAGAGCTTCACGATCGAGAGCCCCTGGATGGACTCGGACTCGACGTGCTCGATCCCGTTGACGTACAGGAAGTGGTACTCGTAGTAAGTGACGATCTGGCCCTCCATCTGGCTCGGGGCCATGCCGGCGTACGGTTGGACGACGTAGATCACCGGCAGGTTGAGGTGCGGGAAGATGTCGATCGGCATCCCCGAGACCGCCACCCAGGCGCCGACGAGGACGGCCGCGGCCAGGACCAGCACGGTCACGGGCCGGCGCAGCGCGAAGCCGACGGGGGAGAGCGTCATCGCCGGTCAGCCTCCCGCCACCTCGGCGAGGAAGGGCGAGAGATCGCCAGCCGCCCGCGCGAGGGTCAGCTCCGCCCGGCGCACCTCCAAGCGGGCGACCGCGTCCTCGACCTCCGCCCGCGCGAGGATCGCCTCGGCCTCGGCGACGTCCTCGACCGTGACGAGCCCCGCCTGGTATCGGGCGAGCGCCTGCATCTCGGTGATTCGCGCCGCGCCGAGCGCGACCGGAGTCCGCCGGGCGACCGCGAGCGTGCCTTCCAGGGCCGCCCGGGCGGACTGCACCTCCCCTTGCACCGCCTGGAAGACCCGCCGCTGGTCCTCGCGGAACGCCTCCACCCGCGCCGCGGCGGCGCGCGCCCGGGCGCGAATCTCGAAGATCGAGAATGCAGGCCAGAGGAGCGCGATCCCGGCGGCCCACGACGGCGCGGCGGGCCAGACCCCGTCCCCGGGCGTGACCGGCGAGCCGAAGCCCGTGCCTCGCGCCCAAGCGGCGGCGAGCAGATCGATGCGCGGCAGCAACTCCAGGTTGATCGCCCGCTCATCGAGCCGACCCACGCGAACCGCGCGGGTGCGTTCCAAGACGAACGGGTTGCGGGAGGAGGGGGCAGAGAGGGCAAGCGGATGCTCGGGCAGCCGGCCAAGCCCCTCCGCATCGATCGGGACCTGAGTCCCCGGCTCCCCGAGCGCGACGCCCAGCCGCGCACGGGCGATCTTCACCGCGGCTTGCGCCCGCGCGAGGTCCACCTGGGTGAGCGCGAGGATCGCCTGCGCCCGGGAGCCATCGGCCGCCGGCCGCAGCGATTCCATGACGAGTGCCGCGACGACCTTCAGGAAGACCTTCGCCCGATCCACGTTCATCTTCTCGGCGCGGACCCGTTCGCCGGCCTCGGCGAGCGCGAGGAAGGCGTCCCCGGCGTCCGCCGCGACGGTAAGCGCCGCCGCGCGCCGGGCCTCCGTCGCCTCCTCGGACGAGGCGATCGCCGCGTCCGTCAGGGCGATGGCATGCAGCAGGTCGGCGTTCCAGTCGAACGCCGCCCCCGCCGTGCTCCCCGGAGCGAAGGCCCGCGCGACCGGCGCGCCGGAGACCGTCGGGATGCCTGGCAGGTCGAGGAAGACGCCCGGCGCGAGCGTCAATCCGGCCGCCTGCCCGGCTGCCGAGAGCTCGAGCGCCGGCAAGTAGGCCGTCCTCCGTACCCCGACCACCCGCGCCGCCTCCTCCTCTCGTGCGATCGCCTCGCGCAGCGCGGGATGCGCCGCCACCGCGAGGTCGATGGCACCCCGGATCGACAGCGCCCCGCCCAGGCCACCCGCGCCGAGAAGGATCGGTGCACATACGAGAATCGGCGCGAGCATGGGGCGGGAGAAAGCTTAGGCACGGCAGCGCGCGCACAGCACAGGTCGGCGTTCGTCTGAGGCCGCCGAGCCCCCGCGCTCCGGCTCGCCGCGGCGGCCGAGGCGCCGCTTGTCCCCCCCGTGTCCCCGCGGGGCTATTTCCTAAAAGGTGAAGCCCCGGAGCCCGCTGGATTTCGCCAGCGTTCTCCGGGGCTCGCACCAGTCGGGGCGACTGGATTTGAACCAGCGACCACCTGCACCCCAAGCAGGTGCGCTACCAGGCTGCGCCACGCCCCGGTGCCGCCTCTTTTGCCACGCCCCACGCTCGAGCGCAACTAGCCGTTCAACCCGCTCTTCAAGATCTGGCTCGGACGGAAAGTCAGGACCCGGCGGGCGGCGATCTCGATCTCCTCGCCCGTCTTGGGGTTACGACCGATGCGGGCCTTCTTCTCGTGGACGATGAAGTTGCCGAAGCCGGAGATCTTGATCTTCTCCCCGTCCTCCAGCGCCTTCTTCATCGCGTCGAAGACCGCCTCGACGATCTCGGTGCTCTCCTTGCGGGAGAAGCCCACCTGCTCATAGACGTTGTCGATGATATCTGCCTTGGTCATTACGGGGGAACAGTACCGCGCCCTCGGCGTTTGTCAAACGGCCCTCCGGCGCCGAACGCACGACGCGGCGTCGCCGTCGGAGACGGGGGGCGCGGGGGCGGCGGGCCCTCCCCGCGCGGGACCGCCGGCCCCGGATGGGCCCGCGGCCCGAAGCGAGACCAACGCGACGGCGAGCCCGCCGAGCGAACTGCCCAGGCAGTCGGCGATCAGATCTCCTACGTCGGCGCTGCGCCAGGGCACGAAGCTCTGGTGAAACTCATCGCCCGCCCCCCAGAGGAAGCCCGCGAGAGCCGCCCAGAAGACGAGGTCGCGCCCCGAGAGCCCTCTGCGCCGGAGGCCGAAGGAGAGCAGCGCGCCGAAGCCGCCATACTCGGTGACGTGCAAGACCTTGTCCCAGACGTGCGCGGTCAGCTCGGGCAGCGGGTGGGACTGCGACGAGAGGTAGGCCATGACCCCCGCGTAGAGCGCGAGGGCGAGCCAGGGGCGCCAGCGCGGGAGGCGCGCGGTCACGCGACGATCGCCAGTCGAACGCGAGCGGCGGGCGGCTCCGAGAGGACCGCGGTCTGCCGGCCCGAGAGCGACGCCGGACTCGCGCCCTCGACGCGGACGCGGACGAGCGCGCCGGCCGCCGCCGTACCGTCGAAGTTGACCATCCGGTTCTCGGGCGTGTGGCCGCACCGACGCGCCCCGTCGTGCGAGGGCCCTTCCACGAGCACCTCGACCTCGGAACCGACCGCGCGCGCCATGATCTCGGCCGAGACGGCGCGCTGGAGGGCCTGGAGCCGCTCCAGCCGCTCGACCTGGACGGCGTAGGGCACCCTCCCCCACTCCTCCTCCCGTAACGCGGCGGCGGTATGGGGCCTGGGCGAGTAGACGAAGGAGTACAGGTTGTCGAAGCGAACGCGTTCGACGAGCCGGAGCGTCGCCGCGTAGTCCTCCTCGGTCTCACCCGGGAAGCCTGCGATCACGTCGGAGGTCAACGCGACGCCCGGCGCGATCTCCCGCAGGACGGCCACCCGCGCCTCGTACTCGGCCGCCGTATAGCCACGGCGCATCCGGGAGAGGACGGCGTCCGAGCCCGACTGGACCGGCAGGTGGAGGTGGGGGCAGAGGACCGGCAGGTCGGCGAAGCAGCGAGCAAGGTCCTCGCCGAAATCCTGTGGGTGGCTCGTCGTGAACCGGAGCCGCGCGAGGCCCGGGACCTCGGCGACCCGCCGCAGGAGCGCCGCGAAGCCGCATCCGCCGCGGTAGGAGTTCACGTTCTGGCCGATGAGCGTGACCTCCCGCACCCCCACGGCGACGAGCCCCTCCACCTCGGCGACGACCTCGCCGTACGGCCTGCTCTGTTCGCGCCCACGAGTGTAAGGCACGATGCAGAAGGAGCAGACATTGTCGCACCCCTTCATCGCGGTCACGAAGGCGGTCGGCGCGCGCGCGAGCGCGGGATCGGCGCGCGGGAAGACGTACCGATCGGCGTCCATCCGGCCGGTCTCGACCTGCGGACCCTCGCCGGCCGCCGCGGCACGGACGAGCGCGGGCAGCCGCGAGAGGTTGTCGGGGCCGACGACGAAGTCGACGTACGGCGCCCGTTCGAGCAGCCGGTCCTTCTCCTGCTGGGCGACGCACCCCGCGACGCCGAGCAGCGCCCCGCGCGCCCGCTTGGCCGCCCGGTAACGCCCGAGGGCCGAGTAAAGCTTCTGCTCCGCCTTGTCCCGCACGGCGCAGGTGTTCACCAGGATCAGGTCCGCCTCTGCCGCCTCGGCCGCGGCCGACCACCCCTCGCGGGAGAGCGCCTCCAGCATGCGGGCCGAGTCGCTCTCGTTCATCTGACAGCCGAAGGTATGGATGAAGACGCGGCGCACCCGCCCCTCCTAACACACTCACGCCGGGAGGATCTCCTCGGCGAACCGCGCGAGATCGGCGAGGCAGCCGACGATCGCGACCTGGCTGCAGCGGCGGGAATAGCGCGGCATCTCGCTGTCGCCCAGGCCCCAGGACCGGCGCGCCTCGGGAGAGATCCAGACGAGGCGCCGCGCCTTCCGCCGGATCTCCTCGAGCGCCCACTCGTTCGCTGGATTGTAGTTGTTGCGGCCGTCGCCGATCACGAGGACGGTCGTCCGCCGCGTCACGACGCCCAAGTGCTCGCGCGCGAAGAGCGCGAGGGCCCGGCCGTAGTTCGAGTTCGCGTAGAGGCTCACCGCCTCCCCGGCCAGGGCCCGGTCGATCGCCTCGCTCGCGTCGACGCCGCGGAAGTGGGGCGTCAGCTCGCCGAGATCGGAGACGAAGGCGAAGCTGCGCACCCGGGAGAAGAGCGACTGGAGCGTGTAGACGAACAGCAGCATCAGCCGGCTCGCGTTGCGGACGGAGTCGGAGAGGTCGCAGAGGACGACGACATCGGGCCGCTGCGGCCGCCGGCCCCGAAAGGCGAGGCGGAAGGGCACGGCGTCCACGCCGAGGTTTTTTCGCAGGGTCCGCCGCACGTGCAACGTCCCGCGGCGGCGTTCCCTGCGGCGCTGCAGCTTTCCCTTCAGCTTCTCGCCGAGCCGCCGCACGGCCGCCTCCATTCGCTCGATCTCCTCAGGCAAGAGCGCCGCGAACGGACGCTCCTCCGGACCGCCCCCGCGCCGCTCCTCCCGCCGCGCCCGAGAGCCGCGCTCGACGATCCGCCGGATCGCCCGCTCGATCCCGCGCAGCGCTTCGGAGAGCCGGGAGCCCAGCAGCTCCAGCGCCCGCGGATCCAGCCCCCGCGTGCGCAGGTCCGCCTCGAGCTGCCGCAGCTCGGCCGCGGCCGTCGAGAGCCCCGCCGCCGCTCCGAGCCGGCGGGCGAAGAAGCCCAGTTGCGTCGGGCTCTCGATCTGGCCAAGGTCGACCTGCAGCGCCGCCCCGCGCAAGAGGCGCGACAGCGCCGCCACGTCGCCCTCGAGCGCCGCTCGGGCGAGCGGCGAGAGCGGCCGGCGCGCGATCTCCCAGGCGAGCATGGCGAGCACGTCCTCGTCGAGGACGCCCTGCTCGCGCAGCCGGTCGACGAGTCCCCGCTCGACGTCGTCGAGCAGCGCCTTCGCGCCCCCGAAGTAGAGATCGAAGATCCGGCGGAAGACCTCCGCGTCGCGCTCCCGCTTGATGAGCGCGCTCTCGAGCACGGCGCGGACGGCGGCTCGATCCCCCATCCCGACGAGGGCGAGCCCCGCCGCCGCGTCCGCCAGCTCGCCGGCGGAGACCCGCAAGCCCGCCTGGCGCAAGAGGCCGGCCAGCTCGACGAGCGTGGTGTCCATGCTAGCTGCGCTCCAGGATGACCAACGACTCGAGGTGGTAGGTCTGGGGAAAGAGGTCGAGCGCCGCGGCGTACACCGGGCGCCAGCCCCCGCGGGAGAGGATGCCCACGTCACGCGCCAGGGTGGCCGGGTCGCAAGAGACATAGGCGATCGATCGCTCGATGAGGCGCCCGAGCAGCTCGACGGCCTCCCGTGCTCCGGCGCGCGGAGGATCGAGCAGCGCGACGTCGAACCGCTCGCCGGCGGCGCTGGCCGCGCGAAGGGCCTCTTGAACGGTCGCCTTCACGAGCCCCACGCGCCCGGCCAGCGCCTCCGGCAGCGCCCGCCGGGCGAGGTCCTGCGCCGCGGCTTCCTCCTCGACGGCGCGGACCGACGCGACCCTCTCGGCGAGCGCGAAGGTGAAGTTGCCCGATCCGGAGAACAACTCGATCGCCCGGTCCCCCGGTCGAGGCCGCAGCGCGCCGAGGACGATCTCGACCAGCCGCCGGCTCCCGTCCCGACTCGCCTGGGCAAAGAGGTCCGGCCGGAGGAAGAGCGATCCATCGCGCAGGACCGGATCCCCGAGCACGAATCGCTGCCCGCCAGCGGAGAGGACGATCCCGGCCAGCGCGGGGACCTCCTCGCGCAGCTTCTCCGCGACCGGGCGGGCTCGATCGAGCTTCGCGCCCGCCGAGAGCTCGAGCGCAGCCGCGCCGCGCCCCTCCGACGCGCAGACCTCGACGTGGGCGAGCCCCGGGACGGGCCGGCGCGCGAGCGCCTCCAGCAGGGCGAGGACAAGCGCTTCGAGGTCCGGAGCGAGCAGCGCGCAGCCGGCGATGGGCACGACCCTCCGGCTGCGGCGGGCCATGAAGCCGAGCCGGCCGCCTTCGGCCAGGGCGAGGCGCGCGCGCCTGCGGTAGCGCCAGGCCGCGGGCGCAGGGACGGCTACGATCTCCGGGATCGTCCCGGCCGGCAGCCTCCCGATGCGGGCGAGGGCGTCCGCGAGCGCGCGCCGCTTCGCGGAGAGCTGCACGTCCGAAGCCACGTGCTGCCATTGACAGCCGCCACAGTCGCCGAAATGAGGGCAGACGGGCTGGACCCGTCCGGGGCCAGGCCGGAGAAGCGAGCGCAGGTGACCACGCAGGACCTTGCCCGACCCGTCCAAGGCAACTTCCGCGAGATCGCCCGGCGCCGCGCCCTCGACGAACACGGCTCGGCCGTCGCGGCGGCCAACCCCCGCGCCGCCGTACGCGAGGGATTCGATCTCGAGGGGGAAGGCGGCTCGACGAGCTCCGGGGGCGCTCATGCCGCGCGAAGACTTACGGGACGCTCGGGCCAACCCGCGAGGTGATGAACCGGCCTTAAGCCCCGGAGATTCATTCCCACCCTCCCGGCCACCCCGAGCTCCTCTCTCCCCAGCTCGACCGGGGCCCCGCCGGGGACGCTCCCTGCCCCATTCACGCCTCGGGGCTCTGCAGGTCCCGCCGGAGCGCATCGACGAAATCGGCGATCCGCGCCTTCTTCTCCTCGTCGATGTCGACGAACTCGATCCCCATGCCGGGCACGAGGTTGCTGGCGTTGTCGAACTCGTTCACCCACGAGACCCTGCCCTGCAGGTCGAACGGGAAGACCGTGCTCGGCAGCGAGACGATCAGCCGTACCTGGGAGCCGACCGGAAGCGGCTGCCGCGTGTTCACGAAGAGGCCGCCCTTGGAGATGTTCACCGCCCAGTCGGTGATGAACCCGTCCATGGTCCGGTACGCGACCAGGATCTCGTGGTGCAGCCGCGCCGCCTTGCGCGGCGGGTGAGGCGCCTTTCCGTCGGTCATCGGACGGCGACTATAACAGGACTGGAGCCGCGGGGTCGCGTGGGCCGTGGGCCCGGTCTGCCCCCGAAGTCGGTTTTCACCGGCCTTGCGGCCGTCCCCGACGAATGAAAGCCGTGCCGGATCGGATTGAGCAGGTTCAACGACTGGTCCCGCGAGTTTCTTTCTAGTCGATCGGCCGTCGCCGCCGCCCGGACAGCCGCGGACGGGAATGGAGCCGCCCCCGGGCTCGACGGGCAACGCCGCCTCCCCGGCCGGCTCCTCCACCGCGCTCCTCAGGCCGCCCGGATCTCCCGCAGGTCCCCCGGGATCACGAGCTTCGCCTCGGTCGCGCGGCGCACATCCTCGACCGTCGTGCCCGGCGCGATCTCCCGCAGCACGAGCCCCCCGGGCGTCACCTCGAGGAACGCGAGATCGGTCAGGATCTGCTTCACGCAGCGCTTGCCGGTCAGCGGCAGCGAGCAGCGGCGCAGGACCTTGGACTTGCCGTCCTTCGCGCAGTGTTCCATGGTGACGAGCACGCGCTTGGCCCCGGTGACGAGGTCCATCGCGCCCCCCATCCCCTTGATCATCTTCCCCGGGATCATCCAGTTCGCGAGGTCGCCGTTCTCGTCGACCTCCATGGCGCCGAGGATGGCGAGGTCGATGTGGCCGCCGCGGATCATCGCGAAGCTCTCGGCCGAGTTGAAGAACGCGGTCCCGGGGATCTCGGTCACCGTTTCCTTGCCGGCGTTGATCAGGTCCGGGTCCTCGGTCCCCTCCACCGGATACGGCCCGATCCCGAGCATGCCGTTCTCCGACTGGAAGACGACGTCGATTCCCTTCGGGATGAAGTTCGCGACGAGGGTCGGGATCCCGATCCCGAGGTTCACGTAGTACCCGTCGCGCAGCTCCTCGGCGGCGCGGCGGGCGATCTGCTCGCGGGTCAGCGGCATGGCGTTCTCCTCCGATCAGGCGCGGAGCCGGACGGTCCGCTTCTCGATCCACTTCTGGTAGCCGCTCCCCTGGAAGATCCGGTGGACGTAGATCGACGGGACATGGACCTGATCCGGGTCGATCTGCCCCACCTCGACGAGATGCTCCGCCTCGACGATGGTGACCTTCGCCGCCATGCACATGACCGGCGAGAAGTTGCGCGCGGTCTTGCGGAAGACGAGGTTGCCCCAGGCGTCCGCCTTCCACGCCCGGACGATCGCGAAGTCCCCGAAGAGCGGCTTCTCCAAGACGTACTCGCGCCCGTCGATGACCCGGGTCTCCTTGCCCTCCGCGATCTGCGTGCCCGCGCCGGTCGGGGTAAAGAAGCCGCCCAGCCCGGCGCCGGCGGCCCGCAGCCGCTCTGCGAGCGTCCCCTGCGGGTTCAGCTCGACCTCCAGCTCGCCCGCGAGGAATTGTCGCTCGAACTCCTTGTTCTCGCCGACGTAGGAGCCGATCATCTTCTTGACCTGCCGCGCCTTGAGGAGCACGCCGAGCCCCAGGTCGGTGGTGCCGCAGTTGTTCGACACGACGGTCAGGTTCTTCACGCCCTTGCGGTGGAGGGCCGCGATCAGGTTCTCGGGGTTGCCGCACAGACCAAAGCCGCCCGCGAGGATCACCGCCCCGTCCCGGACGTCGGCGATCGCCGCCTCCGCGCTCGGATAGATCTTGTTCATCGCTCGACCACCATGGCCAGGGCCTCGCCACCGCCGATGCAGAGCGAGGCCACGCCGCGCCGCTTGCCGAGATCCCTCATCGCGTACAGGAGCGTCACCAGGATGCGACAGCCCGACGCGCCGATGGGGTGCCCGAGGCAGACCGCGCCGCCGCGCACGTTGACCTTCGCCGGATCGAGGCCGAGCAACTGGTTGTTCGCGAGGGCCACCACGGCGAAGGCCTCGTTGATCTCCCAGAGGTCGACGTCGCCGACGCCGAGCCTCAGGGCGCCGAGCGCCTTCCGGATCGCGTCGGCGGGGGCGATGGTGAACTCCTCCGGCGCGCGCGCCGCCCCGGCGTAGCCGGCGATCCGCCCGAGGATCGCCCGCCGCTCCGCCTCCGCCCGCTCCGCGCTCATCAGCACCACCGCCGCGGCGCCGTCGTTGATCGACGAGGCGTTCGCCGCGGTCACCGTCCCGTCCTTCTGGAAGGCCGGCCGCAGCGTCGGGATCTTGTCCGGGCGGGCGCTCTTCGGCCCGTCATCCTCGGAGACGACCCGCGGATCGCCCTTCTTCTGCGCCACCGGCACGGGGACGATCTCGGCTTGGAACAGCCCCTCCTGCTGGGCCTTCTGCGCGCGCTCGGTGGACGTCTTCGCGTATTCGTCCTGCGCGGAGCGTGGGATCCCCTGGGTCACCGCGCACTTCTCGGCGCAGCTCCCCATGTGGACCTGGCCGTACACGTCCCAGAGCCCATCGTGGATCATCCCGTCGATCAACTCGACGTGGCCCATGCGCGCCCCCTGCCGCGCCGACCGGTCATAGTAGGGGACGTTCGACATGCTCTCCATGCCGCCCGCGACCACGACGTCCGCGTCGCCGAGGGCGATGGCCTGGGCCCCGGCGATGACCGCCTTGAGCCCCGACCCGCAGACCTTGTTGATCGTCGTGCAGGGCGTCTTCTCGGGGAGCCCGGCGAAGAGTGCGGCCTGACGCGCCGGGGCCTGTCCGACCCCGGCCTGGAGCACGCAGCCCATGAACACCTCGTCGACCGCCCCGCGCGCGATGCCCGCCCGTTCGATCGCCGCCTCGATCGCCACGGCCCCGAGCCGCGGAGCGGCCACCGGCGAGAGCGACCCGAGGAAGCTTCCGAGGGGCGTCCGGGCGCCCGAGACGATCACGACCTCGCGAATGTTTCCGGCCATCGGCAGCCTCCTGGAGGGTGGCCTTTAGCGCCAGGGGAGAGCGGCGTCAAGGAGGAATCGCCACTGCACGATCTCGACCTGCGCGCGCGCAAGACGCCGCGGGAGCACCAGAAGGCGGCTGTCCGCGACGTTCTCGCGGGCTTCGCGAAGGCCGACCGAGGCAAGCTCGTCATGGCTTGCGGCACCGGCAAGACGTTCACCGCGCTCTGCGTCGCGAAAGAGCTCGCCCCCAAGGGCCGCGTCCTCTTCCTCGTCCCGTCGCTCTCGCTGCTCTCGCAGAGCCTACGCGAATGGACCGCCGAGTCCTCTCCGCCCATCCATGCGCTCGCGGTTTGTTCGGACACGAGCATCGGCAAGGGGCGGGCCACGGACGAGGACCGGGCCGACATCACGACCTACGACCTCCCGTTCCCAGCGACAACCTCCGGCCGCCAGCTTGCTCGCCAGTACGAGGCCCTCCACCCGACCTCGAAGGCCGCGCAGATGACCGTGGTCTTCTCGACCTACCAGTCCCTCCAGGCGGTGGCCGAGGCGCAGAAGCAGGGGCTGCCGCGCTTCGATCTCATCGTCTGCGACGAGGCCCACCGGACGACCGGCGTGACGCTGAGCGGCGAGGACGAGAGCCACTTCGTCAAGATCCACGACGCGAAGTACATCCTCGGCGGCAAGCGGCTCTACATGACCGCGACGCCCCGCATCTACAGCGACGACTCCAAGTCGAAGGCCAAGGAGGCCGACGCAGAGCTCTGCTCCATGGACGATCCGCAGATCTTCGGAGCAGAGCTGCACCGCCTGGGCTTCGGCGAGGCCGTGGGATGAGGACCTGCTCTCCGACTACAAGGTCCTCGTCCTCGCGGTGGACGAGAAGTACGTCTCGGCCACCTTCCAGCGCCAACTCGGCAAAGGCACCGAGCTCAACCTCGACGACGCCGTGAAGATCACCGGCTGTTGGAACGGCCTCGCCAAGCGCTTCGAGCGGCCGGCAGCCCCCGTGGGCGCGGAGCCCGCGGCGCTTCCGGACGGCGGCGGGTACCTGCGCCGCGCCGTCGCGTTCTCGCGGTCCATCTAAGGACTCGAAAGCGTTCACCGAGAAGTTCTCGCAGATCATCGCGGCCTACCGCGCGGCACACCCGGAGGCAGAGCCTCTCCTCGAGTGCGAGTTGGCGCACGTCGACGGCACCGACAACGCCTTGACGCGCAACGAGCGCCTCGACTGGCTGAGCCCGTCTTATTCACGGTACGGCGTAGCGAGGCGTTCGAGACCGCGAGCCGAGAGCGGACGTCCAGCAGGCGTTGGACGGCGCCGGCGCGCCGCGGGTGCGGGGAGCGATGCTCCGGCGAGCGGCGGCTCGACCGGGCCGGCGACCGGCAAGTAGCGCGCGGGGACAGCGGAGGGCGCCCGGCGGAAGCTCGGACCGGGCGCCGCGGAGGCGGAGGCGGAGGCTGCGGCGCAGGAGCGCTTGACGGCCTCAGCGCCAGGGTGTTTACTCGCCCAGTCGCGGCAGGTCGCCCCACTCAAGGAGCGCGGATGGCCCTCGGCGTTTCGGCACTGCTCTTGCTCGGGCTCTCGGCCGCGGTCGATCCCAGGCCGGTCCTCTCCCGGAGCAGCCGCCCCACGGGGCTCGCGCTGGTCGTGGGCGTGGAGCACTACCGGGGCGACCTCCCACCGGCGGAGTTCGCGGCGAACGACGCGCGCTCCTTCGCGGCCTTCGCCCAGGCGACGCTCGGCATCCCGAAGGCGCGGGTGAAGCTCCTCGTCGACGACCACGCCGGCAGCGCCGACCTCGAATCGGCGCTCGCCTGGCTCGAAGCGAACGCGCGGCCCGATGGCGAGGTCTTCTTCTATTTCTCCGGCCACGGCACCCCGTCGCTCGCGAACGGCTCCGCGGTCCTCGTCCCCTGGGACGCCTCCCCGGACGAGGTCGCGTCGCGCGGCCTTCCTGTCGCCGCGCTCCTCGCGCGGCTCCGGAGACTCCGCTCGAAGGACGAGGTCGTCTTCCTCGACGCCTGCTTCTCCGGGGCGGGAAAGCGCTCGCTCCTCTCGAAGGGGAAGCGGCCGCTCATCCCGATCCCTGCGCTCCCCCACCCCGGGGGCATGGTCCTCTTCTACGCCGCGACCTCCGCGAAGGGGATCTCCGGCCTCGCCCTGGCGTCGCCCCATGGCCTCTTCACGTTCAACCTCCTGAACGGCCTGCGGGGCGCGGCCGACCTCGATGGCGACGGCACCGTCACCGCCGGGGAGCTCGGCAGCTACGTCCACAGCCGGGTGAGCGCGCAGGCGGAGGAGGGCGGGAGCCAGCAGGTCCCGTCGATCGATCTCGGCAAGGAGGGGAGCCTCCCGATGGTCGAGGAGCCCGGCACCGACGCCCCCGGCTTCGGCGGCAGCGAGCCCACGCCCACGCCGAACCCTGGGCCAACGGCCGCGCCAGTCGCCGCGACGCCCTGCGCCTCTCCGAATTCTTGCGATCAGGGGTGTGAGGCTGGAGATTGGAGGAGCTGCACGGACCTCGGCAAGATGTACGCGAAAGGCCAGGGCGTGGTGCGGGACTACGCCCAGGCGCTCCAGCTTTTCCAGAAGAGCTGCAACGGCGGGGACGCGCTCGGCTGCACGGACCTCGGCTTCATGTACGGCAACGGCCAGGGCGTGGTGCGGGACTACGCCCAGGCGCTCCAGCTCTACCAGAAGGGCTGCAACGGCGGGAACGCGCTCGGCTGCACGGACCTCGGCTTCATGTACGAGAACGGCCAGGGCGTGGTGCGGGACTACGCCCAGGCGCTCCAACTCTTCCAGAAGAGCTGCAACGGCGGGGACGCGCACGGCTGCACGGGCCTCGGCAGCATGTACGCGAACGGCCAGGGCGTGGTGCAGGACTACGCCCAGGCGGTCCAGCTCTACCAGAAGAGCTGCAACGGCGGGGACGCGCACGGCTGCACGGACCTCGGCGTCACGTACGAGTGGGGCCAGGGCGTGGTGCAGGACTACGCCCAGGCGGTCCAGCTCTACCAGAAGGGCTGCAACGGCGGGGACGCGCACGGCTGCTCGCACCTCGGCACCATGTACGCGAGGGGCCGGGGCGTGGTGGCCGACCGCGGCCGGGCCTGGGCGCTCTACCGGCGGGCGTGTAGGATGGATCGTGACGACCCGGCCTGCGGTTTCCTGAAGGCGCACCCGAACCCTTGAGCCTCGCCTGGGACGAGCCCCGGCCCGCTCTCCAGGGGCGCTCTTGCATGGACTGCGAGCCCTGTGCTGGAAGTTTTCCGGGTTGGAGCTGGGCGTTCCAGAGTGCCTCTTTCTCATCGCCCCAGTGGAGCCTCGGGCTCGGGTTGGCCCGGCGGCGCAAGCGCCAGCGGCGTGGGCTGCGCCGGCAAGGCGCGGTGGGTGCGTCGAGGACGACGCTCGTTCGACGTCTCGGCCGCTTGACGGCCTCCACGCTACAGTGTGTACTCGGCGCACCTGGGGCGCTTCGCTCCACACGGAGATTCGGCGGATGAGCCTCGGCGCTTCGGCAGTCCTGCGCAGCCTGCGCTCCGAGCGTTGGCGTTGCGCCGCGAGCCCTTTGGGAGCTCCCGGAGGTGGGCGGCGCGGTCGCGCGGCCGCCGGCTCCGCCCTCCTCCTCCTCGCCGCGTGCGCGACGACCGCGCCTTCGCCGGGGCTCGCGGCGCTGCCGCCGAGCGAGCCCACGCCGAACCCCAGGCCAACGGCCGCGCCGAACCCTAGGCCAACGGCCGCGCCAGTCGCCGCGACGCCCTGCGCCTCTCCGAGCTCTTGCGATCAGGGGTGTGAGGCTGGAGATGGGAGGAGCTGCACGGACCTCGGCAAGATGTACGCGAACGGCCAGGGCGTGGTGCAGGACGACGCCCGGGCGGTCCAGCTCTTCCAGAAGGGCTGCAACGGCGGGGACGCGGACGGCTGCACGGGCCTCGGCTTAATGTACGCGAACAGCCAGGGCGTGGTGCAGGACGACGCCCGGGCGGTCCAGCTCTTCCAGAAGGGCTGCAACGGCGGGAACGCGCTCGGCTGCACGATCCTCGGCGCCATGTACGACAACGGCCAGGGCGTGGTGCAGGACTACGCCCGGGCGGTCCAGCTCTACCAGAAGGGCTGCAACGGCGGGGCCGCGCTCGGCTGCACGAACCTCGGCAAGATGTACGCGAAAGGCCAGGGCGTGGTGCAGGACTACGCCCAGGCGCTCCAGCTCTTCCAGAAGAGCTGCAACGGCGGGGACGCGCTCGGCTGCACGAACCTCGGCATCATGTACGCGAAAGGCCAGGGCGTGGTGCGGGACTACGCCCAGGCGGTCAAGCTCTACCAGAAGGGCTGCAACGGCGGGGACGCGGGCGGCTGCACGGACCTCGGCATCATGTACGTCAACGGCCGGGGCGTGGTGCAGGACGACGCCCAGGCGCTCCAGCTCTACCAGAAGGGCTGCAACGGCGGGAGTGCGCTCGGCTGCACGAACCTCGGCATCATGTACGACAACGGCCAGGGCGTGGTGCAGGACTACGCCCAGGCGGTCAAGCTCTACCAGAAGGGCTGCAACGGCGGGAGCGCGCTCGGCTGCTGGGACCTCGGCGTCATGTACGCGAGGGGCCGGGGCGTGGTGGCCGACCGCGGCCGGGCCTGGGCGCTCTACCGGCAGGCGTGTAGGATGGATCGTGACGACCCGGCCTGCGGTATCCTGAAGGCGCACCCGAACCCTTGAGCCTCGCCTGGGACGAGCCCCGGCCCGCTCTTCAGGGCTGCTCTTGCATGGACTGCGAGCCCTGTGCTGGAAGTCTTCCGGGTTGGAACTGGCGTTCCAGAGCGCCTCTTTCTCATCGCCCCGGTGGAGCCTCGGGCTCGGGTTGGTCCGGCGGCGCAAGCGCCAGCGGCGTGGGCGCAGGGCCACGGACAAAGAGCTTCTGAATTATTCCCCGGACCGAGCCAGGCCGTCGAGGCGGTCCTTAACCCTCTTATTCACGGTCCGCCGGCCTCCGCCCGCGATGAGGTCGATCGGATCGATTATCGAAGGCGATCGGAGGAAAGTCCTCCGCTTCGGCTCTCTCGAACGCGGCAATCGACCCGTGAGCCCGTCTTATTCACGGTACGGCGTAGCGAGGCGTTCGAGACCGCAGCCGAGAAGGGCAAGCGCAGCGACGACCGACGAGGCGTGCTGAAGCACCTCCCCCCAAGTCGTTTGGAGGGTGGCAAGCCCCCCGCAGGAGGAAGGAGCGAGCACACCCCCCCATGTCGTTGTAGGGGTGGCAAGCCCCCCCTTCGCAGGCGCGGGATCGGACGCCGCAGCAGCCGGACCGTGAATAAGACGGGCTGAGAGCCAGCGGCCGATCCCCCGCCGCGCTCGACGATGCCGTGCAGCGCGATGGCCGATCGAGCGACGCGCGCGAACGAGCGAAGGGCGCTCGCGATCGACGGAGCGTCGCCTCCATCGGGACTCGCGAGCGCGACGATTGGCCCGCGAGCCGCGGCGATCGATCTCTCGTCGCGCGCGACGATGCCGTGCAGCGCGATGACCGATCGATCCTCAGCCGCGATCGGCCAACGAGCGGCGGCGTTCGGTGTCGCATCGCGCGCTTTGCGCCTCTTCACCGCGACATCGAACCCTTCAGCGGCGATGAACGATCCGTCATCGCGCTCGATCGCGCCCGATCGCGCGACGAATGGTCGAGGGCGGCTCTCGATCGCGCGAAGAGCGGCGACAAGAGATCGATCAGAGCGCGCGATCGATCGATGTCACGGGACAAACGATCGAGCAGCCGCGACCCATCGTCGAAGAGCGCCGACAAGAGATCGATCAGAGCCCGCGATCGATCGATGTCGCGAGACAAACGATCGAGCAGCC
>JAKAPL010000071.1 GCA_021807105.1 Myxococcales bacterium | reverse complement strand
TTCGGTGCTCGGCGGTTTTCGTCTCGACGTACTTCAGTACGTCTTCGACGAAAACCGCCTGTGCGTCGCGGCGGCGGCGCCGCCCCGTCCTCGACCTCGCGACGGCGAAAAGGGCGAAACCCAAGTCGGACTGGAAGGGCAGCCCCGCCCCGCGTCGCACTGCTGGGATGACGAAGGAGCTCGTGAGGCGCTGTTCGATCTTCCGGCGCGCGACACCGCAGCCGCCGTCTGGACTGCCCGGGATCTCCGGGTCGCCCCATGTTGGGAGTAGAGACGCGCAGGCCGCACCCCGATGGCGAGCGGCGCTTGCCGGCCGGGCCTTCCTCTGTTAGAGTAGCCGCCTTCCAGGCCGCCGGCCAGCCGAATGACGAGGGGTGCTCATGAAGCGCACGGACATAGCTCGCTTCCTTCCAGCCGCGGTTCTCCTCGCCTCGGGCCTCGCCCGGGGCGCGGGGTTCGAGTTCCCGGACGACGGCGCGGAGGCGCTGGGACGCTCGGGCGCCTTCGCGGCGAAGGCGGACGACGGCACGGCTATCTACTACAACCCGTCCGCGCTGGCCGATCAGAAGGGCCTGAACATCCTCGTCGACTCCGAGTTCATCAACAACTCGGTCAACTTCCAGCGGACCGACTCGCTCGGGACCGCCATCGGCCCCGCCGTCCAGAACTCGGGCGGGACGTTCATCGATCCCTTCGTCGCGGTGAGCTACCAGATCCTCCCGCGTCTCACGCTCGCGCTCGGCATCTACGGACCGCCCGCCGACGGGCGCTACCAGTTCCCCGGGGAGACACCGCCCGCGTTCAACAGCGCCGGTCTGAGCTCTCCCAACGGCTCGTGCCTCATCGGCTTCTGCCCGCAGCCAGGGCAGACCCCGGGCGCCTACACTTCACCGCCGGAGGGCGGCCCCGGACCCGATCCGCAGAAGTACAACCTCATCTCGGACAACATCTTCATCGCCTACCCGACGCTCTCGGTCGCCTGGGCCCCCATCGACATCATCGCGGTCGGCGTCTCCGCCCAGATGGTCTACGCCAGCACCCAGATCTCGCAGGCGACCTTCGATGGCGCACTCTTCGAGAACGGCAAGCACCTCACGACCGACGAGGTCCCGATTTGGGATACGATCGCGAACCTGAACGTGTCGAACTCCCCGGTCCGCGAGTACACCGGGATCCTGGGAGTGACCATCAAGCCGCCCGTGATCCCGCTGCGTATCGGCGCCTCCTATCGGCCCGGCTTCTCGATCGTACAGAACGGCACCATGACTCTCGATTACTCGACGGTCATGCAGTACGGCGGCGGCAAGCCCGCGACGGTAACGGGTAAGGGCACCCAGCAGGCCAAGGACAACAGCTCTGGCTCGGGCCCGGTGGAGTTCGACCTGCCGATGCCCGGCGAGTTCAAGTCCGGCGTGGACTGGTCCTTCGGCGGCGGCAGCGATCTCGAGCTGGACTTCGACTACACGCAGTGGAGCCAGGTGGGGAAGATCTATACCACCCCGAACTTCGGGGTCGTGGCGAACGGCGCGACGACTCCGCTGCCCGCCCTGACCCAGCTCAACGACTTCCAGGACACCTGGGCCCTGCGCCTCGGCGGCGACTGGAAGCTCCCGGTGCCGCTCGTCCGCCTCGCCGTGCGCGCGGGTCTCTCCTACGAATCCTCGGTCTACCCGAGCAGCGGGACGATCTATCCGCAGCTCTCCTTCCCGAACTTCCAGATGTACGCGGGCGCGGTGGGCCTCACGGCGGGCCTCGGGCCGGTGGACATCGTCCTCGCTTACTCGCACGTCTACGAGCCGACGGAGGACGTGCGTAATGCCGGCACCCCGATGACTCAGAACGTCTCGGCCGGCTCCGCCGCGCCGCCGACGGTCGTGGTCGGCAACGGCAACTACACGACCTCCTACGACGTGGTCGCCGCGGGCGTCCGGATCCATTTCCTGTAGTCCCTGCCTCAATAACCCCGGAGGACCCACCATGAAGCGCACCCTTCCCACTCTCCTCGTCGCTGTCACCCTGGCCGCCTGCGGCGGGGGAGGAGGCGGCTCGGACGGCGGAACCGCGACCGACTCCGGAACCTCGGGGACCACCGGCGGCACCACCGACGGCGGGACCTCCAGCTCCTCCGGATCTACGAACGGCGGCCTCCCCTCGACGGTCAACGTCACGATCGCGAGCGTCGGTGTCCACCCGGCCGCGGTCGCCGCGCTGTCCGCGAAGGGGATCCGCCCGCCTTCCTTCATCGGTTACGACGTTGTCCTGCAGGGTGTCTCGCTCGGCGCGACCGGGGCGGTCATCACGACCCTCGACGCGCAGTCGATCACGGCGGCGAACCAGAACCAGCCGTTCGTCTTCAACAACGTCCCGGTGGGCGAGATCACCGACGCGGGGATCCCTTGCTGTTCGCTCGGCCTCATCTCGGCGCTCGTCCCACCCCCGCTGCCGGACGGCGGCAGCGCGACCGGGACCCTGACCTGGCCGGCCGACTGTTCCGCGCTCGACGGCGGGACCGTAGACGGCGGCTATTCGTGGGATACCTTCATCACCGCGGGCTCCCAGATCCACTTCGAGCGGCCGAGCGTGGACGTGACGGGCGGCGCCTCCTTCGCCCTGCCCATGAGCTACGTGACGATGCTCGACTGCGCCGCCGGCCAGAAGCCGGGGACGCTCTACAACTCGGGCGGTTCGTCGCCGAGCGGGTTCGCGCTCCTCTACGCGAGTCAGAGCGCCGCCGGCCAGGGCAGCGCGATCGCGGGGGTCAGCTTCACCGCATCGAGCCTCTCTCCGGTCTACTACGCGGCCGACTACTCCTCGACCGCGTCGGCGCAGACCACCGCGAACGGGGTCGCCACGATCACCGGTGCGCCCTCGAACATCGCCACGGCGACCGCGTCCGGCGGCCCGGGAAACTTCCCTTCGCGGGAGCTCTCCACGCCGCCAGACTCCGCCTACCAGGTCTTTTACTGTCCCAACTGCGCGCAGTAGGCCGGCGACCGCGCCCACTCGCGCCGGCCAGCCCCTTCGAGCTATGGAAGGGCCGTGGGCGTCGAACGACGGTTCCTTCTGGCGGCGACGGCGCTCGCTCGTTCCCGGCGGCTCTGGCTCGCCGGTAAGCCTGGGCCCTGGTTCTCCCGCGCGGCGGCCTCCGCTCCCGGGCCGGCGGACGCGCGCGAGCATGGTGCCGCGGCGACCGCGGTCTCGGCGCTCACCCGCTCCGCGGGCGCCATCGACGAGGGACTGGCGGCACTTTCGCGCACCCGGGTCGAGCGACCGCGGGAGGGGCCCTGCTCGCTCCGGGGGGCGTTTGGCCGGCTCGCCACCCTCGACGATCGGGACGACCGCGAGGCGCTCGCCGCCGCGCTCGTCCGGGCACTCGCGGAGCCCGTCTGGATCGCGGCGAGTGCTTTCGCGCAAGCCGCGGACGTGGCGGCCGAGATGCGCCTGCCCGAGGTCGCGCCCGAGGCGGAGGTGGCGGCGGCGGAGCGCCTGCTGCGGGCGACCGGCGACGCGGCGGGCGACGTGCTCGCCTGGGCGAGCGGGCGTCTCGGTCGCCCGCGCCACGCGAGGCTCGCCTGGCCCGACGCGGCCGTCGTCCTGCGGGCTCCCGACCTCGACGGTAGGTTTTCGCCGGCGGGCGATCCCTGGCCGCCGATTCTCACCTGGCGCGAGGATTGGGGCCTCACCGCGGGCGCGGTCTTCGAGACGGCCTCCGGCTGGCTCGGGGCCTGGGCGCTTCGTCGCGGCGGCGAGATCCACGTCGGGACGAGCGGGCCGCCGGGCGCGCTGCGCCGTCGTTTCGCGATGCAGGCCGCGGGCCGGCTCGACGTCCTCGCCGAGGCGGGGGAGGAGGCGCTCGTGCCCGCGGATGCGACCGCCGCGGACCTTCTCGGCGCGCTCTATCCGCTGCTCCTCTCCGATCGGCGCTTCCTCGCGCGGACGATGGGCGTCTCCCCCGAGGTCGACGACCCGCGGCGGCTCGCCCTCGTGGAGCTGCTCCTCGCGCGCCTCTCCGCGGCGGCGACCCTCGTGCAGAAGACGTTTGCCGAGACCCGCGCGCTCGACACGGTCCGCGACGCGGCGGCGGATGCCTTCCGCCGCGCGCTCTTTGCGCCGCTGCCGCCGGAGGTGGGGCTGCTGTTCTGCCGCCCCTTCGCGCCGCCGCTCGCGAGTCCACGCGCGATCGAGGCGGCCCTCGCGCTCGCCGGACGGCTCACCGAGGACTTCGACGAAGATTGGTGGCGCAACCCGCGCGCCGCGCCCGAGGTGAGAAGGCTCGCGGCGCGCGCGGCCCAGGAACCGCTCGATGCGCTCGCGCCCACGGGCGATTCCCCGGACATCCTGTCACGGTGGGCCACGCGAGCGCTTGGGAGCTGATCGACGAGTCCAGCAACCTCGTATCGCAGCGACGGAGCGACGAAGTAGACGCGCCGTCATCGACCGATCAGGGCTCCGGCGGGCTCTAGGAGGCTGGTGTGAAATGGCTGCCTGCTGCGAAAGCCGATACCCTCGCTGCGACGGGCGGCCTCGTCGCTTCGCTCCAAATGGCGGACGGCGATTCTGATATCCTCGCCGCCCCCTCTACCACCCGAGGCCCCATGGCCCACGACCCCGCGAAGCTCCACCCAGAATCCTTGATGATGAGCCACGGCTACGACCCATTCCTCTCCGAGGGGGCCGCGAAGCCGCCGATCTTCATGACTTCGACCTTTGTCTTCCGCAAGGCGGAGGAGGGGGAGAAGTACTTCCGCTGGGCCTATGGCCTGGAGGAGCGCCGGCGCGACCAAGCGATGGGCCTCATCTACACCCGGCTGAACAATCCGAGCCTCCAGATCCTCGAGGAGCGGCTCGCCGTCTGGGACGGGGCAGAGGCGGCCCTCTCTTTCGCGAGCGGCATGGCGGCGATCTCGACGGCGGCGCTCGCCACGTTGGCCCCCGGTGACGTGCTCCTTTACAGCCAACCGGTATACGGCGGCACCGAGTTCCTCTTTGAGCAGATCCTTCCGCGGTTTGGGATCACCACCAAGGCATTCCCGCTGAACCTGCCCGCGGCCGACCTCGAACGCCTCGCCCGCGAGTACGGCGACCGGCTCGCGGTGTTCTTCCTGGAGACCCCGGCCAACCCGACCAACGAGCTGATCGACATCGCGGCCGTGGCGGGCCTGGCCCGCCGTCTCTCGGAGCTGCCTCGCGCCCGCCCCGTCCGAACCTGGGTGGACAACACGTTCCTCGGCCCGGTCTTTCAAAACCCCGCCTCCCTGGGCGCGGACCTCGTCCTGTACTCGGCCACCAAGTTCATCGGGGGCCACAGCGACGTGATCGCGGGGGCGGTGACGGGGCCGGCGGCTCTCATCGCACCCATCTCGATCTACCGTGGGATGCTGGGCGCGGTCCCCGATCCTTTCACCTGCTGGCTGCTCCTACGCTCGCTGGAGACGGTCAAGGTTCGTATGGAGGCCCAGGCGAAGACCGCCGAGCAACTCGCGCGGATGCTGGCAAACCACCCGCGGGTCGAGCGCGTCTACTACCCGGCGATCCTCCCGGAGGGAACGCCCCAGCGCGCCCTCTACGAGCGGCAGTGCAAGGGACCGGGCGCGATCATCTCATTCGAGGTGAAGGGGGGCAAGGCGGAGGCATTCGCCTTCCTGAACGCGGTCGAGCTGTGCAAGCTGGCCGTCAGTCTGGGCGGCACGGAGAGCCTCGTCGAGCACCCGGCGACGATGACCCACTCCGACGTCCCGATCGAGGTCCAGGCGAGAGTGGGGATCACTGATCGGATGATCCGCCTCTCCGTGGGCCTGGAGAACCCGGACGATCTGATCGCCGATCTCTCGCGGGCCCTCGACGCGACCACGGGTTCGTACCCGCCCGCCGAGGTCGTGGCCGGCGTGGGTCAGCGCCCTCGCGCCAAGCCGTAAAGCTCCCCGTACTTCGCCCAGAGGTAGGCAAGGAACGGCCGCTCGGAGAGGCCCTCGCCGGTTGCCGCCCGGACGGTCTCCTCTGTGTCGCGCTGTCGGCCGGGCGCGTGAATCTTCCGGCGAAGCCACTCGCGCAGCGGCAGCAACTCGCCGTGGCTGACGCGCTCCCACAGGTTCGGGATCTCGCGCTCGGCGGCGTCGAGGAGGATCGCCGCGTAAAGGTTGCCGAGGGTATAGCTCGGGAAGTAGCCCACGTCGCCCCAGGCCCAGTGGATGTCCTGAAGGACGCCTTCGACGTCGTCTCTGGGCGAAAAGCCGAGGAGCCGCCGGCTCGTCTCGTTCCAGGCGCCGGGCAGCTCCGCGGGCTCGAGATCCCCCGCGATCATCGCGGCCTCGAGCGCGAGGCGCAGCGCGATGTGCAGGTTGTATGTCACCTCGTCCGCCTCGACCCGCACGGGCGAGTGACCGACACCATTGACCGCTGCGTGGAACTCCTCGACGGCCAGGTTGCCGAGGGCCTCCGGGAAGAGCTTCTGCAACCCGGGGAAGAAGGCTCGCCAGAAGGGCAGGCTCCGGCCGACGAGGTTCTCCCAGAGTCGTGACTGCGACTCGTGTAGGCCAAAAGACGGCGCGTCGGCGAGGTTCGTTCCGGCGATCACCGGGGCGAATCCCTGCTCGTAGAGGCCATGCCCGCACTCATGGATGGCCCCGAAGATGGCTGGCCGCGGATCGTCCTCGCGGTACCGGTTGGTGAGCCGCACATCGGTCGGATGCACGCCGAGCGTGAACGGGTGGGCGGAACGATCCAGACGCCCGGCCGTGAGGTCGAAGCCCATCGCCGTGACGAGCTCGCGGCAGAAGGTCTCTTGGCGGGCGACCTCGAAACGGCCCTCGATGGCTGGCGTGCGCCGCCCGCTGCCGGCGATCATCTCCGCCAGCCGGCGAAGCTCGGTCGAGAGGCGCGCGAAGAGGGGCTGCAGCGCCGCGACCCGCGCGCCGGGCTCGTAGATGTCGAGCAGGGCGTCGTAACGTACGCCGCCGTGGCCAAGCAGGTCGGCCTGCTCGCGCCGCAGGGCGAGGAGCTTTCCGAGCGCGGGCGCGAAGAGGTCGAAGCGGTGAGCCTCGCGCGCTTGCCGCCAGGCGGCGAGCCCCGCGCTCTGCGCCCTCGCGAGCGCGCGGACCCAGGCCTCCGGGAGCTTACGGGCCCTCTCAGCCTCGCGGGAGAGCTGCCGGACCATCGCCGCGCGATCGGGCGGGAGGGCTTCGCCCGCGAGGGCCGCGATTGTATCGGCGAGCCGCGGGTCGCACAGCCGTTCGTGAATCACCGCCTCGAGCACCGCCACCTGCCGGCCGCGCGCCTCGCTCGCTCTCGGCGGCAGGCAGGTCTCCTGATCCCAGCCGAGGAGCGAGGCCGCCGACCGCAGCTCGCGCAGGTCGCGCATCCGCCCCTCGAAATCGCCCCAGAGCTTCTCATTCATGGTGATCCACCATCGCCGGCATCCGTGAGGCCGGCATCTTCCAGGCCGGCATCGGCGCCGGCGTCCAGGGCCGCTCCCGCGTCCGCCCCGATTCCTCCATCGGGGCTCCCGCCATCCACCCCGCCGCCGTCGCCCAGACCGCCGTCCGGGGCGCCCGCATCCAGGACGCACCCACCGTCGCAGGGGACGCAGGCGCCGCCCTGGAGCCACGCGAGATCGCATGTCTCGCCGGCCGGGCAGTCGGAGGCCCTGCGGCAGCCGCAGACCCCGCCGCCGTCCTCCGGCACGCAGACCGGAACGTCGCCGCCGCATCCCGCGCTGCCGTTGCAGCGGCAGAGGCCGGCGCCGCAGACGTCGCCGTCCGGGCACTCGCCGTCGGCGATGCAGCCGCCGCACGTGCCCGCGAGGCACCCTGGATTGTCATACGGACAGTCGGCGGGTCCGAGGCACTCGACGCAGGCGTGGGTCGTCGGGTCGCAGAGCGGGCCGCCGAGGTCAGGACTGCAATCAGCCGTGGAGAGACAGCCGACCACGCAAAGACCGGTCGCGGGATCACACGCGTGGCCGAACGCACACGAGCTGCCGGGAGCGGCGCAGCTTGCCACGCACGTGTCGGTCGTGGGGTCGCAGGCGCGCCCGGCGGTGCACTGGCCCGGCGCAGTGCACGCGACGCACAGCCCGTAGCTCGGGTTCCCGGCTCGTGTCTCGCAGCGCGGCGCCTGCGCGGAGCAGTCGCCGTCCGTGAGGCAGGCGACGCAATCTCCGAACGGGTCGCAGAAGTGGGCGGGGGGCAGACAGGCGCAGAGAGGACCGGCGTCCCCCGGACCCGCGTCGCGGCCGGCATCGCCCGGGCCACCGTCGAGGAGGCCCCCATCGCTCTCGACAGAGGTCGCTCCGGCGTCGAGGCCGGCGTCGCCTGCCCCCGGGGCGGCTCCCGCGTCGATCGCTCCGGAATCCGCCATGCCCGCGTCGCCACGGCCGCCGTCCCCGCTCGCGGCGTGACCTCCGCCGCAACCGGCAAGGACGAGGAGCGCGGTGGCGAGGACGGTCCCGAGGCGCGAGGACACGCGCCACCGTGTAGGCCAGGAGAACGCGGAGAGTCAAATCCCCGAAGCGCTGGCCGGACCGCCGTCGATCGCCAGGGCCAACGATCCACCAGCAATCTTGCCAGAGACTGGGAAAACGCGTACATGGGCCGCACACCCTTTTCACCGAATGGAGGGCTGCATGAAGTCGATCGTCATCGGAGCAATTGTCGCCGCGGGGCTCATCCTTGGCGGTTGCGGCGGGACGAAGATTCCCAACCATGCGTCCTGCATGCAGGACTCCGACTGCTCCGACGGCGGCACCTCGGCCTGCCACTTCCCCTACGGCGCGGCGAACGGCCTCTGCGTGCAGACCTGTATGGCCGCGAAGGACTGTCCCTCGGTCGAGCCGATGTGCATCCCCGAGGGCGGCGCAAGCTCACCCTTCAGCTTCTGCGCCTGCTCGAACCCAGGCCCGGACGGCGGGGTCGCGTCCGGCTGCAACTGCGACACCCTGGTCCAGGTCTGTCACGAGTAGGCGGGGTCCACACCCGGGGCGGCCCCCCGCTCCGGCGACCTGAATTCTCGATCCCCCGGCGAGTCCGTGCTCCGCGGGAGCTACTCCGCTGCCTCCCCCAGGTGGCGCTGGATCAGCTCTCGCGCGATGACGACCTTCTGGATTTCGGTGGCCCCGTCATGGATACGCAGCGCCCTCACCTCGCGGTAGAGCCGCTCGACCTCGTATCCCCGGACGAGGCCCGCCGCCCCGTGGAGCTGCACCGCGCGGTCGACGATCTGCTGCGCGACCTCCGTCGCGTATGCCTTCGCCATCGCCGCTTCCAGCGTGATCCGGGAGAGGCCCATATCCTGGCGGTAGGCCGCGCGATAGACCAGCAGCCGCGCCGCGTCCAGTTCTGTCGCCATGTCCGCGAGCATGAACTGCACCCCCTCCTGGTCCGCGAGCTTCTTGCCGAACTGGATCCGGCTCGTGACCCGATCGAGGCTCTCGTCGAGCGCGCGCCGGGCGAGACCGAGTGCGGCGGCGCCGACGGTGGGCCGGAAGGCGTCGAGGGTGGCGAGCGCGACCGGAAGCCCCCTCCCCTCCTCGCCGATCAGCGCCGATCGCGGCAGCCGGCACTCATCCAGCGCAATCTCGCCGATCGGGTGCGGCGCGAGCAGGTCGAAGCGCTCCTGCACCCGGACCCCAGGGTTGTCTCCAGGCACGAGGAAGGCTGAGAGCGCGGGCTTCTCGCCGGGGTTCCCGGCGCGAGCGAAAACCACGTAGAAGTCCGCGATCCCCGCGTTCGATATGAAGCGCTTGACCCCGTCGAGCACGAAGTGGCTGTTCTCGCGACGCGCGGTCGTGGCGATGGCGGAGAGGTCGGAGCCCGCGCCCGGCTCGCTCATGGCGAAGGCGGCGATCGCCGTTCCCGCGGCGACTTTCGGGAGCCACTCGGCCCGCTGCTCCGTCGATCCAAAGAACGCGATCGGGCCAGCGCCGAGCCCCTGGAGCGCGAACATGGAGTCGCACAGCCCGGAGGCGTAGGCGAGGGCCTCGCGGATCACACACAGCGACCGGAAGCTCACGCGCTCCGTCGCGCCCCCGAACGCCGCGGGCACGCAGTGGCGCAGGATCCCGGCCTCGGCCATCCTCCGCACGAAGCGGCGGGCGAGCGAATCGACGTCATCCGCAGCCTCCTCGCTGGCTGCGGCCGGGGCCAGGCTGTCGCGCGCGAAGGCCCAAGCCTCGGCGGCGAGGCGCGCGTGCTCAGCGGTGAGGAAGGTCGACTCCATCGGCCGGAGGTTAGCCGGCCGCCGGGCGCAAAGTCAAAGCGATTGGGAGCACGCTCATCGCGCGTCGCGACGAACTGCTTACACCGCCCAAGAACAGGAAGCGAAACGCCGAGCGCCGGGGCGCAGAGAGCCTCCGGCACGGGAGGGTTTCCCCCCCCTCAGCATCGGACCGTTGACGAGGGCCGCGGGCGGCTGGAGGCGCGGGAGATCGGGACGAGCCCCGAGCTGAACGGCCGCCTCGACTTCCCGCACGTCGGTCAGGTCTTCTGCATCCGTCATCGGGATTTGCCCGTGGCCCTGGAGTGCCGAGTCCCTCCCGTTGACGAGCGAGAGCACCGATCGCTAGTATCGTAGGCCGTTTGCCGTCCGCCCCGCCAACCGTTCCTCCTGCCCGGGCTTCCCCATGACGAGATCCTTCGTGCCGCTGCCGGCAGTCGTCACCTTCCTGCTCTTCTCGCTTTGCGCACCAACGGCCCAGGGACTGGTGATGGAGTTGCTGCCATTGCAGGAGCTGACTCGACGGGTCGATCTGGTCGTGCGGGGCCGGGTCGTCAGCCAATCGGCCGCGCGCGAGGCCCCCGGCAAGGACATCTGGACCACGACGACGCTGCGGGTCGTCCAGACGCTGAAGGGGCCGTCCGTGCCGGAGACGCTCCGCTTCCGGCAGATCGGTGGGACCGTGGACGGCGTCACCGAGATGATCCCAGGTGATGCTGCCTTTCGACCAGGTGAGGAGGTCATCGTCTTCCTCGCGCGCACGCCGCGAGGACTCGTTCTTTATGGCTTCTCGCAAGGCAAGTTCACGGTACGGTTCGACCCCGTGATCGGGGCGCGGGTGGTGGACCGCGACCTCTCGCACGCGGGCCTTGTCTCGCGCGACGGCAGCTTGCCGCGCTACGCACCGGCCCGATTGGACGACTTCGTGGCCGAGGTTCAATCCTATGCCGCACCTCGCTGACGCCCACCCGAACGGATCCACGACCTCCTCCGAGAATGCCCGTGCCGCGCGAAGCTTCAGCGACGCTCTTACCAAGGCGGGGTGTGATGGTGGAAGCGGGGGAGGCCACGCTCCCCCTGCTCCCAGACCTCCATCCGGTGGTCCGGGGGCCATGCGGCCAGCTTCCCGGCCGCGCTGGGTCGCGGCCCCCGAAGGCCGCCTCGAGGACAAAATGACCTTCAGGCTTCCTCGGACCCTCGCCGCCGGCCTTGCCGGAGCGTTGCTGCTACAACCATCTCTGGCCCGGGCGACGGCGTGCTCCGGCGCGACGAACCTCTGTTCGATCTGTGCGCCGAACATCTGCACCGTGCCGAACAACCCGTGGAGCTACGAGCTGGCTCAGTGGATCGACGCGAACGGCCAGGAGAACACCGATTTCGAGAACCAGGTCCACACCGCCTTTGGCCTTTGGGGCACCGACCCGAGCGCGCCGGGCTACAGCCCGGTCCCCTGCTCCGCGCTCCGCACGCGGGAATCGGGGATGGATACCGACCCCGCCGCCGCCGTCAGCGGCGACGGCAAGAACTCGATCGGCGTGAACGTGACGCAGCGGGGGACCCAGCAGTACCAATATCTGAGCGGCGGCGTCGGACAGAGCGGCACGGCGGTGGGCCTCGCCGTCTTGGAGTTCGGTTCAGGAATCGTCTCGGAGTGCGACGTCTTCTTCAATTCCGTCGACTTCCAGTTCGGTGACCTGCATAACGGCAACAACGGATCGCAGATCGACGTGGAGACCGTCGCGAACCAGGAGACCGGACACTGTTTCGGCCTCGATCACTACCTCGACGACTACCAGGCGGTGATGTACCCGTACGTGTCGCCAGGCGATGAGCGCTGGCAACTCGAGCCGCACGACATCAACAACATCTGTCAGCTCTACCCTGTCCAGGGCGCGTTCGGGGGGCCGTGCAGCGGGAGCTGCAATGCGGGGCTCTCCTGCATCACGGACCCCGGCAACGGATCGCAGTATTGCTCGCAGGGCTGCACGGGGACGGGCCAGGGGAGCTGCTCGACGGGATACCGCTGCATGGCGGTCAGTTCCCCGAACGGCAACTACTGCGTCGCCGGAAGCTCGACCGCAGGGGTCCCGGTCGGCGCCGCCTGCGTGGGGCAGACTCAGTGCGCCGCCGGTGGGACAGCCGGACAGTGCATCCAGCAGGTCTTCGCCCTACCCGATGGCGGCACGCAGACCACGCCCTTTTACGGAGGCTACTGCACGGCGACGTGCACGGCTCTTCCGGACGGCGGCGTCGGGAGCGGGGACTGCCCGACCGGCTCGGCTTGTCAGCCGGCGCCGCCCGGGTCATCGGGCGCGGCGGCCAACCAGAGCTTCTGCCTCAAACAGTGCGCCGGCTTCTTTCCGAACGCCTGTGGCCGGACCGACGCGCCGTACGACTGCGTGCCGCTCAACTATTCGCTGGTGAACCAGGGAGCCGGCATCGTCTTCGCGAACTTCGTCTGCTACCCCGGCTGCGAGACGAACGCCGATTGCGTCGTTAACGGCGCGGATAGCTGCTCTGGAAACCGGTGCCAGTTGAGCGGCGAGCCATGCACGACCAGCGCCGACTGTACCCTCGCTTGTTTCCATGGGGGGTGCGTCTATGGAAAGTTCAATTCCAGCGCGAGCCCGGGCTCCCCCTGCACGGTCGATGCGGACTGTCCAGAGGGCGGCATGTGCTGGTCGGAGGCCCAGACGGGTTTCCCGGGGGGGTACTGCGTCACCGGTATGGGGGAGGAGGCGAACTGCGGCACGGATCCGAGCGGGATTTGCGGGCCCACGGGTTCCTGCACGGTGTTCGACGTTCACACGAACTTCGGCGAGTGCTTCGAGAGCTGCCAGAAGGACGCTGACTGCCGAACGGGATATAACTGCTATTCGATCAGCTCGACCGACGGCGGCAGCGTCTGCCTGCCTCCCGCGGCGGTGAATGGCGGGGGCACGAGCAGCAGCAGCAGCAGCAGCAGCGGCGGTACGAGCGGCGCCGTGGACGGCGGCAGCGTGGGAGGAACGACCGGCGCAGCCTCGACGAGCGGCTACGGCTCCAGCGGCGTCGGATCGAGCGGCTCTTCAGGAGTGTCCGGGGGAGTGACCAGCACATCTTCCAGCAGCGGAAGCGGCACGAGCGGCGGGTCGGGTTCTACATCGGCCACTTACGGCCCCGCGCCTCGTCCCCGCACCGGCGCCACCGGTGGCTGTGGCTGCACGACGGGCGCACCCGCGGAAGAGGTGCTGTTCGCCGCGTGGTTGTTCGCCGCGCTCCTTCGGCGCCGCCGTCAGGATCCGACTCCTAGGCGCCGCAGGATGGCGGCGACCAGGCCATCCATCGTATAGGGCTCCGCGACCGTGACGTCGGAGAGGCCCGCCCCGCGGCAAGCCTCCGCCGTGACCGGTCCGATGCAGATCGCCGGGACGTGGCGCAGCAACTCGATCGCGCCTTCGCCGAGCTGCCCGATGACCCCATGGAAGACACCGGCGCTGGAGAACGTCGCGACGTCGATGAACCCCCTCTCGAGCGCCGCCCGCGCGGGTCCGGGATTCGAATCGGGGGGGCGGGCGCGATAGACCGGGGCGATCCGCACCTCGCTGGCCCCTTGCGCGAGCAGCTTCTCGAGGAGCACCTCGCGCGCCACTTCGGCCCGCGGCAGGAGAACGCGGCACCCGGCCACCCGAGATCCCAGCGCAGCGGCCAGCGCTTCGGCCACGTGCTCGGCAGGGACGACATCGGGTGGGAGGCCATGCTCCGCGAGCGTCGCCGCGGTCCTCGCGCCGACCGCGCCCACATGGAGTCGCCGGGCGTCCGGGAGGCCGATCCCGAGCTCGCGCGCCCGCGCGAGGAAGGGAGCGACCGCCTGTGCACTCGTGAAGAGGAGCCAGTCGAAGCGGGCGAGGTCGCGCAAGGCGCCGTCCAGTGCTTCCCAGCTCGACGGCGGGCCGATTTCGATTCCCGGCAGGAAGACGACGGCTGCACCCAGATCGCGCAGCCGTCCGGCGAGTGCCTGCGCCTGCGACGGGTTGCGGGTGACCAGGATCGTCTTGCCCGCCAGCGGGACGACGGCCACTTACGACTCCGGCGTTGTCCGTGGGAGGGGCTGTCCAAGGGCGCGGGCGCCTTCGCTCGCGAGCAGAATCTCCGCCGCCGCGCGGCCGATGCGTTCTCCGTCGAGCGGGGGTCCCTTCGTCTCGATCCGGTACAGCCGGCCGGTTTCCGGATCGCCGAGCACAGCCGAGAGAGTCAGCGTCTCGCCGACCCGCGCGTAACCGCCCAGCGGCACGTGACACCCGGCGCCGAGGCGGCAAAGCAGCGACCGTTCCGCCCTCGCGGCCAGATCGGCGTCCCGGTCACCCAGCGGCGCCAGCGCCTCGCTTGTCCGAGCATCGTCCCGCCGATGCTCGATCGCGAGAATCCCTTGCCCCACGGCCGGGACGACGTCCGCAGGATCGAGGATCTCGGTGACCGATTCATCGAGACCGAGTCGTTTGAGGCCCGCCAGGGCGACGACGACGGCGTCCAGCAGCTCATCGCCCGGGCCGAGCGTTCGGGAAAGACGAGTCTGGACGTTGCCGCGAATGGGGACGATCTCCAGGTCGCTCCGGAGCGCGCGGATCTGAACCGCCCTCCGGAGCGAAGAGGTCCCGACGCGAGCGCCACGCGGAAGATCCCCGATCGACGAGCCCACCCTCGAGACGAGCGCGTCGCGCGGGTCTTCCCGCGGCGGCGGCCGGGCCAAGACGAGTTTATCGGGCACCTCGGCCGGCAGATCCTTCAAGCTGTGCACGGCGAGGTCCACCTCTCCACGCAGGAGCGCTTGCTCGATCTCCTGGACGAAGAGCCCCTTGCCGCCGATCTCCGCGAGCGGTGCGCCGAGGAATCGATCCCCCTTCGTGCTCATCGGAACGATCACCACCTCCAGCCCCGGGTGGACCGAGCGCAGGAGCGTCGCGATATGCTCTGCCTGCCAGCGGGCGAGCGCGGACCTCCGGGTGCCGATACGGAGCGCTTCCATGATTCAGCCTTCGACCGGCGGATCGCCGGACGGCTCGGGGGGCTCTGGCGAATCGAGCTTCTCGCCGGGGAGGCCGAAGAGCAACGCCACCACGTCGGCCAACTCGCCCTCGGCGCCGGACTCGGCCGCTCGTCGCAGGCGCGTGGTGGGTTCGTGCAGGAGCTTGTTCACGATGGCTCGAGCCATTGCCTCCACCGAGGCTCGCTGCCGATCATCCAGCGCCCCACCCACCATGGCCAGCGTGCGGCGCGTCTCGGCCTGCGCCACCTGATCGCCGAGCCGTCGCAGTTCCGTCAGGACCGGCGTGGCCGATCGGCCGCGCAGGACCCGGGCGAGCTCCGCCACTTCGACCTCGATGATCGCTTCTGCTCGGCCAGCCTCCTGCGCTCGGTGGGCGCTGTTTTGGGCGAGCAGTGCGCCGATGTCGTCCACGTCCTTCAGGTAGACGTTGGGCAAGCCACCCGAGGACGGCTCGATGGACCGCGGCACGGCGAGGTCGATGAGAAACAGCGGCCGGAAACGGCGCGCCTTCACGGCTTGCGCAAGAGCTTCGCGGGTGATCAGGAACGTCTTGCCGCCAGCGGCCGAGAGAACGATGTCGACTTGCGGGAGCAACTCGGGCAGGCGGTCGAGGCCGTGGGCGCGCGCGCCCGTGCCTTCCCTGCGGAATTGCGCCGCGAGCTCCTCCGCGTGGGCCTCCGACCGGTTGACGATTTCCAGCGCGAGGACCCCGTGGCCCGCAAGGTGGCGCGCGGCGAGAGTCGCCATCTCGCCAGCACCGACGAGAAGCACCCGCTTGCCTTCGAGCGACGCGAAGATCTTGCGCGCCAGCTCGACCGCCGCGTAACCCATCGAGACGGCATTGCGGCCGACCCCGGTCTCGGTCCGAACGCGCTTGGCGACGGCAAACGCCCGTCCGACGGTCCGGTGGAGGCAATCTCCCGTCGCACCCACGGAGGAGGCGACGTGGAAGGCATCCTTGAGCTGCCCCAGGATCTGTGGCTCGCCAACGACCATGGAATCGAGGCTGGCCGCGACCCGGAACAGATGACGGGCCGCCTCCTCGCCCTGGTGGACGTACAACTCCCCGGAGCCGTCCGCCCCGAGGCCCTGATCGGCGACGAAGGTCTGCAGAGACGATGCGGCGCGGGCCGCCGGATTGCCGGCGCCGTATAGCTCGACTCGGTTGCAGGTCGACAGGACCATGCCCTCGGCCACGCCGGGAAGCCGCCGAATCGACTCGATCGTGGCCGCTAGGTTTTCGCCGAGACGCGAGAGGCGTTCGCGCACCGGCAGGGAGGCGGTATGATGCGAGATGCCCACCAGCACCAGGCGATCGATCATGGCCTCGCCGTCATTGGAACGTGCCCCCATGGCGATCGACCGGGCAGAGCGCGAGGCCGACGAAGCTGCCCATGACCAGAAGGAAGCCGATCATGGTCAGCACCGCCACGCGCCGCCCCCGCCAGCCGACGAGTTGGCGCGCGCCAATCAGCCCTGCGAACAGCACCCAGGTGACGAACGCGAGAGCCTCGCGAGGCTCCCAGCTCCACGCGCTTCCCCAGGTCCTCTTGGCGACCAACGCGCCGCTCACGATTGCGAAGGTGAGAAGCGTGAACCCCCAGGCCACGAGCCGGCTGTTCAGACCGTCGAGGATCTCCAGGGAGGGCAGCTTGTTCCAGATCGCGAAGAGCTGGCCACGCCGTTTGAGCTCACGCTCTTGTAAAAGGTAGACGAGCCCGACTCCGAACGCGAGCGCGAAGAGCGCGTTTCCGAGGAAGGCGGCCACTACGTGCAGGGGGAGGAGTCCCGCGTGCAGCGCGGGGGTCAGCGGTCGGTCCTGGATCGGCACGGCGAGAGCGGGGAAGACGATCACCAAGACGATCGGGAGGATGAAGGCTCCAAGGATGGGCAGGCGCAGTCGGCGGCCCAGGATGAGATAGGCGATTCCGATCATCCAGGCGAGGAGGGAGAGACCCTCGCGGATGTTGGTCGCCGGCAGGAAGGCGTGGTCCAACAGTCCGCACGCGATCGCGAGGGCGTGAAGCAAGAGGCCGCCGGCGAGGCTCCAGAAAGCGATGCGCGGGGCCGGCGGGTCGGGGTGGACGAGGTACCAAAGGTAGCCCATGCCTGCGCCGCAGTAAGCGAGCGTAGCGGTGCCGAGCAGTGCGTGGCTCACGATAGGCCCTCAAGCAAGAACCGAGCCAGCTCTGCGCGTCCCTCCTCTTCTTGCCGACGAATCTCGGACTGCGCCCCGAGGTCGGGGGCGGTCGGACCATTTCGGAGAGCGGTCGTGGCTCCGTCGGCCTTCGCCGTGGGCTCCGCTGCTTCGGCGAGGAACCCTGGCAGCACGTCGTAAGCGTCGTCACCCATGAGGACCGATTCCCGGTAAAGCTCGGCGCCCATCCCACGGACCTGCTCTTCACTCTTGACCTTTCCCACGAGGCCATGGCGATCGCTGCCGGCGGCGATCGCCAGGAAGCGAACCCCCGGACGTAGATGGAACGACCGGCCCTCGGAAGGGACGGTGAGATAGTCGCCCGCCAGCTCGATCTTGCCCTCCTCCGTCCAGCCGCTGAGTTGATCCTCCGAGACGAATAGCCGCACGTGTTCCTCCACCGATGACGCTTCAGTCTACTCCGCGGCTGGCTGGGGAGGAAGGCGCTGCGATGCGTTCGGTGCGGGCGGCCATTGCCCCCCACCCGCATTCCACGGTAGCATCGGGCCCTCGTGATGACCGACCCCTCTGCTCCCACCGTGCCATCGGGAAGCGACCGCCGGCGTTTTCCCCGGACTCCGCTCCAGATGCTCGTCCAGTATCGTTTCCAGACGGTAGGCGATTTCCTCGCCGAGTATTCGAGCAACATCTCCCTCGGGGGAATGTACATCGTTACGGACAAACCACGCGCCGAGGGGGAGATGATTTACTTGCAGTTCGGCCTGCGCGATGGATCCCACTTGATCGAGGGTCTCGGGCGGGTGGTGCGGAGCAACCCTCCCGGCAGGGTTCCTCCTGGAGGGGAGCCCGGGATGGGCATCGAGTTCGTCAATTTCGATGACGAATCGATGCGCCTCATCGAGGAGATCGTCTCCCGCCGTACCCCGCCGCGCGGCTCTTGAGGGGGCGAGGGCCCGCGCGCCGCCGCTACTTCCCCCCGCTGCAACGGCCAGACCGGCTCACCACGGTCCGCCAGCCGTGGGAGGCCAGTCCCCCCCATCGCACCGCAGTGTTCGGAGGAGCATCGTGAACTCTCGCGGACGAAGATTCTCGCAAGCAGGGGAACCGCCCAAGACGGACCGCCGCCCGGGCTAGCGTGCCACCACGGCCCCCCTGAACATCCCCATCCCACACGCGAACGCGGTCTCGCCCGCCCGCGGAACGATCGAGATCTCGACCGGGTGACCGAGGGGGAGGTCTCGTTCGATCCCGAGCGCCGGGAAGACGACTCGGGTCGCGCAGGTGTGCTCCGTCATACGCAGGAAGCGGAGCGTCACGGGCGTTCCGCCCTGCGCTTCGATTCGGGCCGGAACGAAGCCATCGCTGCCGACATGAATGGTCACCGTGCTTCCCGTGGGCTTGGCCATCCCTTGCTCGACGTAGTAGTCCATGTCCACGTTGTGCGGGGCATCGGGGTAGTTCAGCTCTAGGTGGACATCGAGCGGTCCGGACGGCTTGGCGATGCGCGCGGTCAGGCAATCCCCGCCGTCGGACCAGGAGAGCGTCTCCGTGCGCGCTCCATCCCGGACACGAACGGTCCCGGTCACTCCCGTGGGCGAAACTGGCTGCCGGTAGGCGTCGGTCAGATAGAGCTGCAACTCCGCGCCGCTGGCCATCGGCTGTACGGCGAGCTCCATGTGGCGCTCCCCGGCCATACCCACGAGGCCGCCGTGGAATGGCCGGTGATCGTGGAAGAGGGAGGCGCCGCCAGGTTGAAACGCGAAGCGGGCCGCGACGGCGGCCGTCGTCCGCCGCACGACCGCCACCGCGTCGAATCCCGAATCGACGCCCACGGGGTTGGCGGCTTCCCAGCGATCGCCCGTCGAGGCGAGCTCGAGCGGCGGCTGCCCTCCGATGAGCAGGACCGCCTCGCCGCCGGCCAGGGGCAGAGGCTCGAGTTTCGCGTCGAGCGGGAAGAGGGCAACCCGGTCGGGGCCGACGACCAGCTCGAGATGCCCCTCCCCGGCACTCGCGAGGATCCCTCCGTGTGGCGGCACGTGGGCCGCGGTCTCCGTCGCCGAGAAGAGAATCCAGCCGAGGGCGATGGGCGTGAGCACGAGCGTCTAATCTAGAAGCCCGGAGGGGAAAAGGCGAGCGGGAAGGCGCGCCGGAGTCATCTCTTGTCGGCTCGCGGCTGCGGGTGGGAGGGGCGGGCGAGCTCGCCCGGAAAGGCGGATGGTCGCTGGCGGGGGGGGGCCGGCGCCTCCGTGGCGCCTCGCGGAACGGGAGAGAACTTACCCCGTCTTATTCACCCCGTCTTATTCACCGAAAAACTGAAGAAGAGACGACGCGCCGCCAGGGAAGCGCGGTAGGAGAAGGTCTCCACGCCGCTCTCCGGCACGCGCGAGGAGGCCCCTCATGGGTGAATCCCTACCACTCCTTGCGGTCGAGCTCAACGGGGCCTTGAAGGTCGAAGCTCGGGCCGAGCGGCTCTCCGGGGAGGCTGGGGCGCTGATCCTCCGGGAGGTCAGCGAACGGCTTGCCATCGGTGCGGTTTCCGGCGGTGTGGACTTCCCGGCGACGTTCTTGGTGCCAGCCGCAGGTCCGCGAAATCACGAGGGCGAGCGCGAGGGGGGTAGGCGGATTTCGTACGCCTGTCTCGATCGTGGACGAAGAACCCCGCGGGGGCTCCCGGAGCGTCCCCACGGCCCCCCTCGGCGCGGGTGATCGCGATTCCCCCGCGAGCGACCGCGATTCCCCCTCGGGTGATCGCGATTCCCCCGCGAGCGACCGCGATTCCCCCGCGAGCGACCGCGATTCCCCCTCGGGTGATCGCGATTCCCCCGCGAGCGATCGCGATTCCCCCTCGGGTGATCGCGATTCCCCCGCCGGGTGATCGCGATTCCCCCTCGGGTGATCGCGATTCCCCCGCGAGCGATCGCGATTCCCCCTCGGGTGATCGCGATTCCCCCTCGGGTGATCGCGATTCCCCCTCGGGTGATCGCGATTCCCCGGCGGGTGATCGCGATCACCCGACGAGCGACCGCGATTACCCGACGAGCGATCGCGATTACCCGACGAGCGATCGCGATTACCCGACGAGCGACCGCGATCACCCGACGAGCGATCGCGATTACCCGACGAGCGATCGCGATTACCCGACGAGCGATCGCGATTACCCGAGATCGGAA
>JAKAPL010000070.1 GCA_021807105.1 Myxococcales bacterium | reverse complement strand
CGTAAGACTTCCTTGATTTCCACCATCGTGACCTCGCGGTATGCCACCTTGGGCCTCCTGCTCGGTCTCCATGGCCGAGCGGCGGCGACCCTTAGCGGTCGCGTCTGTCACGCGTGGACGGGGGGGGAATTCAGCTGAGAAACTCAGCTCCGGAAGGGGGGAAAGCAGGTGAGAAACTTTCCCCTCAGGGGTCCCTAGCTCGTGAGAACTGACAGCCACCGCCCCGCGAAGCGTGTACGTTGTAAGTGGTCTTGTGGCGCCGGTAACCGGGTCAACAAGCACGATTGTCTTACTTAGCGCCATGGTAGACCTTATCAACAACGTCGGCCGCGGCCGAAATACTCCCGCTACTCAGCCCGTAGGGTCTATCCCCGCGCGGGCGGGGGAACCGCCGAGACGATCGCCCGAGACACCACGTCGGCGGGTCTATCCCCGCGCGGGCGGGGGAACCGGTCTGCTTCGGTGTCTCGGCCATTGTTGCTCCGGTCTATCCCCGCGCGGGCGGGGGAACCCAGTGCGTGACCGGGGCGGTTTGCGCTCCACCGGGTCTATCCCCGCGCGGGCGGGGGAACCGGCGCTGGACCTTCTAAATGGGAACCAGCCAAGGGTCTATCCCCGCGCGGGCGGGGGAACCAGACAAGGAGAAAGACAGATGACCTCAATGGAGGGTCTATCCCCGCGCGGGCGGGGGAACCGAGCGCGCCAGCATGCTCGGCGAAGAGGAGCAGGGTCTATCCCCGCGCGGGCGGGGGAACCCCTTGGCGGCGGGGGGTTGAACGTGGGGCAAGGGGTCTATCCCCGCGCGGGCGGGGGAACCCCAACCTGCCACCCTCGTCGTAGCAGCGCGAGGGGTCTATCCCCGCGCGGGCGGGGGAACCCGCGCCACGCCGCTCCGGCTGCCCGCCGCACGCGGTCTATCCCCGCGCGGGCGGGGGAACCGACATGGACAAGACAAGCATGACCCGCAGTGAAGGTCTATCCCCGCGCGGGCGGGGGAACCCCGAAACGGAATAGGTCTTGACGCAGCTTCCGGGGTCTATCCCCGCGCGGGCGGGGGAACCCTCGGCCGCTGCGCCCGCCTGGAAGTCGATCCGGGTCTATCCCCGCGCGGGCGGGGGAACCGGCGGGCGTGTCAGAGTAGACAAGCATCTTGAGGGTCTATCCCCGCGCGGGCGGGGGAACCTGCCCACAGGCGCTCGATGGCCTGGTAGACGAGGGTCTATCCCCGCGCGGGCGGGGGAACCCACCCGCAGGGCCCTCGTGCGCCAGTGTTCGCGGGTCTATCCCCGCGCGGGCGGGGGAACCGCTGCATCGAGGCTGCCCACCGTGCCCGCCGAAGGTCTATCCCCGCGCGGGCGGGGGAACCCTTCGTGGGGCGCGCGAGGATCGCGACTTCGAGGGTCTATCCCCGCGCGGGCGGGGGAACCGGTTCGGTCGCTCCGGTCGCCCCGCCCGTAGCGGGTCTATCCCCGCGCGGGCGGGGGAACCGGGAGTCAGTGGACGCTGCCGTGGCGCAGCGGGGGTCTATCCCCGCGCGGGCGGGGGAACCACCGCCACCCGCTGCCAGAGGGGCTCGTGAGCGGGTCTATCCCCGCGCGGGCGGGGGAACCGCCGTCATCTCCCTGAAGCCCGTCGAAGTATCGGGTCTATCCCCGCGCGGGCGGGGGAACCTGAAGACCTCGCTTGCCATTGCCCTGGTGGGTGGGTCTATCCCCGCGCGGGCGGGGGAACCGTCGGGTCGGCCCCGGTCTCGGAGGCCGTCTGGGGTCTATCCCCGCGCGGGCGGGGGAACCACTCCCATCTTGTCGGTGTCCACTGCCCTTGGCGGTCTATCCCCGCGCGGGCGGGGGAACCCCTCGCCAGCCGCGCGGGGTGGTCGACTACCAGGGTCTATCCCCGCGCGGGCGGGGGAACCAGATCCGCCAGGCCATCGGGCGGCTTCGGAAGTGGTCTATCCCCGCGCGGGCGGGGGAACCGCCTACGCGCCCATGGAAGGAAGTCAACGCCAGGGTCTATCCCCGCGCGGGCGGGGGAACCGACCGTCGATTCTCGGCAAAGGCTCGCTCGGCAGGTCTATCCCCGCGCGGGCGGGGGAACCCGTTATTCCGTAGGGCCTATCCCTTCCGGATGGGGTCTATCCCCGCGCGGGCGGGGGAACCAAGTAGTCGGCTACTCTCTTCGGCCGAGAAAAGGGTCTATCCCCGCGCGGGCGGGGGAACCAACCTTCTCCCCCACTTTACATAAGTCCCGGCGGGTCTATCCCCGCGCGGGCGGGGGAACCCGAAACTCACGCGCTTCTGCACGCGGAAGGTCCGGTCTATCCCCGCGCGGGCGGGGGAACCTCCGAGAACGAGCCCTGCCAGGATCACAGCATGGGTCTATCCCCGCGCGGGCGGGGGAACCTGCGATCTCTTGGAAGTGCAGGATCACTTGAGGGGTCTATCCCCGCGCGGGCGGGGGAACCTCTGTACGAAACGTGGACAGTCTACCTCATGACGGGCCGCTTGGCTATTCGGTTTTCAGGTGCGGCGCCTGGCTTTCGGGCACGTCGCGGCGGGCGAGGAGCACGCCGTCTATGGCCGCGATGTCCTTGGCTGGCACGCCGAGGGTGGCGACGGCCTGACCGCCGGGGAGGCCGGGCTCGCTCCAGGTCATGACGATGCTCCCGTGTCCTAGGCATCCAAACCAGTCTGTCAGGACGCTCCAGACTCGCTCGCGGACACCTCGGGTCATGCGTGGCGAGGTGTACACGCCAGGCGCCAATTCGAGCATGCAGGATCCAAGGAAGCCGCGGTATCGATCCTCGACATCACGCGTCACGACAATCGTCATCGCCATTGAGCAACTCCTTGATCCGATCGATCATCGTCGCGACGAGCTGCTTCTGGCGAAAGGCCTTCCCGGCGGCCCGGCGCACGCAGCGCTCCAGCAGCTCGCCTTTGTTCTCGCTCTCGCGGACCGCTCCGAAGGCGATCGGAAGGGTGAACGTGTCCCGGAAGAGGTCGGCCACGTCGAGGCAGAACGCGTTCCCGGAGTCCTCGTGGATGAAGCCGAGTTGCGGGAGGGTCCCCGTGCAGGCGACGGCGACCATCGCCGCTGCCTCGACCGCGCTCGCGGCGTGATTGATTGCCTGGTTGGCCGGAGTGGCCGAGGTCGGATCGGCGCGATCGTATCGTCGGCCATCCCACCGAATCCCGTACTGCTGAGCCAGCCGCTTGTAGATCTCCTTCATCCGGGCGCCCTCGATGCCCCGAAGGACGGCGATGTCGGCGTTGGGCAGGACCTCGCCGAGCCGCCAGGCATAGAGCTTGCGAGCCTTGCTCATCCGCGGCGGGAGCGCCGCCCAGCAACGTGCTTGTTCCCGGGCGAGGGCGGAGTCGTCGGGGCCGAACGGCATGCTCGCGTACATGCGCACGCCGTCGTCACCGACGGCGAGGAGGCCCGTTCCGTGTCGAGCCAGCAGCCGTAGCACGTCGTGGCTCACGGTGCAGCCGGGCTGCAGAATGATGCAGGAGAGCATCTGAAACGGGATCTGGTAGTCACCGGACCGGAGATCGCCGGCACCGGCGGTCACGAAGCGTAAGGTCCCATCCTCTGCCGTCAGGTTGCCACGACCGAGCCAGAGGAGGCCGTGCCGATCGGACTGCGGGACGCGCGCCGTCTCTAGGCCGAGCCTGCCCTCCAGCATCTAGACCTCTGACGCGGGAAGGAGCAGCAACATGCCGAAGCCGAAGGCCCGGTGGCGGCCGATGCCGTGGGCCAAGAACGCCTGAAACTTCTCCGGGTCCGTGACCCGGAGAAGCCCCCGGAAGACGACGTCCGGGCGATCGAAGGCACGCGCCTTGCGCGCGCCGCCCTTCTCGCGGCGAACAACCCGCTCCCGGCGCAGCGCGGTCAGGGCGACCGATTCCAGCGACGCGCCAGAGGAGGCGCCGAACCGCGCCTGAAGCCAGGCCTCATAGATCGCCCGCTTATCCAAGGTGCCAGGCTTCGTCTCCGGATGTTTCTCGACCTCGAGCAGGAACACGTCGAGCTCCCGCTCGCCGCTCTCGGTGCGCGTTCCGTCCTTCTTGCTCTTCGTGCGTACGACCGGGCAGGCCCGCACCTCGAACCCGAGCGTCGTGCCCGCCGGGAAGATGCCCGGCATCGGCTTCGAGTCGATCCGGCCGTCGAGCAGCACCTCCCAGTGCTCCGGGGTGCTGAAGGCCTGCGCCCGCCCGACGAGCTTATCGCCGGGCTCGGTGCTGTACGCCAAGACCTCGATGGCGTGGCCCGGTTTCGGATCGGGGTGGTTCAACGCGGGCAGCGCAAAGAGCTTCGGCGGCGCCTCGCGAATCAACTCGCCGAGTTGACAGTGAACGAGGTAGCCCAGGTCCACGTCGCGCGTCGGCAGGTTCCGCCGCTTCGCCAACTCGTAGAGCCGCGGCAGGTCGAGCCGGAGGCGAATCAGATTGAGCCCGCTCATCTCGCGACCTCCGGCAGTCGCAGCACCCCTTCGCAGATGACCCGGCGCCCCACGTGGATCTGGTTGCGCCAGTCGCGGGAGTCGGTGACCGGAAGTCGAACCGGTCTCGCCACGCCCTCCGGAAGCGGCTCCTCGTCGGGCCACCAGGCCGGAACCTCCTCGCCCGATTTCGCGCGCTTCGATCGCGGCGCATCCCGCAGCGCAGCGAGCACGCCCGGCGCCTCGACACGCACGAAATGGACAGGAACGGACGGCAGGCACGGCTTGCGGCCCAGGAAGAGTGGCCGGGCCGGGCTCTGCACTGCCGACGCGATTTGATCCAGCGACGGATCCCCGGGTTCGACCATCAGCGAAACCGTGAACGACGCGTCGGCCCAATAGTCGCGGTACCGAATGTGCGTGCCCGACGTGGCTTCACCCTTGCCACGCTCGTCGACCGTGCCCCGGGTGGTCCACCCGGTGTCGACCAGGTGATCCTGCTTGAAGCACACGGTCTGGTAGTCGCGGAGCGCGTCGCCGGGCAAATCGGCGCGAACCGCGTACCGGATGCGCTGTTGCAGCTTCTGGGTCTTTTCAGGCTCCGAGTGATCATAGCCCAGCGCGTTGGCCAACAGCCCGGTGAGCATGGAGAGGGCCGGGTATCGCTGGGTCACGCCTTGCTGGTCGACCAGGGGGCCGCCGAAGGACATCAGGGGCCCCTCCAGCCGGAGGAGCAGGATTTCAGCCATGGGATCCCTCGCTCCTCAGATGTTTCCGGCGGCCCACTCGGCCAGCGCGTCGACGGAGAGCATCTGTTCCTGCTTGGAGAGCTCTAGGAGCTTGCTGGCATCGCCCTTCGCCGAGAGGCGCCGCGCGGGGACCGCCCGGGGGAACATGGCCGCGTCTTCCGCGAGGTACCTCGCCAGAGCCTCGTAGGTCTCCGCGACGAGATTCTTCCCGCTCAGATCGACCGGCGTGAGGAAGGCGTTGGCCAGGGTGCGCGGCTGCTGGTTGCCGGCCTCGATCATCACGAGGTGCGGGGTCGCGTAGGGGGCGGTCGACCCGAGCTTGGCACCCGGGGTCACCGTGCTCACGAGCTGCACCAGCGCTCCCACGACCTTCTTGGCCAGGCTCCTGTCGAGCTTCTCCCAGTCCGGCGCCGATCCTCCCTCCAGGTTCGCCACCAGCAACGGCACGTCGACGACCACGTAGCCGTAGAAGAAGCCGCTGGTGAGCTCGGAGCTGTTGATGTGGCCGCTGCCCTGTCCGCCCTCGTCGCTCGAGGCGCGGAGCAGCTCGTCGATCGCCGAGAAGTAGTCCGACTCCGACTGCTCCTCGTGCACCGTGAGCGCGTGCGCCACGTGGATGGCGGCATCCCCGCGCGCCAGGATGTCCCCTGTGACCATCCGCCCGAAGAGGGCGGCATCGAGTCCCTTGGCCGCCTTGCCCAAGGCCTCCAGGTTCTTCTTGCCATCCTTATCGAGCTTCTCCTTGGCGGCCTTCTCCGCCTCCTTCTGCAGGTCATTCCCGGGCTTCATGGCGCCGCAGATCTCCGTGGCCACGTCGAGCAGATAGGCCAGCTCTTTTGGGCCGATCACCGTGACCTGCTTGGTCTCCGCGGTCAGTTTAGCCTTGGTATCCACCTCGGCCGTTTCGGCGTCCTCCTTCTTCTTCTTTTCGGCCTTGGCACTCTTGCCCAGCACCAACTTCATCAGCGCCGCGACGACCGGCCGGACGATCTTTGCGTCGATCTGCTTTTCGATGAGCGGCTTGACGAGCTTCTCCTCGAAGGTGATCCGGGACCGCACCGCCAGCGGCTCGCCCAGCTTCGCGAGGCTGCCCTCGCCCTCAAAAGTGCGCCAGTGGCGCTTCAGGCACTGCGAAGAGATCCGGGTCCGGATCGCACCTCCGAACGGGATCCGCTTGGCGAAGCCCACGTCGTCGCGGTTGAGCAGGGTGGCCGGGTAGGAGGTGAGGGTGTGGATCTGCAGGAAGCGGGAGGGGGGCATGTCAGGACTCCTTGGGTGAGGTGGTTTCGGCGTCGGACTTCTTGTGGAGGGCACGGTAGTAGGACTGGGCGATGCTTCGGCGGAGGTCGCTGGCCTTCTTGCCTCGCTCACCGACGACCAGCAGCCCGAGTTGCATCGGGTCGACGGAAGCGCCCTTCTGGGCGAGAAAGTGCGCCGCGCCTCGAATCTCGCGGTGCAGCCCGGGGGCCGGGGCCCGAAGCAGGCGCAGCAGGTGCATCTCCGAGAACTCGGCCGCGCCGAGCGCTTCGCCGAGAGACATTGGGCGGCCCGTGGGCTCTTGCGGCAGCTCGGCGAAGGCGGCGAGGGCGCAGGCCCAATCGGGCAGCCGCTCCTTCAACCAGTTCTCATGCAGCTCATTCGGGAAGGCGTAGGCGAGCACGCGCCAGAGCGCGGGCTGTCCCACCCCGCCGTCGAACCGCCGGAGCTGCGCGAGCTCGCCCGTCGAGAGCGTCTCCTTGCGTGCTCCGTCTGCGGCCAAGGCGCGAATGAGTCCGAGCGCCTTGCGCAGCGGCGACTCGTGCTTCTCGATTTCAGGATTGGGCTGGGGCTGCATCGGGCGACTCCTTGAAGAGGTCGATGTCGAACTGCTTGCGAGCATTGGCCTTGAAGATCGACTCCGCGGCGGCTTCGGCCCGGTAGCGCCGCTGGCTGAAAACGGGTCCGCCGTGCATGGCGTGATCGAGCTGCTTGCGGGCGAGCCGCAAGACTTCGCGGCGCCAGGACTGGATCGCGGCCTCTTTCTCGTCGCGGAAGGTCTTGAAGAGGTGCGGGAAGAACACCCGGTCGACATCCTTGTCGAGCGCCTCCAGCCAGCGATTGGGCCGGGTGTCGTCGAACTCCAGCTTCGCGTTGGGGCCGTCCAGCTTCGCGTTGGGCCCACCCTGGAACAGGGCGCAGAGGGCCGGCTTCAGGATCTCATCCTTCGTGTCCTTCACGGCGTTGATCCGCCACTCGGCCTGGTCCGATAGTGCCCGCCGCGCCTCGGACACCTTGAGCGCATCCATCGCCGCGCCGTCGATGGGGAGAATCCGCTCGTGGAGGCCCTTTGGCTTGCCCTCGAAGTCCCGAACGAGCGCCCAGGCGAATAGATGTGGATCGATACGTTCGACGTCCGTGGACATGGCGGCGCTGGGACGAACCGCCTCGTGATCGAAAAGCAGGCGAGACACGCGCTCATAATGAAACCCGCTTTCGCTCACGGTCAGCGCGGTGTCTTTCTCTCTGTCGATCGGCGTCCACGCATCGCCGGTGAGGCCGGCCGTCGAGCTGATCCGCTCGGAGTTGCTCGATGTGGAGAATACCCCGATGCGATCGCCCGCCATCTGCAGCCGGGCGCGCCGGCAAGCCTCGATGAAGAACGGGTCGCACTCGGTGAGCGCGAGCGAGCTTGTCCCGTCCCACGGGAGGGTCCAGATGAGCGCCTGCCCGCCCTCGGCTCGGAACTGGAACGTCTCGACGATTCCCGCCCGTTGCGTGAGAAGGGCTCGCACGTCGCCCACGAAGCGGCCCCCCAGGGAGATCCCGTCTGCGAGCCCGATGCCCGGCCGGTTGCCGTATCTGCCGTTCATCCGGGCGATGCCGTAGTTGCCGGCACCAAAGTACCCCTGCATGGTCTGGAGGTTCAGCAGGGCGTAAAGCCAGTGCTCGGGCGTGGGGTGTAGGACCCGGTTCTTCTTCACGTCGTGGTTCTTGGAGGTGACCAGGATGTCCAGATCGTCGGGCGCAATTCGTGGTCCCTTCCATCCATCGAGCGAGCCTTCCTCCAGCGGGGGTTGGAGAAACGCCGGCTTCTTCAGGTCGGCGATAAGGCACCAGGGAGCATCGTCGCCGAACGTGGCCTCCCGCAGCCAGGTCCGCCAGCACTCCGCGGGCTGAGCCGGATCGTTCTGGTCGTGGGCATGAAGCAGGATGGCCGCGAGCTGAACCGTGAAGGCGTGCCACCCGTGCTTCTGGTGTGGCTGCAGCGCCTCGAAGCTGACGATCTCGTCCCGCGCGAGCTTCTCCAGGACCTGGGGCAGCGTGAGGAGCTCTTGCTCACCCGTGCGCACCGAAATGAATGGGTCGAGCAGGAGATTGTACCTCTCGGGCGTGCCCGAGAATTGGCTGCTGGGCTGCGTGGCGCCTCGCGTCATTCATCCTCCTCCTGATCGGCCGGGGCTATCCCAGAGGACATCAGCGAGATCCTGGCAAGCCCCATCCGGTCGTAGGAGAACCGACGGCCAGCGATCTCAAACTCGAAGCCGTGCTCGATCGTGTTGACGTTGGTGGGCTTCAGATCTTCAGCCGGCAGCCCGCGAGCCATGAATGACTTGAGGGCGAGGCGCTTCACGGGCTCGCCGAAGGGCCCGATCGGCAGGTCGCCTTCGAACTCGACGCTCCGGTCCTCCTCCCCGAGGCGCGTGAACAGCTTGTGCGGCGGCACCGCGACCTCCGGCGAGCCAAAGGGCTTACTCCAGGGCATGCAGCTCAGATTCGCGATCTGGGCCCCAGCCAAATCCGTCCCGCGCAAGCTGCACAGGTGCCGCGTCCACTTCTCCGAGGCTTCGCCGCTGCGGTCTGCGATGAGACCGAGCACGTCGGGGTGGGTCGTCAACTCGACCAACTCCCGGTTCTGCTCGGGGATCCTCAGCTCGTCCCGCTGCTCCAACTCCCGCCATGTGGCCTCGAGCACCCCCAGGTCCTCGTAGACCGTGCCAAGACCGTGAGGGCCGCGCGCCTTCCCGTCGGCGCCGATGAGGGTCGCGAGGTCGCGTGTCTCCGGGACGAGGACCACGAGCTTCGCGGCCTTGTAGGCTTGGGGGCGATCGGGATCGCGCTCGCGGTGGCGGTGCAGCCGTCCGGCCCGCTGGAGGAGGACGTCCATCGGCGCCAGGTCCGTGAGCATCCAATCGAAGTCGAGGTCCAGGCTCTGCTCGATCGTCTGCGTGGCCACGACCACGCAGCCCGCGAGCTTCGAGCCTTTGCCAAAGCGCTGCTCGACCCCCTTGTCGAGCAGGATCCGATCGTCTTTGGCGAACCGCGAGTGGTGGGGCGCGGGCTTGCCCGTGACCTGGAAGAGAAGGTGTCGCTGCCGCTGCTCCTCGGCGATTCGTTCCAGTGCCTCCTGCGTTTCGACGGCGCCCTTGACGGTGCTTCGGAGCACGGCCACCCGCGCCCCGGCGGCAGCGGCACAGAGCGCTTGCGCCGCGATCGTGTCCGGCGAGGTCATCCACGCCTGGCGAATCACTCGGACGACCTTGGGCGGCGCAGACTCGCAGAGTTCTCCCGAACCCGCCCCGACGGTTCGACTGACTTGCGGGTACGGAGCCCCGCGCGTCGCCGCGAGCTGCGGGGGCTTCCGGTACCCAGGGTGGTTCAGGTTGAGGAACCGATCCCGAACGACGCCCCCCAGGGTCGCGCTCATCAAGAGCGCGTGGCCGCCCGCCTGGATGTGGTGCTTCAATACCTGGGTGAGCAGCGCGTTCATGTACGAGTCGGAGGCGTGGACCTCGTCGATCACCAGGTAGTGGCGCAGGAGTGCCGTCGCTCGCAGGTGGCCATGGGGCACGGCCAGGGCGCTGAGCAGGATCTGGTCGATCGTTCCGATGACGATGGGCCCTGCCAGGAACCGCTTCGGGTTCTCGGCTGCCCATCCGCGATAGCGAAACCGGTCCTCGTCGGGCCACTGCACCTCGAGGCCGGGCAGCCGGGTGGCGGACTCGCCGTCGACTTGGAGGTAGCCGGGCACGGCCAAGGTGACCGCGGGCGCGGACTCGCCAAACACGGTCGTGACGGCCTTGCGGACCCGGACCTCGATCTGCACGGCCGACGTGCGCGTCGGGAGCGCGAAGTAGAGGCCATCCACCTGCCCGGCGGCAAAGAATTGAAGGTAGCGGTACAGCGCGGCCTCGGTCTTCCCCGAGCCCGTCTCGGCCTCGAGGATCTCGATCGAGGGCGCGGCGGGGACCGGCGCAGAGATGAGCGCCGCCTGTGCCGGACGCGCCGCTTGTACGGCGAAGACGTCTTCGAAGCTCGCCAGCCCCGGTTGCAATACCTGCCGTGCCCGTGCGGGATCGATGGTCATCTCGCGCAGAGCGTCTCGCGCCCGTTCCTGCGACGAGGGCCAGCGATCGGGGTCGCCCTCCTTGGAGTACGGAAAGCCGGAGCCCAGCCAGTCGGCGAGCATGACCAGGCCGGCGAAGGCGTGCTGCAGCGCTGGCGAAGAGGGCAGCGGTGGGCCCTCGCCGAATGCGGCGGGGAGCCAGCCACGGAGGCGCTCGACGAAGCTCGCAAGAGCCCCGAAGGGATCGAGGCCAGCTTCCGGCGTCCAGAAGGGAAGGCTCAAGGCGTTGCCCTCCGCCTGGGGCCTACCGTGGTGCGAGGCGGAGGCGAACAGGAGCCGGGCGAGGCCCTTTTTGCCCTCGATGGACCAGGCCGAAAGCTCGTCGAGGTGAGCGGCCTTGCGAAGCCGATCGTCGGCCCGGAGTGGGCGGGAAAATAGCGCGAAGAACTCGCTCACGTGGCCCCTCACCTTGGGGCTCGCCTCCTCCTGGTCGAGGGGGACGTGTGCCTTGTTCTGGAATCCCCGGCTGAACTTGCCCAGGTCGTGAAGGGCCGCGATCGCCACGAGGCGATCGCGAAGGACCGGGTGCAACGTGTCGACGCCCGCAAGCGCCGCGAGTCGGCGGGCCCAAGTCGGTAATTCCAGCAGGGCCTGCGCGCAGGCGGCGACGTCGGCAGAGTGGTCCTCGAGGGGATGCCATTCGATGACATGGCCCTCCGGATCTTTCCGGAGCTTGCCCCAGAATCGCGAGGGCGGGACGGGCCCTTTCATGGCCGCTGCCCAGCGTGAGCGCCGCGGGCCGTCTGCTCCGCCGCCGCGATCACGATCCGCGCGCAGGCTTCGGCGTCGGAGAGGGCGTCGTGGTGGCGCAGGGGGATGCGGAGGTGGGCGCAGACGTCGGGGAGGCGGGTGGGGTAGAGGGCCCAGAGGCGGCGGGCGAGGCGCATCGTGCATTCGAAGGGGAGGGCCGGGGGGGCGAGGCGGGCGGCGGCGCAGGCGGCGTGGAGGACGCCGCGGTCGAAGCCGGCGTTGTGGGCGGCGAGGAAGGCCGCGCCTTCGAGGGCGGGTTGGAGGTCTCGCCAGACGTCGCGGAAGGGCGGCTCGGCGGCGACGTCTTCCCAGCGGAGGCCGTGGACCCAGGTGAACTCGAAGTCGCGGCGGGGCGGGCGGATGAGGCGGCGCTCGCGGCGGACGATGCGGCCGTCCTCGACGCGGACGAGGCCGATGGCGCAGGCGCTGTCGCGACCGCGATCGGCGGTCTCGAAGTCGAGGGCGACGAAGGGGCCGCCGGCGAGGGAGGGGGAGGGACGCGGGGCGGGTGGGGGCGCCCTGGTTCGGCGCGGACTTCGCGGCTGCTGGCTCTCGAGCGGTCTGGCCATCTTCACGCCTCTTGGGTTCCCCGTGACCGCGAACGAGCGACGCGCGGTCTTCGAGGAATGGCTGGGAGCCTACCATCGCCCTCTGTCATGCTTGAGAGAGGGGGAGAGGGCGGTGACGAACCAGGCCGTTGGACTTCGTCCGCAGCCCTGGAATGAGCCGGCCGGCACAATGAGCCGGCCGGCACTTGACACGACCTTCCGCGCGAGCCTAACTTTGACTTCGCGGCTTGAGGAACCCCGTCGGTCGTCCTCGATAAGGACCCGACCGATGCGTCTCGCCGAAGCCCTTCACGCGCTCTCCCGATTCGAACGACGCCTCCCGTTGCTCGCGCCGGCGGCGGGGGTATGGGCCGGGGCCGCGTTCCTCGGCCGCTTCCCCCTGGCGTGTCCGGGCGCGGCGCTCCTCGCCGCGCTGTTCTTCGTCTTCGCGCGCCGGCGGGCGTTCGTCCTCGCGGCGCTGTTCGTCGCGGGCGCCGCGACGGGTGGGACCTGCCGCCTCCTCGCGCGATCCCGTGGCTGCCCCGCCCCCGGAGCGCCCGCGGGCCCGGCGGTCGCGGTCGTCGATCGGATCGATGGGGAGCCGGACGGCAGGACGAGCCTGACGCTCACCTTGCGGGCGTTGCAGACCCCCGCAGGCTTCTCTCCCGTCTCCTGCCGCGTGCTGGCCAGCACGGGCCGTCGTGCGCCTCTCGTCTCCGAGGGCGACACGGTCTATCTGCCGAGCGCGGCCTGGGCGCCGCCCGCGCACCTCGTGAACCCGGGGACAGAGGACAGCGCGGCGTCGCTCCTGGCCGAGGGCATCCGGCGCGTCGCGAGCTTGCCGGATGGCGCGGGATTCCTGGTCCTCTCCCCAGCGCCCTCTTGGCGGCGCTTCTTCGCCGTGCTCCGCCGCCGGTTCCTCTCGACCGCGCGCGCCGGGTTGCCGGCGGGGCCGGCCCGGGCGGCGCTGCTCTCGATCGCGGCCGGTGACCAGGACGAGATCTCCCCCGAAGAGCGTGATCGCTTCGTCGAGGCGGGCCTCTCCCACCTGCTCTCACCGGGGGGGCTCGACCTCGCGCTCCTCTTGCTCGCGCTCCATGCGGCTCTCGCGCGCCTGTGGGCCCGCTCCGAGAGGCTCTTGCTCTTGCTCCCCGCCGGGCGCGCCGCCGACGCTCTCTGCCTGCCATGGCCCTTCTCCTGGGCGCTCCTCTCCGGCGGCCACGCCGCGGCGCTGCGGGCGGCGGGGATCGCGACCACATTCCTCGCGGCGCGTCTATTGGGCCGGGGCCGGCAGCGGGGCGCCCATCTCTGGTCGGCGGCGGCCATGGTGGGCTTCTGCCTCTTCCCCGGCGCCGCCCTGGACGGCCGGCTCCTCCTCATCGCGCTCCTGCTCGCCGGCCTCTGGGGCCTCGGGCCTCCCCTCGCGCGCCTCCTCGGCGGATCGCCCGACGCCGGCCTGGCACGTCAGGTCCTGGGCCGCGCGGCCGGCTTCACGATCGCGGGATGGATCGCTGGTCTCCCGCTCGCCGCCGCCTTCGCCCACCGGATCTCGCTCCTCTCTCTGCCCGCGCAAATGATCGGGCTGCCGCTCGCTGCGGCGGTCCCGATTGCCGTCCTGCCGGCCTTCGTCGCGCTCGCGGTCTCCCCTCATGCCGGTCCGCTTCTCGTCCCGCCGTTCGTGCTCGCGCGAGCGCTCGCGGCGCTCGCGAGCCTCGCCGGCAACCCCTGGGCCCGGCTCGTCTTGCCCGATCTGCCGGCGCCCGTCTGGATCGCGCTCGGCTTGGCCACCACGGCGACAGCCGCCGCGTTGCGGGGCTTCTCGCGCGCGCGGCCGTTCGCGGCCGGCGCGTCGCTCGTCGCCCTGCTGGGGATCGGGCTCTCCCGTTTCCCTCCGCCCGGCCTTTCGATCACCTTCCTCTCGGTCGGCCAAGGCGACTCCGAGGTCATCGAGCTTCCGGGGGGTGAGGCGCTCGTCGTGGATGGCGGGGGGAGCGCGGTCGGGTCGTTCGACCCGGGCCGGCGAATCGTTGCGCCGTTCCTCTGGAGCCGCGGAATCGGGAAGCTCGCGGCCGCCGCGCTCTCCCACCCTCATCCCGATCACGCCAACGGCCTCGCCTATCTCTTCTCCAGCTTCGCCATCGGAGAGTTCTGGGCTACGGCGCAGCCCTGTCCGCTCTTGGCCTGCAAGGAGATCGAGCGGATCGTCACCGAACGCGGCATCGCGCGGCGGCTGTTCACGCGCGAGGATCACACCCTCACGATCGAGGGGGTCCGGATCGACGCCCTCTACCCCCTCGCACCCGCTGGCTTTTTCCCCGACCTCGCGGACAACGACAACTCCCTCGTCCTGCGGGTCTCGTGGCGGGGCTTCACCGCGCTCCTGCCCGGGGACATCGAGGCGGAGGGCGAGGCGCGCCTGACCGCCGATCCGACCGTCGACCTCTCGGCGGATGTGCTCAAGGCTCCCCACCACGGAAGCGACACCAGCTCTGGGGAGAAGCTGGTGCGGCGCGTTCATCCGAGGGCCGTGGTGTTCTGCGTCGGGCCGGCAAACCGCTTTGGCTTCCCGCGTGAGAGCATCGTGCAGCGCTGGCGAGAGGCGGGAGCGAGGACGTTTCGGACCGACGAGGACGGTGCGGTGACCTTCCGGACGCCGGGCAGCGGCTTCACCGTCGAGACGGCGCGCCCCGGCCTCATGGATGCCTTCGGCGAGCCAGGTGAGTAGACTGGCCGAGTCCTGCCCCGGGAATATCCTACGACGCTTCGACGAAGACGTGTGATGGAGGGTGCATGGGGAGCCCGGCTCTCCACGCGGGTGGACTGCTCGCGGCCAAGTCTGGAGTCGTGGCGCGTCCGGTCTCTTGCCCCCCTTGGTCGGCGCCCTTTCGAAGGAGGCGCCGCGCAGGCTGTCGTGTTGATGCCCCACGGCCAATCGTCCCTCCGTCGGTTCATCCTGCTCGCGGCCATGTTCCTGCTCTGGGCCGGCGAGGCTGCAGCGCAAACCGCCCAGATGGGCGGCCGGAGCATCACCGACGGATTGACGCTGCCTCCCGCGTCGGCCGCCACCGTCGATGACGCGGCCTCGGGGGTCATCAACCCGGCGGGCATCGGCCTCATGCGTGGTTTGCAGCTCGAGTACTTCCATGAGCGCGAGCAGGCCGGGGCGAGCATCATCGGCGACGGGGTCTACTTGGCGGACACGCTCCTCGACCAGCTCGCGCTCGGGGTTTCGCTCGAATGGATCCGTCCAGCGCTCGGGGTGGTCTGGCCTTCCGATCGCAAGACCCACATCGAGGCCGCGTGGTCGCCGGACCCGAGGTTCTCCGCCGGCCTCGGCTTCAATATCTTCTCTTCGGATCTGCTTGGCCTGGACGGCGTCACCTCTTGGGACGCCGGCATGACCTTCCGGCCGGTCCCGTTTCTTTCGGTCGCGGGCTCGGTGCGGGACCTCGATACGCCGACCCTCTTGGGGCTCGTCCAGCCCCGCCGCTACGATCTTGGGATCGCGTTGCGCCCGGTCGGGGAGACGCTGACGATCGCCGCCGATTACCTGTTCGAGGGAGAGCAGGATCTCCCGCAGTTCGCGGAGGGGCCGCGCAACGGCCGGGTCGGTCTCACGGCCCGAGTCCAGCTCTTCCGCGGGCTGTCGCTCCTCCTCGGCGGAGCTCTGCCGCTCGATTCCACGCCCACCCCGTTTTACAATCAGACGTCGGCCCCCTTCGTCGAGGCAGGCCTGTCGATCGACACCGACCACGTCGGGATCGTGGGCGCCGCCGGGGCCCCGACGAACCGGCTCTCGACATCCAGCGGCAACCTCGTCGTCGGCGCGCGCTGGTCACAGGAGGCATTCCCAGCGATCCCCGCGCCGGCGGCGAGAGTCGCGGTTGTGAATCTCGAACGGGAGCTCGAAGGACCGTCGCCGTCCGTTACCTCGCTCCTCTTCCCCGCACCTGTCCTCGATCCGTTCGAGAACCTGCTGGCCGAACTGGACGAAGCGGGCCGCGACCCGGGGTTGTCGGCGGTGCTCCTGCGGGTGGGAGACTTACCCGACACGGGGATCGCCAAGATCGAGGAGCTGCGCCGAGCGATCGCCCGCCTGCGAGCCCATGGCAAGAAAGTCGTCGTCATGTGGGAGGGCGGGGGCGACCATGAGCTGTACCTCGCGACCGCCGCGGACCGGATCCTGGCGCTGCCCCAAGCGACCTACGTGTTGCATGGCCTCTCGGCGAGCGCGCTCTTCTTCGGCGAGGGGCTCACGAAGCTCGGGGTGAAGGTCGAAGTGGTCCGCGTGGGCCCGTATAAGGACGCCCCCGACGCGCTGACGCGGGCCTCGCCCTCCCCGGCGCAGCAAGAGGTGATGCGGTCGCTCCTCGCCGACGGGATGGACCGCTACGTGACGACGGTCGTACAGGACCGCCACCTCCAGCGGGCCGACTTCCTCGCCCTGCTCGATCGCGGGATCACGACCGCGGAGCAGGCGAAGGGTGCCGGGCTCATCGACGAGGTCGCCTACCCGGACGAGATCGGGCGCGCGCTCCACAAGTTCCTCCATGAGCCGGTGCTGCTCGAGGACGACTACCTGGGGCGCCCCACGCACGAGCAGCGCTGGGGGAAGCGCGACGCGATCGGCCTCGTCAACGTCTTCGGCCTGATCACCGGAGGGCGCAGCGGACCCGGCGCGTTCGGGATGGTAAAGACCACGGGGGCGGAAACGGCAGTCCAGGCACTGCACGACGCGTCCACCGATCCGGACATCGCGGCCATCGTGCTGCGTGTGGACAGTGGCGGCGGGGACGTCGAGGCGAGCGAGCTGATCTGGCGGGCGGTCGTGGATGCACGTAAGGCCAAGCCGGTCATCGTGTCCCTTGGCGACGTCGCCGCGTCGGGTGGTTACTACGTGGCGGTCGGGGGAGACGAAATCATCGCGGAGCCGAGCACGGTCACCGGATCGATCGGCGTCTTTGCCCTGAAGCCTGACGTCTCGGGGCTGCTCGGCAAGATCGGCGTCCACTCCTATTCCGAGGCAACGACGAAGAACGCGGATCTCTTCGACTTCACGCGAAGTTGGACCGCCGGCGAGACCGACGTGATGCAGAAGTCGGTGGACGGCTCCTACGAGGTCTTCCTCGACCGCGTGGCCGCGGGGCGCAAGCTCGCGAAATCGGCCGTGGACGCCGTAGGCCGGGGCCGTGTCTGGAGCGGCCAGCAGGCCCTCGCACGCCATCTCGTGGACCGGCTGGGGTCGCTCGACGACGCCGTCGAGCGCGCCCGGATCCGCGCCGACCTCTCTCTCGACGAGCCGATCGAGTTGGTGATCTTCGGCGTGCCCGAGCCGAAGCTCCCCTTCGGCGGCGTCCAATCGAGCGTCTCGACCGTCAATCGGCTCCTCGAGTGGGCGCCTGGGCTTGCTCCGCTGCTCGTCCTGGATCCCGGCCGGCCGCTCGCCCTGCCCGAGGCGCAGATTCAGGTGCGATAGGCCGTCGGTTGTGCTAAGTGAACGGCTCGGCTTTGGATTCCAAAGCAGACCCCATGTCGTTCCAGGGGTGGCAAGCCCCCCTTCGCAGGCCCGGGATCAGGCGCTGCAGCAGCCGGACCATGAATAAGATGGGCTCAGCCCGTCTTATTCACGGTACGGCGTAGCGAGGCGTTCGAGACCGCAGCCGAGAAGGGCAAGCGCAGCGACGACCGACGAGGCGTGCTGAAGCACGCCGCAGGAGGAAGGAGCGAGCACACCCCCCCATGTCGTTGTAGGGGTGGCAAGCCCCCCCTTCGCAGGCGCGGGATCGGACGCCGCAGCAGCCGGACCATGAATAAGATGGGCTCAGAAACATCTCCATATTTGTCGACGGATCAGGGCCGGGTCTTGCGGGACGGAGGCGGGCCCGCTAGCATTTGAAGTTGGCAGGGTCGAGCGGGGTACGAAGCACGCGCCCGGCCGGTCGGGTTTCCAGGGGAGACGCGAAGGCAGGCGAGACGCGTCTGGTCCCGTGGCGCCGACCAAGACCCAGCCGCGAAGGCTAAGGGTCGGATTCCCCGACCTCGCAGGAGAATGCAACCGCAAATGCCGAACGACCACGACGAGAACAGTCCGAGCACCCCTTCCCTGCCGGCCGTCCATCCGCCTCCTCCTCCGGCTTTGGCTCCCACGGCGGAAACGGCACCAGCCGCGCCGCAGCCCGGCAACGGTTTTGGAGGGCCGATGCCCGGCTTCGGCGATGGACCGAGGCCCGGAAAGCGGCGCCGGCGGAGGAAGAGGCGGCGTGGAGGCGTCCAGACGGGAACTCCCGGGCAGCCAGGCGCGCAGCCGGCCCCGGGTCAGTCCGCGGCGCAGGCCCCAGCCCAGCCGCAGGTGCAACCCCGGGACGTGGAGGGCGTGCTCGAGATTGATTCGCGGGGCAACGGTTTCCTGCGGCGCCTGGACAAGAACCTGCTCCCCTGGTCCGATGACCCGGAGGTCCCGCGCGCCCTGATTCAACAGCTCAAGCTTCGTCCGGGGTGGCTCGTCGCGGGTCAGGCCGTCTTCCGCAACAACCGCTGGTCGGCCGCCCGGATCGACACCGCCGAGGGGCTGCCGCTCGTCGAGGCGCTGCAATTGCCCGAGTTCGGTCACCTCACCTCGGTCGATCCCCTGGGGCGAATCCAGCTCGAAACCGGCCCCAAGGAGATGACCGGGCGAGTCCTCGACCTGATCGCACCGGTCGGCTTTGGGCAGCGGGGGCTCATCGTCGCGGCGCCGCGCACCGGGAAGACGATGATCCTCCAGCGTATCGCCCACGCCGTCGCCGAGAACCACCCGCAGGCGGCGCTGATGGTCCTCCTGGTGGACGAGCGGCCGGAGGAGGTGACCGACATGCGGAGGTCGGTCAAGGGCGAGGTGCTCGCCTCTTCGTCCGACCGGCCGACGGTGGAGCACCTGCGCATCGCTGAGGTCGCGCTCGAACGGGCGCGGCGGCTCGTCGAAAGGGGCAAGGACGTGGTGATCTTGCTCGACTCGATTACACGGCTCGCCCGGGCCTACAACAAGGAGATCGAGTCGTCAGGCCGGACGTTGACGGGCGGCGTCGATTCCCGGGCCCTCGAGCGCCCCAAGCGAATCTTCGGCTCGGCGCGCAAAGCGGAGGAGGGTGGGAGCCTCACGATCCTGGGGACCGCGCTGGTCGATACGGGCAGCCGGATGGACGAGGTCATCTTCGAGGAGTTCAAGGGGACGGGCAACATGGAGATCACGCTCGACCGGCAGCTCGCGGAGAAGCGGATCTGGCCGGCGATCAACATCCCCGCTTCCGGTACGCGCAAGGAGGAGAAGCTCTTCTCGGCGAAGGAGATGGAGAAGGTCCGGCGGCTCCGCCAGGCCCTCTTCGCCATGAAGCCGATCGAGGCGATGGAGAAGATGCTCGCCAAGCTCTCGGAGTTCCGGAGCAACGACGAGTTCCTGGACGCCATTTGATGGGGCGGCGGGTGAGGACGATGACCCTCGGCGGCGGGTCCCTGATGGAGTAGGATGGCCGGGCTGCCCTCTCCCGGGAGACCCCATGGATCCGAACCTCACGCCGTCCGCCACCCCGCCCGCGCCTTCGGAGGCGCCCAGCGGGACCGAAGCTGTCCGCGATCAAGACAAGATGATGCTCTTCTTGGCCTACTTCGGCATCTTCGCCCTGATCCCTTTCTCCGTCGTCAAGGACTCGGATTACGTCCACTGGCACTCGAAGCAGGGCCTCACCTATACCGTCGCCTGCGTCGCGCTCGGGATCGCCTGGGCGGTCGTCAACGTCATCCTGGGTTTCCTCCACCTCGGGTTCCTCGGGTTGCTCGGCAGCCTGGCTCTGATCTTCGCGACGTTCGTCGTCTGGCTGCTCGCGGTCATCAAGGCGATGGGCGGTGAGCGCTGGCGCATTCCGGTCGTCGCCGACCTCTCCGAGCGCTGGTAGCACTCATGGGCGCGCGGGGCCCTGATCCGTCGAGAAGGGCGCATCTACTTCGTTGCTCGGTCGCTGCGGTCCTCACCGTACAACCATCGTAGGGTTCCGGTCCTCGCTCCGTCTGCTCTGCGGCCAAGAGCGAAGCTGGGGAGCTGCCCGGTTGGCCACCACTTGCCTGCCGGGGTGGCGGGCGGTAAGCCCGTCTTATTCACGGTACGGCGTAGCGAGGCGTTCGAGACCGCGAGCCGAGAAGGGCAAGCGAGAGCGACGACCGACGAGGCGTCGCGTAAAGCACCTCCCCCCATGTCGTTTGTAGGGGTGGCAAGCTCCCCCTTCGGGAGGCGCGGGATCGGACGCCGCAGCAACCGGACCGTGAATAAGACGGGGTGAGAGCCGGCGGCCAATCCCTCGTCGCGCCTGACGATGCCGCGCAGCGCGACGGCCGATCGACCGACGCGCGCGAACGAGCGAAGGGCGCTCGCGATCGACGGAGCGTCGCCTGTATCGGGACTCTCGAGCGCGACGGCAGGCCCGCGAGCCGCGGCGATCGATCTCTCGTCGCGCCCGACGGCGCCGTGCAGGACGATGACCGATCGATCATCAGCCGCGATCGATCGAAGAGCGGCGGCGTTCGGTGTCGCATCGCGCGCGTTGCGCCTCTTCACCGCGACATCGAACCTGTCGGCTCTCACGTGCTTGGGACCCCCGCTTCTCAGATGCATTCCCCCCCCGGGTCCACGCGTGATGTTGGGTTAGGTTCTGCCTGAAGAAGGGCGAACTGTCCATCCGCCGCCGGGGCTGTG
>JAKAPL010000120.1 GCA_021807105.1 Myxococcales bacterium | reverse complement strand
CCTCCTCGCGCAGCTCGAAGCCATCGGGCGGCGCCGCGATTATGTGGAGTCCTCTGCGCCGTAGGCCAAGGAGACCGCGCATCCACGCCGCCTGCTCCACATATGACGGCTCGCACCATAAGTTCTGTTATGGAGAGTTCTCCATAACAGAACGGATGGAACTTCTGGGGCCTCACCAAGCCCGCGCGGCACGCCGCGGACCCGGTGGCCGCGCTCGAGCGGGCGTGGGAGCGCTACCACGGGCGGGCGGCGGCGCTCGTCCAGGCTGGCCTGACGGACGAGAACCGCGAGGCGGTGCGCGCCGCGATCGAGAAGCAGGCGAAGGAGATCGGAGGCATCGCGGCCAGCGTGGCGTAGCCCGCAGCGATACCGGTTGGAACGGAACGCCGGCGTGGGTTGCGATCCCGCGCCGGCGTTTCTTTATCGGCACCCCAGCATCGGAATGGGTTCCTCCGCAGACCCCACGTGCAGGCGGAATGAAGACCGCAATCCCGCCTCCGGGCTGCACCTTGTTCTCAGACCCGATCCCGTGGCACCAATGCACATGCTTTCCGCTCCTCGTCCCTCTGGCAGCCGTCCCATCGCCACCTTCGATCTCACCGGCCGCTGCCCGCTCCGCTGCGCGCACTGCTACTTCTACGCCGCGCCGGTCCCGGGGCCGGATCTCGATGAGGCGAGCTTCCTGTCGCGGCTGCGCTCCGTGCGCGACGCCTACGGCATTCGCTCGGCGTTCTGGGTGGGCGGAGAGCCGCTCGTGCGCCTCAACCTACTGCGCCGCGCGATGGCCCTCTTCCCGCGTAACGCGGTGGCGACCTCTGGCACGCTGCCCATCCCCGCGGATCTCGGCGCCGGTCTGCTCGTCTCGATCGACGGTCCGAGGCAGTTCCACGATGCTCTGCGCGGTCCAGGTGCCTTCGACCGGGTGATCCGGCACGTTGCTGTTCTGCCTCCGCGCTCCTTTGCGCTCTCCACGGTCCTCACCTCAAGCACGGTCGACGCGGTGGAGGCGCTGCCTGGGCTCGTCGCCGAAACGGGGGCGATTGGCGTGCTCGCTGGTTTCCACGTGGGGCCGCCGGGCGATCCCTTGCGCCTCGATGGCGCGCTTCGCGACGACGCGCTGGCGCGGCTCCACCGGGTGATCACCGAGCACCCGGGCGTGGTGCTGAACCCCATCGCCTCGCTGGAGTTCTTCCGCGCTCGGCCGGCTATCGATGAGATGCCATGCATCTACCGTGACCGCGCGATTGCCTTCGACGTGCAGCTTGCGCCGAAGCAGCCCTGCACCTTCGGCCCGCGGGCGGACTGCGCCGCCTGCGGCTGCCCGGTGATGGCTCTACACGCGGCGCGCGGCGCCGATCAGGGCGCAAGCGAGGAGCTGCTGCGGACGTTGTTCCCAAGACGGGAAGTCTTGGATGCTTGAGGCCACGAGACGAGAAGAGCGATGAGCGACATGGACTCCGAATGGCAGGGCAAGGGCGGGACGCTCAGCGACAAGACGGCGCGGAAGGAGTTCGGGTTGACGCAAGACGAGATCGTCCAGGCGATCCGGGCAGGCAAGCTGCAATACCGCCACGCAGCGATGCACGGGAATCCCTTCCTGCGACTTCTCCGGCACGAGGTCGAGGTACTGGTCAAGACGCAGCATGGAGGCGCCTTCCTGGAGGACCAGAAGACGAAGGCGGAGTTGGCGTACGTCAACCGCGATCTCAAGCGGCTGAAGGCTCAGGTCGCGCTGCTGGAGGAGCGCAGGGCGGCGCTGATCGGCCAGCTCAAGAAGTGAGCGGCGGTCGCCGATGTCGTCGACGGAGGTAGAGCGGCCGTCACGGGGTTACCAACGTCGCCGCCACTTGTCCCGATAGCTTGGAGGAGCAGGGATCGGCTCGGTGGGCTCGGTGGCCCGTTCAGCGAGGAAGGTGCTCTCGTCGCCATCCTTGATCTTGATCCGCCCGCGGAGCCTGCCGTCCTTGCCGAGCTTCACGCTCCCGGTGCCGCTCATCTGGTCGTACTCCCACGCGCCCCGCCAGGTGAACGAGGCGCCAGTCTTCGTGGGCTTCACGTTCACGTATGCGAGCAGGCAGTGCATCCGAAGGCGATCGCCGTCCCCGGTGATCGAGATCAGCGCCGGGCCGAGGATATCGAGGCCGTCGTTGACCCACTGCGAGGTCTCGGTGATCCGCCACCAGCCGCGGAGATCGTCCGGCAACTCGTCGCTCGCCATGATGGCTCGTGAGGGTAGGCCGTCCTGGACTGGCTGTCATGTCGCTCGTTCATGCCATCGTCGCGATGCTCTCTCCGGCTGTTCAACGCAACCGCCGCGCGGAGGTTGGCATCGATTCTCGCTCGTTCCGCACCTCGCTCTCGCTCTCCGTTCAACAGCGACCGCGAAGAACGAGAGGAGCGCCGCGGGGTTCCGCACGCGCGGTGGAGGCGCCGTCGTGTTCGCGTGTTCGGGCCGATTCTCTCCGGCTGTAAAACGGGGGGCGGTTTCTGTTAAACGGGTCCCGGCCCTCTCCGCCGACTCTCCGCCCAAAGCGGCAGCCCGGAGAGCGCCGATCGCGGGGCGGGCGGGCCCGGCGACTCTCCACCTCGCGCGCGGGAGAGGGCGCCCGCTGGCGGCGACCTCGCGCAGGTCCGCGACACCACGCGAGAAAAGCGAGGCCCCGGCCGGCGCGCGCCGATCGGGGCCTCCGTCAAGCAATCGGTCGCCGAACTTGAACGGCGCCGAAGTGGCTCCCCGGGCAGGACTCGAACCTGCGACACGGTGGTTAACAGCGGCGGCCGGGACGAGTCCAGCGGACGGCACCCGTAGCAATCCCGTTGCGCCCGTTGCGTTTGCTTCGCCCCCCCGAGTCCACGGATCGCAGCCGGAGGGTCCCGAAACGGTCCCGGTTGGCACAAAACGGGCACAGATATCCATGGGACCGACCTTGCGCACGCCGGGTGAAGTGGCCCGCCTTCGCTCCCTCCGCGGCGGTGCCGAAGACCTCCTCGCCGTGCGCGACGTGGCCCGCCGGCTCGCCGTCGCGCCGGCGACCGTCTATCGGTTGTGCGATCGCGGCGAGCTCCCCCACGTTCGCGTCTCGAACGCCATCCGCGTCGCGCCCGCGGACCTCGAGTCCTACCTCGCCGCTCACCGCTCCGGGGGCCGCCCATGACGTGCGTCGGCTGCGACCGCCCCGGCACGCGGCTCTGCCAGAGCTGCGCTGCGAGGTTCGCCGCGTCGGAGGGCCCCAACCGGCTGCGCCAGCTTCGCGGGACGCTCGAACGGACGGACTACCTCCGTGGCCGGGTCGAAGAGGTGGCCCGCCGCCGCGGGGTGCCGTTGTCGGAGCTGTGCGAGGTTCTCGACCGCCGGTGGCGCTCGTGACCGCCTTCGCCGCCGGGCTCTTGTATGGCTGCGCCATCGGCTTCGCGCTCGGCCGGCGCTGCGCCTGGGGCGAAGCCCTCGAGCTCGTGCGCCGCCTGACCCGGAGGGACCGCCCATGATCGAGCGCTCCCAGACCGCCCCGGTGGCCCTAGGACGCACGATCGCCCCCCGGCCGCCCCCGCCCCCGTGCGAGGCCTGCGACGCGCCCCTGGGGGCGGCTGCGACGCCGCGGGGCTACGATTTACGCACCGATCCCGAGTTGATCGCCGCTCGGGCTCGCCTTGCGCGCCGAGAGTCCGCGCTGGCGCGCGCGCGGACCGCCGCGGAGCTCCGTCGCGCGGTTGCCGCGCTGGCTCGGTTGGCGCGCTCCCCCCGCTGGGAGGACGCCGCCGCGTGGCTCGAGCGCCGCCTGCCCCGGAGGGACCGACCATGATCGAGCACTCCCACGGCATGCCTGAGAACAGGCCCCAAACAGGGCGCTTCCAACCCGGGCAGAGCGGCAACCCCGGCGGTCGGCCCAAGCTCACGCCCAAAGCCCTCGAGGTGCGGCGCTTGTGCCGTGCAGCGTCGGTCCGCGCCGTCGAGCGGCTCGTCGAGCTGCTCGAGGTAGACGATCCCGGCGTGGTGATACGCGCCGCCACGGCGATCCTCGATCGCGCGTGGGGGCGCCCCCGCTTCGAGGGCGACGTGCGCCGGACGGACGCGGACCGGCTCGCCGACGCCTTCACGCGGGAGCACGGCGTGCCACCGCTGGGGCTCGCCCCGCCCGACGTGGACTGACCCGCCGAGCTATCTGGTAGCCAGTTCGCCCCCCCGAGTGATCTGGCGTCCAGTTCGCCGCCCCGAACCCGTCTGGCGTCCAGTGCGCCGCCCAGGCCGGGGGGTGCCAAGGCGTGCGACCCCGTAGCACCCGGTCCGTCCTATACGCACTTGACAGGCACCGTAATAGAGCGTTATGGTGCGTGTATGACCCCGCCCCCGATCGAAACCGTCGCCGCCGCCTTCGCCGACCTGCCCCAGTCCGAGGCTCTGACCGTCCGCTCGGGGCCCCCCGAGGACCTCGCCGTCACCCCCGAGGCC
>JAKAPL010000007.1 GCA_021807105.1 Myxococcales bacterium | reverse complement strand
CGGTCTCTTTGGTCGGTTGCAAGCTCTCATCGGCCGATCACGCGGTCTCTTTGGTCGGTTGCAAGCTCTCATCGGCCGATCACGCGGTCTCCTCGGTCGGTTGCAAGCTCTCATTTGTCGATTGCGCGGTCTCTTTGGTCGATTGCGCGGTCTCTTTGGTCGATTGCACGGTCTCTTTGGTCGATTGCACGGTCTCTTTGGTCGATTGCAAGGTCTCATTTGTCGAGTGCAAGGTCTCCTCGGCCGATTGCAAGGTCTCATTTGTCGAGTGCAAGGTCTCCTCGGCCGATTGCAAGGTCTCCTCGGCCGAGTGCACGGTCTCCTTGGTCGAGTGCACGGTCTCTTCGGTCGAGTGCACGGTCTCTTTGGTCGATCGCGCCGTCTCTTTGGTCGAGTGCGCGGTCTCCTCGGTCGAGTGCAAGGTCTCTTTGGTCGATCACGCGGTCTACTTGGTCGATCACGCGGTCTACTTGGTCGAGTGCACGGTCTACTTGGTCGAGTGCGCGGTCTACTTGGTCGATCGCACGATCTCCTTGGTCGATTGCACGGTCTACTTGGCCGATTGCGCGGTCTACTTGGTCGATTGCACGGTCTCCTCGGTCGAGTGCGCCCCCTGATCGGTCGTTTGTCGCCTCTCCTCGGGCGATTGAGCCACCCCATCGATCGACCGCGCGCCCTCCTCGACCGATCCTCCCGCCTCCGCCGGTCTCCGTCCCCGACGACACCCCCGCGCTCGCCCATCGAGATCCGCGGGTGTCCAGAACTTGGACGATCGTCCGCCACTGCGCCGGCAAACCGGCAGTGATGGAGCGAAGGGAGGAGTCGTACGGTGTAAGGAGCAGCGACCCACACCGGCCCGCAAGTCATGCGGAGGCGCGAGCAATCCCTGCTCGCCGAAGTGCACGTCGCGCTCCCGCAGCCTGAGGATCTGGCGAGCGCTGATGCCGCAGATGTCCGCGGCCTGCAGCTAGGTGAGCTTCCCGTCGATAGCTTTCTGGATGACTTCTCTCCGGGTCATGACTCGTGCCTCCCGCAGGAGGTCTTTCTCGGTTGGCGCCATGCCGTCCCAACCGGACACTTACGAGTGCTCATGACTGACATATCCAGTGCGCGCAACAGCCACCCGCTCATCGACCTGCTCCAGACCGAGTTGCTCATCCTCGGCCAGGGCTGCCACGACCGTGACGACCCGGATGCCCTGCGCGACCATCCGACGATCCGATGATGCGCCTTGCGCTGCCCGACCGGCGGGGGATCGCGCCGCTGCTCTCGCCGGGGTTGCCCGCCGACGAGCTCCTGGAACTCTACCGCGCAACGGCGGAGGGCCGCTTCGGCGAGCTGATGAGCGTGCTCGCGCGGCTGCGCGAAGCGACCGCCGACGGCCCGTTCGCGGCGGACCTCGTCGCCGGCATGAAGGAGCGCGTTTCCGGGCGACGCGAGGTCGCCCTCACGGAACCGCAGAAGCTGCCGGTCGAGATCGCCACCCTCGCCGCCGAGGGGAAGCGGCTCGTCGAGACGATCGCCGAGCTCGACGGGCCCGCGCGGCGACTCGTCGACGACCGGCTGAAAGAGATGGGCGAGCAGCTCGCCCACCGCGAGGTGCGGCTGGTGGCCGTCGAGCGCGAGCTCGCGAACATCGAGGACATCGCGGTCGAGGCCTCATGGATCGCCGAGTGCCTCACCAAGTTCGATTTGATCTGGGGAGACCTGACGCCGGAGAATCGGGCGCGGCTCCTGCGCGCCATGATCCAGCGCGTCGACGTCGACGAGCCCTCGAACAAGGTCAGCGTCGTCCTCGGAGATGTGGACGTCGACCAGCCCGGCGCACCGCCGGCGCCCGACGTGGCGCGGCCGCCGAAAGCCATGGAGCCCCTGTCGATGGAGGCGATCGCGTGAGCAAGGTCATCACCGGCGCGCTGTACCGCGTGCAGCGCGGCCACGGGAAGCGCTTCACCACGGAGCCGCCGCCGGCGCCCGTGCGCCGGCCCGCGCGCGTAGCGGTGATGCTCGCGCTCGCCCACAAGATCCGTGAGGCGATCGCCCAGGGCAAGGTCCGCGATCAGGCCGACGTCGCGCGCAGGCTCGGCTTCACCCGAGCGCGGATCACGCACCTGCTCGACCTGCTCCTGCTCGCGCCAGACCTGCAGGAGCCGCTGCTCTTCCTCGAAGCGGTCGACGGCGTTCAGCCGATGAGCGAACGGGTGCTACGATCGGTAGCACATCTGGCGTCGTGGGCCGAGCAGCGGAAGCGGTGGAGCGAGATCCTGGAGACGATGTCACCGCCCGCGAAGGATGCTCTCATAGCGCCGGCTCGATCATCGACTAGCGCTTGACCCTGGTCGCACCGGACGTCCATTACGTCCATGCGTTGACTCCCACGCGTCGCCTGGACTAGTTTGTCCTCGTTTCCCATGCGCCCAACCAAGCCGAAGGAGATGTCGTCCGTGGCGCCAGCCGTACTGACGGTGCGAGACGTTGCGGCCTATCTGGCCGTGGACGAGAAGACCGTCTACCGGCTGGCCCAGCGTGGCGAACTCCCGGGATTCAAGGTCGCGGGCACCTGGCGCTTCAAGCAAGCCGACATCGAGGCGTGGATCGAGAAGCAGAAGGCCCGCTCGCTGCGGATGAAGAGGAAGCCAGATGGCCAGTAGCCCGCCACTTCGCGAGGGCCAGATCCTCACCGGGCCGCTGTTCAACGAGCCGATGCGGGTCGAGACGGTTCGCCCGAACGGCCCCGACACCTGGGTGGCGGGGCTCGTGGGGCTGCAGACCGAACGCTTTCGGAACGTGACCCTCACGGTCCGAGATATTCAGGCGCTTGGCATCCAGGATGCGCGACTGACGTTCGATGGAGACGGGCCGCTCCTTCGCCTGGGTCTTCAGGCCTATTCGCTGGGCATCGCCTACGAGTTCGATCCCTACTTCGGTCTCTCCATCTCGCGCGTCGACCCTCTGCCTCACCAGCTCGAGGCCGTTTACGACTACCTGCTCAAGGCTCCGCGCGTTCGGTTCCTGCTGGCAGATGACGCCGGAGCCGGCAAGACGATCATGGCCGGACTCCTCATCCGCGAGCTGAAGCTCCGCGGTCTGGCCGACCGAATTCTCATCATCTGCCCCGCGAACCTGGCGTTCCAGTGGCAGCGCGAGCTGAAGGAGAAGTTCGACGAGAAGTTCCTGGTCCTCCGGGGCGGCGACATTCGCGAGCAGTTCGGCGTCAACCAGTGGTTGGAGCAGCGACAGGTCATCACCTCGCTGGATCTGGCAAAGCGAACGGACATCCTTCCCGGTCTGCGACAGGTGCACTGGGACCTCGTGATCGTCGACGAGGCCCACCGCATGTCCTGGACGCCGCCGGCGAAGAAGACGGCGCGCTACGCGCTCGGCGAGCTTCTCCGCGACACGACGGACCACCTGCTGATGCTGACGGCGACGCCGCACAAGGGCGATCCCGTCAACTTCAGCCTCTTCCTCCAGCTCATCGACCAGGACGCCTACGCCGACGTGCGCTCCATTCGTGAGGCGATGGATCGCCGGCGTGCGCCGTTCTACCTGCGCCGCACGAAGGAGGCGATGGTCTACTTCCCGGAACGTCGCCCCGACGGCACCTGGGCCGCCGAGAAGATCTTCACCAAGCGGATCCCGCACACGGTCGAGTTCCAGATCGACGACGCCGAGTTCGAACTTTACCGGGCCGTCACCCACTTCGTGAAGCAGCAGAGCGCGAAGGCTGCGGCGCAGGGTGACGACCCTCGGGCCCGTGCGGTCGGGTTCTTGATGTCGCTCTACCAGCGCCGGCTCGCCTCCAGCACCTACTCGCTTCGCCACTCCCTGGAGAACCGTATGCGAAGGTTGGAGGAGGGCCTGAAGCGCGCGCACGAGCTGGCGCGGCAGGCGCCGCCGACCCTGCCGGATCCCGAGGAACTGGACGAGATGGAGGAGGCGGAGCGCGAGCGGGTCGAGGAGATGATCGAGGCGGTCACCCTCGCGGGCAACGCCACCCAGGTTCGGGAAGAGATCGACGAGCTTCAACAGTTGGCCACGCAGGCCAAGGCCGTCGAGGACGCGGGCGTCGAGGCGAAGCTGTCTCGGCTCAAGCACCTCATGCAGCAGGAGGGGTTCTTCGATCACGCCGAGAAGAGGCTCCTGCTCTTCACCGAGTTCAAGGACACGCTCGACTACCTCATGGAGCGCCTCAAGTCGTGGGGCTTCCGTGTCGGATGCATCCACGGCGGGATGAAGCCCGGGTCCCGTGAGGAACCCGGATCGCGTCTGCACACCGAGCAGCAGTTCCGGGAGGGGCAGATCCAGATCCTCGTCGCGACGGAGGCCGCCGGCGAGGGCATCAACCTCCAGTGCTGCAACATCCTCTTCAATTATGACATCCCCTGGAACCCGAACCGGCTCGAACAGCGGATGGGGCGCATTCACCGCTACGGTCAGCGGAAGGACTGCCTCATCTTCAACTTCGTCGCGAAGAACACCATCGAGGGGCGGGTTCTCCAGCGACTGCTCGAGCGGCTTCAGGAAATCCGTGACGCGCTCGACGACGATGCGGTGTTCAACGTCGTCGGGGAGGTGCTCCCGGCGGCGCACGTCGAGCGCGTGTTGCGCGACTACTACGCCGGTCGTCTCGGAGACGACGACCTGGAGGAGCGAATCTTAGAGAACGTCGATGAGGAAGAGTTCCGCAACATCTGCCGCAACGCGCTCGAAGGGCTGGCGAGCAAGAAGCTGAACCTCGAGATGCTCATCGAGCGGCGTGCCCAGGCTCAAGAGCGGCGGGTTGTTCCCGAAACGATCGCCCGTTTCGTGCGCGACGCCGCCCCGCGGTCTGATCTCTCACTGAAGCCCGTCGCGAGCCTCCCGCACACCTTCGATCCTGGTCGGACGCCCTCGGTCCTTCGCCGCTACGAGCTGCAAGGGGATTGGAAGCTGCCGCCGCTCGCATCGAAGTATCCGCGCTGCTCGACCGCTCGCGACGCTGCTGAAGAGCACAATCTAGAGTGGGTGACTCCTGGTCACTCCCTCTTCGAGGCCCTGCGCCGCCATGCGCTGACGCTCGCGCAGGAACCCTTCGGGAAGGGGGCTTGCTTTCACTCCCTGCAGCACGACGCACCCGCGCGGCTCGATTTCTATCGTGCGCGCGTCGTGGACGGCCTCGGTCAGGTGATCCACGAGCGGCTGTTCGCGGTCGAGCTCTCCGATTCGAGGGAACCGAGGGCTCAGGAGCCGATGGTGATCGGCAACTTCATGCCGTCCGACCCCCCGGATCCTCTTCCGCCGGTCGCGAATGCTCCCGAGCCTCTGGCGTGGCTCAACCAGCAATGCCTCGCTCCCTTCCTCGACCAGGTGCGAGCCGAGCGGCTCGCTGAGAACGACCGCGTCGCCGCCCATGTGGAGCTATCGCTGACGGAGCTGCTCCAGAAGGCCGATGAGGAGATTGGCAGAGCTGCCGCCGAGGTCGAGCAGAAGGTCGGCGGGGCGGAAGGCCGGCTCGCCCAGGCGGAGGCCCGCCACGCCGAGCTTCTCGCGAGACGGGATCGGCGCCGGCGGGATCTCGACCGCCAGCGGTCGTTGACGCTGCAGGCGGTCGAGCGCATCGCGAGCCTCCTCGTCCTGCCGCACCCCGAGCGGAACGCGCCGGAGGTCCGGAATCTTCGTCCGAACTTCGAGACGGAGGCGACGGCGATGCGCGTCGTGATGGACCACGAACGCGCCCTCGGCCACCAGGTCTTCGACGTCCACGAGAAGAACCTCGGCTACGACGTGACCAGCCTCGACCTCGCCTCCGGCGAGCTGCGCCTCATCGAGATCAAGGGGATTGGCGGCCCCACGGGCACCGTCCTCCTGACGCCCAACGAGCGCCGGGTCGCCGAGGATCGGCGCGATTGCTACTGGCTGTACGTGGTCACCAACTGCAACGACGTGCCAAGCCTCGAGGAACCGATCCAGGACCCGGCGCGCCTGCCGTGGCACGAGGTGAAGAAGGTCGATCACTACTACCTCTCCGTCGATTCGCTCGCTCAGCCGATGCGCGTGGCCGAGCCACCGCCGCCCTACGGGAGGAAGGAATGATCCCGAAGGAGTGCAAGCGGCTGGCGGAGGTGGATTTCCCGATCGCGGTGGTCAGCAGGCATGCCGCCCGCGAGAAGTCGATTCGTCACGGCCACCCATCGACGCTGCACCTCTGGTGGGCGCGCAGGCCGCTCGCGTCGAGCCGGGCGGTGCTCCTCGCGCTCCTGCTGCCCGATCCCTGCGACGACCATTGCCCGGCGGGCTTCAAGCGCGACGCGCGGGAGGCGCTCCTCGGGATGCATGCCCGCCCTCGCGGCTGGGACGACGATCTGGCGGACGACGCAGGCTTGCGGCGTGTCCTGCTCCAGTTCATCGGCGACTTCGCCAACTGGGACCTCGCGGCGAACGACGCGTATCTGGCGGTGGGCCGCGCGCTCGTGAAGGCGGCGCATGGCGAGGAGCCCCCGCTCGTCGTCGATCCGTTCGCGGGGGGCGGCTCGATTCCGCTGGAGGCGCTGCGGCTCGGCTGCGAGGCGTTCGCGAGCGATCTGAACCCCGTCGCCTGCCTCATCCTCAAGGTGATGCTCGAGGACATCCCGCGCCACGGGCCGAAGCTCGCCGAGGAGCTGCGCCGCGTAGGGGCGGAGATCAAGCGGCAGGCTTCGATGGAGCTGGCCGACCTCTATCCACGCGATCCGGATGGCGCGACGCCCATCGCGTACCTCTGGGCGCGGACCGTGCGCTGCGAGTCGCCCAACTGCGGCGCGGAGATTCCTCTCTCTCGCTCCTTCTGGCTCTGTAAGAAGGTGAAGCGCAGGCGGGCGCTCAAGCACCACGTCGTGCGCCGCGAGGGCGAGACACCCCGCGTTGAGTTCGAGGTCTTCGAGCCCAAGAGCGAGAAGGACGTGCCCGGCGGCACGGTGACGCGCGCGAAGGCCACTTGCCTCGCGTGCGGGGCGGTTCTTCCGCCCGAGCGCGTTCGGCCGCAGCTCGCCGCGCAGCGCGGCGGGGCCGACGTCGGCTTCGACGCGAAGGGTTGCCGCACGGGCGGCGCACGGATGCTCGCAGTTGTAACCCTCCGGCCCGGCGAACAGGGGCGGCAGTACCGGCTCCCCGCCGAGGGCGACTACGAAGCCGTCCGGAAGGCGCAGGAGCGGCTCGCGGCGATCCTCGGCGAGTGGGAGCGCGGGGGGAAGCAGGGTCTCTGCCCGGTCCCGGACGAACCGCTGCCACCGATTGGCACGCTTGGCTTCCGCGTACAGCGCTATGGCATGCTCCAGTGGGGCGACGTCTCTAGCGAGCGCCAAGCACTGACTCTTCTAACGCTGGCGCGCGAGATCGCGAAGAAGGGGGATGCATCGGGGCCATTGGCTTTGGCTCTCGGCAAGTTGGTTGACCTTGCTAATTCGATTTGCCGGTGGGAACCAGTAGCCGAGTGCCCACGAAACGTATTCGCCGCCGGCCGCGTGAGACCGGCCTGGGACTTCGCGGAGGGCGTGCCACTCTCCACATCAAGCGCGAGCTTTGGAATCTGCTTGGACAACCTGATCGATGGAATCCACGCTGTTGGATCTCCTCCCGCTTCTGGATCAACCGAACTGGCGCCCGCTCAGCACTCGCCGCTTCCCGATAGTTCGGCCCATGTGTGGTTCACAGACCCTCCCTATTACGACGCCTACCCCTACGCCGACCTCTCGGATGCGTTCTTCGTCTGGTTGAAGCGGGCCTTGCCAGAGCACCGGTTGATGCGGGACCCCTTTGATGCTCGAAACCCGCTGACCCCAAAGCAGGCTGAGCTGGTCCAAGACGAGAAGAAGGACGTCGCCGGTCGAAAGAAGGACAGGGCCTTCTTTGAGGAAGGCATGGCGGCCGCGTTCGCCCAGGGCAGACGGTTGCTTCAAGAGGGCGCAATCGGGTGCATTGTTTTCGCGCACAAGACGACCGAAGGCTGGGAGGCGCTGATCTCTGGCATTGTTAGAGGAGGGCTAACGATTACCGGATCCTGGCCGATCGCCACCGAGCAAGCTCATCGCCTGCGCGCACAAGACTCGGCAGCGTTACGCACCAGCGTCCATCTCGTATGCCGGCCTCGTCCGGATGACGCGCCGGTGGGCGACTGGGGAGATGTACTTCGCGAACTGCCACGTCGAGTCGGCGACTGGATGGAGCGGCTCCAGGGCGAAGGCGTCCGCGGCGCCGATCTGGTCTTTGCCTGCATCGGCCCGGCGCTCGAGATCTTCAGCCGGTACGAACACGTCGAGACTGCAGAGGGCAGGCAGATCGATCTCGCGGAGTTCCTCACGAAGGTCTGGGAGGTCGTCGGTCGCACCGCCCTCGAACGTGTTCTCGGAACGGCAGCGGCCCAGGCCAGGAATGGCGCTGCAGGCGCGGTCGAAGAGGATGCGCGCCTGACGGCTCTCTTCCTCTGGACCGTTCAGGGCACTGACATTGGTCTCGCGGGCAACGGAGACGAGGAGGCCGGCGAGGACGCCGAGGAGAACGGCGAAGAGGAAGATGAAGACACGGGGCGCACGAAGAAGGCACAGGGCCTGACGCTCGTCTTCGATGTCGTCCGGCGCTTCGCCCAGCCCCTCGGCATCCGCCTCCCGGACTGGGAGGGTCGCATCATCGAGACGAAGAAGGGCGTCGTCAGGCTCCTGCCCGTCGCGGACCGCGCGGAGCAGCTCTTCGGGAAGGCGGGAGCCGGCGCGGTGGCGGAGCGGCTCGAGCGGGCCAGCACCCGAACGTTTCAGCTCACCCTCTTTCCGGACGCCGTCGAAGAGCCGAAGAAGTCCAGGCGCGGGGCAAACGGGGTGCGGGCGGATGTCTCGGACGAGGCCCTGCGCTCGCGACGCGAAGCGACGACGCTCGATCGGGTTCACGCCGCCATGCTGCTTCAATCCGGTGGCCGTGCGAACGCGCTGCGCGCACTGCTCCATGCGGAGGTGGAACGTGGCCCCGAGTTCCTCCGCCTCGCGAACGCTCTGTCCGCGCTGTACCCGAAGGACAGCGAGGAGAAGCGGCTCCTGGACGCAATGCTCCTGGCGGTGCCGAGATGACCGATTTGCAACCCAAGATTCGGGCGCTGGTGCTGCGGCGTTTTCGCAGCTTCCCCGCGGAGCGCATAGAGTTCGACAACCCGACGATCTTCGTCGGTCGCAACGGCTCAGGCAAGAGCAACCTCGTCAGCGCGTTTTCATTCCTTGCTGAGGCGATGGCCTCCCCGCTGCAGTCCGTCTTCGACAAGGCCGGGGGCATCTCCGCGGTCCGCAACAGGACTTCGGGCCAGAGCCATCCCCCGAACCTCGGCTTGCGCATCGAGCTCGGCCAGATGAATGGCAAAGCGGCCTCCGGGTTCTACGCATTCGAAGTCAAGGCGCTCCCGAACTACGGCTTCACTGTGGCGCGCGAGCAGTGCAAGGTCGATGAAGGCCAGGCTGCTTCCTGGTGGTTTGACCGAACGGGCGCGAGCTTCCGTTCCAATCTCGGGGGCGTGAAACCCGCACTCGACCCCGCTGCGCTCGCCCTCCCCCTCGTCGGCGGCGAGGCGAGCTTCGCGCCCATTGTCAGGACGCTCGCGGCCATGCGCGTCTGCTCCATCGAGCCCGGCAAGCTGCGCGAGATGCAGGAGCCCGACAGCGGCAACAGCCTGAAAGCCGACGGCGCCAACGCTACGAGCGTGCTCAAGGAGATCGAGCGGCGGTCGCAGGAGGATTTCAAACGCATTTCCGAGGTCCTCGCCACGATCGTGCCCAACACGACCTGCGTGCGTGTGAAGAAGCACGGCAAGAACCTGTCGCTGGAGCTCACGCAGGAATGGGGTGAGAAGAAGCGGCTGCATTTCGAGGGCTTCAGCGTCTCCGACGGCACGCTGCGCGCCATCGGGCTGCTCGCGGCGGTGTACCAGCAGCCGGCGCCCTCGCTGCTCGCCGTCGAAGAGCCGGAAGCGACCATCCATCCTGGGGCGTTGGGGTCCGTGCTCGACGTGCTGCGCCATGCATCGAAGCGCATGCAGGTCGTGATGACGACCCATAGTCCCGATCTCCTCGACGAGGAGTGGATCACCGATCGGCACTTGCGCATCGTCGAATGGACCGAGGGCGCCACGCGGGTCGCGCCCGTTTCGGAGGCGACACGGCAGGCGCTGCGGGGGCACCTGATGGGGGCGGGTGAGTTGCTCCGCTCCAATGCGATGGAGCCCGCGCCGCTGTTTTCCGATCCGGCGGGCTTCGGCCAAGGCTCGCTCTTCTCGGAGCTGGGATGAAGATCCAGCCGATCGTCGAGGGCCAGGGAGACGTGGCCGCGGTGCCGGTGCTGCTACGCAGGCTGCGCGACGAGGCCCAGGTGTGGAACCTCGACATCGGGCGGCCTCATCGCGCTCCGCGAACGAGGCTCGTGAAGAAGGACGTGTTGCAACCGCTGGTGCGAATCGCCGCGCTGCAGCAGGACTGCGCGGCCATCCTCGTCCTCTTCGACGCGGACGACGACTGCCCCAAGGACCTGGCACCCGTCCTGGAGGGATGGGCGCGCGAGGCCGCGGGACCCATGCCCTGCGCGGTGGTGATGGCGAACCGCGAGTTCGAGGCCTGGTTCCTCGCGAGCGTCGAGACGCTGCGAGGAGCGGCGGCGATCTTGCCAGCCGCCAGCTCTCACCCGGACCCGGAGCTGCCTCGTGACGCCAAGGGAGAGCTGGAGCAGAGGATGAGAGAGGGGGCCAGCTACTCCGCGGCCGTCGACCAGGCGGCTCTGACGTCGCGGATCGACCTCGCAAAGGTGTACGGGCGCTGCCGCAGCTTCCGGAAGCTCGTGAGCGCCTTCGGCGCGCTCGCGAGCGCGGCCGGCGCCCCGCCCGACCCATGGCCCCCGGCCTCGTGGCTGCCCTGGCGTGACCCCGGCCATCTATAGGAAGGAGAACGCGATGGAGCCCTGGTACAAGGTCGTCACGCCGCGAAAGGAAGTCCGGGAGGGACGCTCGTTCAACCCGGACGAATTCGCCATCGCCCTCGAGCAGGTCGTCGCCGGCACCGCGCCGCTCGACTATCGCGATCCTGTCCAGTTCTTCTCGCGCACCTGCTACACGCGGGCGCTCAAGGAACACGCCGAGATGGTGCTGCGGCGGCTCGCGGGGAAGACCGAGAAGACCGCCCCGGTGCTGACGCTCATCACCCAGTTCGGCGGCGGCAAGACGCACACGCTCACGGCGCTGTACCACATGGCCAAGGCCGGCGAGGCCGCTCGCACCTGGCCCGGAGTCTCCGCGCTGCTCGACGAGGCGGGGTTGTCGTCTTTGCCGGAAGCGCGGGTCGCCGTCTTCGTCGGCAATGCATGGGACCCGCAGGGCGGGCGCGAGACGCCGTGGATCGACATTGCGCGTCAGCTCGCGGGTAGCGACGGCGTCGCGGCGCTGGGCCCGCGCGCGAAGGAGTCCCCTCCCGGGACGGACACGCTCAACCGGATCATCGAGCTGGCAGGCCGGCCGGTGCTCCTCCTCTTCGACGAGGTGCTGAACGCGATCACGCGGCACAAGTGGCTCGCCGAACCCATGCACGCGTTCATCCACAACATCATGCGCGGGTTCGTCGGGACGACGAATCGCGCAGCGGTGATGAGCTTACCGCGCAGCCAGGTGGAGATGACCGAGTGGGATCTCCAATGGCAGGAGAAGATCCTCAAGGTCGTCGGCGCCGTCGCCAAGCAGCTCATCGCGAACGACGAAACCGAGATCAGCGACGTGGTCCGGCGTCGGCTTTTCGAGGACATCGGCAACGAACGAGCGCGGAAGAACGTAGCGAAGTCCTACTCCGATTGGTGCTTCGATCGGCGGGCGCAGCTTCCCCCGGAGTGGACCGCCGTCGACACCGCAGCGACCGAGAAGAAGTCCCGGGATCTCTTGCTGAGCCGATTCGATGCGTGCTACCCGTTCCACCCCGCGACGCTCTCCGTCTTCCAGCGGAAGTGGCAGGCGCTCCAGCAGTACCAGCAGACGCGCGGCACGCTGGCGATGCTCGCGCAGTGGATCTCGATCGCGTATCGCGACGGCTTCACGTCTGCGCGGCGCGAGCCCGTGATCACGCTCGGGTCGGCGCCGCTCGAAGTGAGCGAGTTCCGAAGCACGGTGCTCGGCCAAATCGGTGAGGCACGGCTCGTCGCGGCCATCGACGCCGACATCTCCGGCGCGCAGGCCCACGCCAGGGCGCTCGATGCGGACACGAAGGGCGCCCTGCGAGACATTCACCGTCGCGTCGCGACGGCGATTCTCTTCGAGTCGTCCGGCGGCCAAGTCGACAAGGTCGCCCACCTGCCCGAGCTTCGCTTCGCTCTCGGCGAGCCGGAGGTCGACACGACGTCCATCGACAACGCCGCGATGGCGCTGGAGTCGAAGGCCTTCTTCGTGCGGCGCCTCGGTTCGGACGGCTTCCAGATCCGGCACCAGCCGACGCTCAAGAAGGTCGTGAACGACCGGCGCGCTTCGCTCGACGAGGAGACGGAGGTCAAGCCGATCCTTCGCGCTCTGGTCAAGGGCGAGTTCGATCGCGGCACGACGATCCCGATCATTCCCTTCCCGAAGGAGAGCTCGTCGGCCCAGGACACGCCGAGGCTCACGCTCGTCGTCGTCGAGCCCGAGTCAGAGTGGTCGGGCAGCGGCTCCGTTCGCGAGCAGATCGCGGAGTGGACCAAGCGCCGCGGCACCTCGGACCGGCTCTATCCGGGGTCGCTGGTCTGGTGCGTGAGGAAGCCAGGCCGCGACTTGCGCGACAAGGTCGAATTGATGCTGGCATGGAAGCGGGTGAAGCGGGAAACCGAGGAGGGGCTCCTGGGCTCCGACTTCGACCGTGCTGATCGCGCGGAGATCCAGGGGAAGGTCAGCAGCGCGGAAGACGATGCCAGGGACGAGGTCTGGGCGGGGTACCGGTTCGTCGTCCTTGCCGACAGCGGAGAGCCCGATGGCCTCAAGGTCATCGACCTCGGTGCCGGCCACTCGAGCGGTGCCGAGACGCTCTGCGGCCGGGTGATCGCAGCTCTGAAGTCCGAGGCGCTCCTCAACGAGTCCGTCGGCGCAGGCTACATCGATCGGAACTGGCCTCCGGCACTGAAGGAGTCCGGTGCATGGCCGCTACCTGGTTTGCGCAAGAGCTTCCTCGACGGGACGCTGACGCGGCTCCTCGACCCCGACGCGACTCTGCGAACGAAGCTTGTGGAGTTGGTCGGCCGCGGGGATTTCGGTCTCGCCTCTGGTCCTCGTGGCGACGGCAGCTACGAACGGGTGTGGCACGCAGAGGCCGTGTCGGCAGACGAGATTGTCTTCGAGCCGGGGGTCTTCCTCCTTGCGAAGACAAGGGCGCAGGCACTGAAGAGTGGCGCGCCCCCGCCGGAGAGGCCTGCCGCGAGCCCGGCGAACGGCCCAACCTTAGGCGCCGAGAGCGGCGAATCCTCCTCTCCGGTACCCACGCCGACGCCCAGTTCCAGCGGGGCGGCGACCCGAATTCTTCGGCTCGTGGGCGTCGTCCCGCCCGAGATATGGAATCGCCTCGGAACGAAGATCCTTCCGAAGCTCAGGAGCGGTTCCGAGCTGAAAGTGGGGATCGACTTCACGGTAACCGTGAAGTCGGACGCAGCCACATCACTTGAAGCGGATCTGCGGCAGATTCTCGACGACCTCGGAGTGGCTGATGACGTGCGCATCGAGTGAGGTCCCATGTGCCAGAAGCAGCCGGATGGATGAACCCGACAACCGGCAACGCGAGCTGCCGAGGTTCTTGGGAGACCTGCATCCCTGGAGCATTTCATGTGCCGCCATTTCTGTCTGCTTTGGGCTGAAAATAGCCACAAGCGAATCGGAACCCGCTCTGCATTTCCTTGTGCCCGTACGACTGCATGAGGCGTGCCACGTGCTTAACGAGTCACGCATGCATGTGCCGCAGTAGGTCACTTTCCTGGCACCCCCAGGGTTGGCGCATCGGGCGGGACACGCTTACGACATACCTGCGCGTCATTCGGCGGCGTTTTGAGGATCTCCGGTGAGCGCCGTCGTTTTTATCAGATGGGAGCTGCACCTCGCAAGACCCGCAAATGCGCGGGTGGCCGCTCGGCGCTGGGGCGGTGACCGAGCGTCTCCTCCCGACAGGGCGCCGTCGAATCGCAGGGTGCGTCAGCCCCTTGCGCTGCCGAGTGATCCGCGTGCGGCGGAGGGCGCGAGATGCAGGATGCGCGCCTTGCCAGAAGGCGGTGCGGCGCGGTAGCGTCCACCGTGAACGCTCGCCTTACGAAGGCCAGAGGTGTGAGTTTAGGAGGCGTAAAGAGCGGTGGCTCACCTTGATCCCTGGGTCCTCGCGCTGGCGCTCTCCGCGCTTTCTCCGCGGGGCGCCCCCCCTGGGGTCGGGCACGTAACGGCGCAGGATCGGATCGTCGCCGCGGCGGAAGCATACCTCGGCAAGCCGTACGTGTTCGGCGGGCGCGATGGGCGTCCCGGTTGCGGGCGGCGGCGCTGCAACCAAGGAATCGACTGCCTCGGGCTCATCTTCTTCGCTTTCGAGAAGGCGCTCGGAATCCCGTGGCGGCGATTCTCGGTCACGCCGAGCGTGCTGATCCGCCACCGGCAGCTCGGCGTGCCGGTCAACGGGCTGAATCGCGTCCTCACGGCCGACCTCGATCGCTCGCTATTGCGCAAGGGCGACGTGCTGCTTTTCCTCGAACGGGACGGCGTAGAGACGGACAAGCCGGCCTTGGTGCGGGGGGGCGACGCGTACTATGTGTGGCACACCGCGCTCGTGGACAGCGCGGTCGACGGCCGCGTCCTGGTCATCGAGGCGAAGCCGGGCGATCATGTGGTCATCGAGCCGCTCGACGCGGTCCCGTTCGACGCCCTGATTGCGCTGCGGCTGCCGCCCGCCCGCCGCCGCTCGAGGTTGAGGCCGATAAGGCCGAACCTCGCGCCACGCGACGGCTCGGCACGCGGCGCGAACGCGGTCTCTCGCGGTCGCGCCCTCGCTCCCCGTTAGACCGCGATGGAACTTCACGTGCCACGCGCTCGACGGGTTATCTCCGGGCCGCGTGAAGGCCCAGAACCAGGCGCCTCCCACTCCGCCCGGCGCGGGTGACGCACGGTGACGGCCACGGTGACCGGGAGGCGCGCGATCCATCCGCCGCGCGATCCATCCGCCTGGCAGCCGGCGGGACCGGCGGACCCCGCCGGCTCAGGGCCCGCTGCACGCGCCGCCGCAGACGGGGGTCAGACTCTCGCCGCCGCAGAGCTGGCTCTCGCAGTCCTGGGCGAACTGGCAGGCAGCCCCGGCCGGCAGCTCCCCGCACGTCCCCGCGTCGCAGACGCCGGCGAGGCACGGCGAGCGGGCCGAGCACGACTCGCCGAGGGCGGGCCGCGGGAGGCAGCCGCCGTCCCCGTCACACCACTCCCCTTCCAGGCAGTCGGGCTGGCCGGAGAGATCGGCGACGCAGGGGCCGCCCGCGACGAGCTTCGCGCAGGTCGGTTCGCCGGCGTCGGCGCCCCCGTCGCCGGGGCCGCCGTCCGGGCCATAGGTGCAGACGAGGCCGAAGCCGCAGACACCGTCGGGGCAGGGGGCCCCCTGCAGCGGCCGAGCAGCGCACGCGCCCTCGGACGAGCAGTAGAGGCCGTCCTGGCAATCCGAGGACGTGACGCACCGGGCCGCGGCGGCCCCCGGGGATCGGCAGTTGCCGTCGAGGCAGGCGAGGCCCGGCTGGCAGACCGCGCCGCCGCCCCCGATGAGGGTGTTGCAGAAGCCGTTCACGCCGGCCTCGACCTGGCACTGTTCGCCGTCGCAGATGCCGGAGGCGCAGGGCGCATTCGAAGCGGCCGGGCCACACGCGCCGCCGGTCGACGGGTCGGGCGCGCACGTACCGCACGAGTCGCCGGGCGCCTGCCGGTAGCAGTAGTCGCCGAACGCGCAGGCGAGGTCGTCGCCGCAGGGATCGCCGGTCGCGAGCGTGCCCCAGGCGAGCGGCTCGCAGCCCGTCAGCGTTCGGGTCGAGAGGTTGCAGGGCTCCGCGGCCCGAAAGCTCACGGCGCAGGAGACCGCTTGCGCGCTGTAGGCGAACCGGCCGGCGTCCCAGGCGGCCTGTTCGGCGTCCACCCAGCCGGTGCAAAGGGAGGCGGCGTAGCGCGCCTGGTCGGAGGCGGCGAGCCGCCCGCAACGGACCTCGACCGAGGCGAGCGCGGCGGCGAGCCGCGCGCAGGCGTCGGCCGGAGAGAGGGCGGGGGTGGGGAGGCCATCACCGGCGTCGGCCCCGGCGTCGGGCTCCGCGGCGTGCCCCCCACAGCCGGCCGTGACGGCGAGGACGGTGGACAGGACGATGGAGCGCATCGTCCTCTAGATAGCACGCCGCCGCCGCCGGCTTCACCTGCGCCGCCGGCCGAGTCCGCCAGCGCCGTCCAACGCCCGTGGCCGGGCCTCCCCCAGAGCCTTACGGTTAGGGCATGCCACGGGTCGCCGTCCACCCGCGTCATGGTCTCGTGCTCGGCGGCCTGGGTGGGTTGGTCCTGGGAGGGGCGGCCTCGGGCCTCATCGGGGGCGCGGCCATGGCGTTGCTCGCCCTGCTGCTCGTCTCGACCGCGGGCGAGTCGGCGTGGCGCCCCATCGAGGCGGTCGCCTCGTTCTTCCTCGGCTCGCGGGCGATGACGGCGCCCGTCAGCGCGGGCACGATCGCCGTCGGCCTCCTCCTCCACGCCGTGGCCGCCGCCGTCCTGGGCGTGATCTTCGCCACGCTGTTCGCCGAGTTCCCCACCGAGGTGCTGATCCCGGTAGGGATCCTGTACGGGCTCGCCGTCTGGCTCCTCGTCCGGTTCGTCGTGATCCCGACCACGGACCTCGCGCTCGCCGGTCCCCCCGCGGCGTTGATCGCGGAGCACGTGGTCTTCGGGGCCTGCCTCTGGCTCTTCCTCCCGATCCGCCAGGCCATCGAGCGGCGGAGTTGATCGGCTACTCCCGAGAATGCTCGTGTGCGGTGCGAAGATTTCTCCGGCGAGCAGCGAAGGCGAGAGCGGGTGGGGGTGCGGAGCTGGCCTCCCCCCGCCAGAGGACCGCCGCCAGGTGGTCCGGAAGACGGAGCGCGGCCGAGCCCCTTGGCCGCGTTGGGTTGCGGCTGTGCTTGGCTGCGCTGCGCGGGCGTGAGTAGCCCTCGGCCCCCCCTCCTGGTATGTCCCCGGCGATGCGGTCGCGCCTCACGCGGGGGACCATCGCCGCGGCGTTCCTCTGCCTGCCGGCCACCGCGGCGCTCGCCGATCCGGTCGAGGTTGAGCTCGTCGGCCAGGTCCTCGCCGGGCAGAAGCCGCTGGTGACCGTGCTCGCCCGCACGGACGTGCGGGACGTCCACCTCGATCTCGTCCGGTCGGGTTGCGCCCCCACCGGCGTCCACGAGCGAATCGGCCGGATCGCGGCCGGACGCTCCGGGCGCTTCCCGCTCGATCAGCCCGCCGGCCGCTGTCATTACGAGGGGACGCTGACGGCCCGAATCGGCGGCCAGGAGGCGTCGATGCACCTCGAGTTCGACGCCGAGGTCGCAGAGGCGCCGCGGGTCGCGCTCGCGGAGGGCGGCCTCGACCTCCCGGCGCGCACCGTCCACCTCACGTTCAACCGGCAGGCCGATCACGCGAGGGTCGTGGTCCGGGGCGACGACGGCCGGAGCGCCGGCGCGGCGGACGAGCCGCTCGGCGGGGCGGCGGCCGGGGAGCCGTTCACCGCGCGGGTGCCGGGGGCGGGCACGCCGCTCTCGATCGAGGTGACGGTCTTCGATCCCGATGGCCTGCACGGCGGGTTGGTCCTCTACCCGTGGTTCCTCGAGATCCCGCACGAGGAGGTCGAGTTCCCGACGGGCAGCGCGCAGATCCCGGCGTCCCAGGCGGGCAAGCTCGCGGAGAGCGTCGCCCGGATCCTCATCGCGCTCCACCGCGTGGGTGGCGCGGCGCCGCTCCGACTCTTCGTCGTGGGGTACACCGACACCGTCGGGCCCCGGGAGGGCAACCAGGCTCTCTCCGAGGCGCGGGCGCGCAGCATCGGCCTCTGGTTGCGCGCCCACGGGGTCCACCTCCCCATCCTGACGGCCGGGTTCGGGGAAGAGGCACTCGCCGTGGCCACCCCCGACGAGACCCCGGAGGCGAGGAACCGGCGGGCCGAGTACATCCTGGCCGTCGAGCCGCCGCCGATCGCTCGAACACCCCGCCCCCCGCGTTGGGAGGAGTTGAGGTGATCGCCTGCCGGGCAGCTCCCAGGAGTCGAGGCTTCGCTCCCCGTGACGCATCTGTCGAGCCGCGTGATCAACGTCTCGCTCCTCTGGAGTCGATCGTCATGATCGCGAGGAGTGGAAGTTAAGAGCGGATCCTGCCCGTACGGTTTCCCTTTGTCCGAGCCCCTGGGCGCCCTCGATCGCCTCCTTGCCACTGCCGCTCCGAGGCTGGTAGATTCCGCGCCGTTCGAGAGTCCGCGAATGGGAGACACCGTCACGAGCTATCCGGGCCACCGACCCATCCCGACGCCCGGAAGCGAGATCGGGACATACAAGATCCTCGACCTCCTCGGCTCCGGAGGAATGGGGCAGGTGTTCCTCGCCGAGCACAAGAAGCTCGGCCGGAGGGTGGCGCTGAAGCTCCTCCTGCCGGAGTTCGCGGGCAACCCGGAGGTCGTGGCCCGTTTCTTCCACGAGGCCAGGGCGGTCAACCAGATCAACCACGAGCACATCGTGGAGATCGTCGATTTCGTTGAGGAACCGGGCGGTTACAACTACTTCATCATGGAGCTTCTCGAAGGGCGCGATCTCGCGAAGGCCCGCGAGACCGAGGGGCCCTTCCTGCTCGGGCGGACCGTCCACATCATCGGCCAGGTCGCCTCCGCGCTCGCCGCTTCGCACGCCAAGGGGATCGTCCACCGCGACCTGAAGCCGGAGAACATCTTCCTCGTCCACCGCGGCGAGGACAAGGACTTCGCGAAGCTCCTGGACTTCGGGATCGCGAAGCTCTCGAACACCGAGATCAGCGAGAAGGAACGGCCCCACACCCGGGCCGGCATGATCCTCGGCACGCCCGAGTACATGTCTCCCGAGCAGGCGGCGGGCCGGCCCGTCGACTACCGCTCCGATCTGTATTCGCTCGGCGTGGTCACCTACTGGATGCTTTCGGATCAGCTCCCGTACCGCGGCAAGTCGTTTGGCGAGTTGATGGTCAAGCAGCTCACGACCGCGCCGCAGGCGATGCCCGATCGGACCCCGGGCGGGCAGGCGATCCCGCCCGCGTTCGCCCAGCTCGTCTACCGCTGCCTGGAACGGGAGCCGCAGAAGCGGCTCCAGAGCGCGGGCGAGATCGTCGAGGCCCTCGGGAAGCTCGGCGGCGGCGGGGCGGCGGCGGCCCGCGCCGGGGATTCGGAGCCGGCCCTCGAGCTGATCCCCGTCTCGTCCGGGCGGCCTCGCTGGTGGCTCCCGGCCATCGCGGCCGCGGTCGGGGTGGTCGTCGGCTTGCTGGCGCTCTGGTATTTCCTGGGCGGGGGAAGGGATTCCAGCGCGGTTCCGACGCCGGCCGCCGCGGCGGCGCCGGTGGAGGCCAAGGCGCCTGCCCCGCTGGCACCGCTGCCCGAGGCCCACCCTGAGCTGCCTCCCGTTCCTGCCGCCACGCCTCCGGTCGTCGCCGCCGCGGCCCCCCCGCGAGCGGCGCCGGCCGTCGAAAAACCAGAAGCATCCGCCAGACCGGACGGCGAGGCCGAAGGGCCGCCCCGGGGGAAGACCGGGCGCCGCGGGACGCGCGGCGCGGACGGGCGCCCGGCGTCGGCCGGCGACAATACCGGCATGCTCGACCCGTTCGGGAGGTGATCCGATGACCGCGATCCTGATCGCGGCGATCGTCCTGGCCGGCGCCTCTCCGGCGAAGGAGGCGCGCCGGCTCGCCGCGCGGTCGATCGTCGAGTACGACGCCGGGGACTTCGACAAGGCCCTCGCGGACGCCCGGCAGGCCTACGAGTTGGATCCGGTCCCGGGTCTGCTCTTCAACCTCGGTCAGTGCTACCGGGCGCTGCACCGCTGGGAGCGAGCGGAGTTCTTCTACCGGGGCTACCTGCGCCACCTCCCGCAGGCGAAGAACCGCGCCGTGGTCCTCGCGCTGATCGCTGAGATGAACGCGAAAGCCAGAGCGGCCGCGAGCGTCCCTGCGGCGTCGCCCAAGCCCATCCTCGTGACGGCGCCCGCCGCGGCCGAGCCGAAGCCCGCGCCTTGGCTCCCGCCGCATCCGCCCGCCGTCTCGTCCACTCCGGCCCCGCAGGCCACGCCGTCCGCCCCCGCGGCGGCCGTCACCGAGCCGCGGCGCCACGCCGGCCCGCCCATCGGGGCCTGGATCACTGGCGGCGCCGGCGCCGCGGCCATGGTCGCCGGCGGCATCCTGGCCATCGTGGCGAGCAACAGCCGCGCGGGCGATACCCCGCGGCCCGGGGTCGGCTGGTGGCTCCACGGGATCTCGCAGTCGCAGTTCGACGCGGCCAACGGCGAGGCGTACGCCGCGAACGGTCTCTTCTACGGGGGCGCCGCCCTGCTCGCGGGGGGCCTCGTCTGGGCGATCGCCGGCTGGCACTCTCCCGTGGATTCGGAACACGAGTAGGACCCCATGCGTCTCTCTCTCCTCGCCGTGCTGCCGCTGCTCGCCGGTTGCCTCGTGAGCGTCGAGGCCTACGACGACCCCGGCGAGAGCTACTGCCAGGTGGACGGCGGATCGCACGATCCCTGCTCCCAGGCGTCCAGCGGCGGGACATCGAGCAGCTCCAGCGGCGGGACATCGAGCAGCTCCAGCGGCGGGACATCGAGCAGCTCCAGCGGCGGGCCCATCGGCGGTTCGAGCAGCGGGGGGACCTCGGGGACGACGAGCGGGACCGGCTCGGGCTCGACCAGCGGCACTGGGACGACCGGCGGCAGCACTTCGAGCGGGGGGCCGACCTGCGGCGGCCTGGGCGCGAGCTGCAACAGCTACCAGGACTGTACCATCGACGAGGGCTGCCGCGGCGGGAGCTGCACGGCAGTCAGGTGCAACCCGGATGGCGGCACCTGCACGGCGGGCGACGGCGACGCGGGGACGTGCGTGCCCGTCTTCGGCGGCCTCTGCGTACCCTCCGGCGCTCGGAGAGGCGAGCTCTCCTCGTGCGAACCGCCGTTGACGCCCAACTCGGTCCCCTGCTGGACCGCCGTCGTTTCGCGCAGCGAGCTCTGCGGCCCGCACCAGGTCTGCGCCGCCGAGAATCCCGGCGGCCCGGGCTACTGCCTGGATCTTTGCGACGACGGCGGGACCTGTCCCGACCAACAAACGTGCACGCCGAGCGGCCTCGGCCCCTCGTACTGCCAGTAGGAGGCTCGCGTGAAATGGCTGCCTGCTGCGAAAGCCGATCCCTTCGCTCGCGACGGGCGGCCTCGTCGCTTCGCTGCAAAACGTACTGCAAAGAGTACGTTTGACGCGGTTCACTCCTCGGGCGCCCGTCTCGCCTTAGGTCTCGGTTTTCTCGCGACGGCACCCATTTCACATTAGCCTCCTAGGCGCCGAGGCCCCCGCCCCTTCACGCCGGCGTGAGCATGAGCCGCGACGGGTGGTTCGTCGCCTCGTCGGCGAGCGCGCCCCAGACGATCTCCTCGCGCGGTCCGCGGAACAGGATGACGACCCGGCTCCCCCCCGTTCCGGCCCGAGGCTCGCCCACGAGCCGGATGGGCCAGAGCCGGCCCGGAGGGCGGATCGCGAGGCGGATGATCTCCCCGCTCTTGGGCGGCAAGACCACGTCCAACTGGAGCGTATCGGCTTCGATGCGCCTCGCGACGGCGTCGAGCCGCCGGCCGTCCTCGAGCGTCACGCGGACCTTCACTGGACCGCGCCCGCTCGAACGGGCGGGGAGGCGTTCGGGCATCGACGTCATCTCGATCTGCACGCTCCAGTGCCCTTCGCCGTCGCCCCCCGCGGCGAGCACGCGCCCGTGAGTCGGGATGCGCAGCATCCGGTCCCGCAGGACGAGGACCAGCGGGATGACCTGCCCCACGGGCCACGTCCCGGGCTCGGGGGGGCCCGGCAAGGCAGAGAAGAGCTGCCCCGGCCCCGACGAGACATAGTTCGCGAGGAGATCCCGGGAATCCGCGAACCAGAGCTCCCGAGCGCGCCAACGAGCCATCGGCGCCATTGTACCGTCGCCGGAGCCCCATCTCAACGTTGCGCCCGTCGCGCGTTCACCGCCGCTCCACGTACAGCCTCGCTCCATACGGCGGCAGGCGCGTCTCGCAGGGGCCACCTCGCAGCCGATCCGGCGAGGCACCCGGCCCCCCGTAGCGGGCGTCCGCGACGTCGAGCACCGGGGTCCATTCACCGTCGGGGAGAAAGCCTTCCCAGGTCCGCGGATCGGACGAGAAGGAGAACAGCGCGAGCAGCCGCTCGCCGGTCCGTCCCCGCAACAGGCGGAGCATCCGCCCGTCCTCGTCCGCCTCGGCGGCCACGTGGGAACGGTCGGGATCGACGAGCGCGGGGAGCCGTCGGCGCAGCAGCAGCAGATCGCGGGTGAGCGACAGAAGTCCGCGGCCCGTGGCCCCCGCCGCGGCCCGGTCGAGCTTGGCCAACTCGAAGGTCGCCGGGTCCTGTGGATCGAGCGGCGCACCGGTCCACGAGAACCGCGCGAACTCGAGCTTGCGCCCCTCGGTCACCGACCGGGCGATCGCCGGATCCGGATGGCTCGTGAAATACGGGAACGGCCGGCGCTCCCCATACTCCTGCCCCATGAACACCAGCGGCACGCCCGGCGCGATCATCGTGATCGCGAGGGCCAGCCGCTCGGCGTCGGACGGCAGCATCGCCGAGAGCCGCTCACCGCGCGCGCGGTTCCCGATCTGGTCGTGGTTCTGCGTGGCGATCACGAAGCGGTCCACCCGCTCGCCCCGCGCGACCGTGCCGTGTCCCCGCCCGCGATGGGCAGACCACTGGCCCTCGTAGACGAAGCCGTGGGAGAGCGCGGCGGCGAGGTGCCCCACCGTCCCGAAGTCCTGGTAGTAGCCAGCCCGCTCGCCGGTCAAGAGCGCGTGGACCGCGTGGTGGAAGTCGTCGGCCCAGACGGCGGTCAGTCCATAGCCGCCCTCCCCCGGCGGGCGGACGAGCCGCACGTCGTTGTCGTCGCTCTCCGCGACCACATAGGGGGCCCGCCCGGAGACGACGCGCGCGGCGACCCGGCCGGCCAGCTCGCGGAGGAGGTGGATCGGGCCACGATCGACGATCGCGTGCACCGCGTCGAGGCGCAAGCCATCCACCCGCCACTCGTCGATCCAGTGGAGCGCGCTCGCGAGGAAGTGCTCGCGCACCGGTCCCGCCGAAGGTCCGTCGAAATCGATCGCCGGCCCCCAGGGCGTCCTCTCGCGCGCCGAGAAATACGGGCCGAACTCGGCCAGGTAGTTGCCCTCGGGCCCCAGGTGGTTCATCACGACGTCTAGGAGCACGACGAGACCCGCCCGGTGGGCGGCGTCGACGAACCGCGCCAGCCCCTCGGGTCCACCGTAGGTCGATTGCGGCGCGAAGAGGTCGACGCCGTCGTACCCCCAGCCGCGGCCGCCGGGGAACTCGGCGACCGGCATCAGCTCGACCGCCGAGAAGCCGAGGTCGGCGATCGCGGGGAGCATCGCGGCCGCGGCGTCGAAGGTCCCCGGCCCGGTGAAGGCGCCCACGTGCAGCTCGTAAATCACGAGGGCGGCGAACGCCGGGCGGACGAGACGCCCGGTCCAGCGGAACGCTGCCGGATCGACGACCGCCGACGGACCGTGCACCCCCTCCGGCTGTGACCGCGAGCAAGGGTCCGGCCGGTCCCGGCCGTCGATCCGGAAGAAGTAACGGTCGCCCGGTCCAACGCCCTCGGCGAGCACGACCCAGACGTGATCGGAGCGCCGCCGCATCGGCCAAGTCCCCGCTCGCGGTCCGGACAGGAGCACGAGCTCGACCCGCGCGGGCAGCGGCGCCCAGACCTCGAAGGCCACCCCGCCGGCCACGACATTCGCCCCCATCTGCTCCACGGCATCCACGTTCAAGAAGCATAACCCACCACCACCGCCCGGGCAGGATCGAGGGTCCAGCCGTGGGGGCGATCGCCGAGGCCCCCGGCGAGGAGCGCCGTCAGGCGGTCCGGAAGACGCAGCGCGGCCCGCCCCTTTACCGGGTTGGGCTGCGGCCAGGAATGGCCGCTATCCATCCCCTCCTCGCCGGCCAGCGCGCCCACCCACGGCCGGCTCCCACGACGGTGCGGGGGCTCGGCGGCTCCCCCGCGAAGGCTACGCGCGAAGAGGGACGAGCGGATTGAACACCAGGCCGGATGGGAGCTTCGGATAAAAGAACGTGCTCTTCTGGGGCATCGCCTTGCCGGCCTCCGCCACGCTCCGGACCTGGCCCATCCGCGTGGGGTTCAGGAGGAAGGCGGCCTGGGCCGTTCCGGCCGCGACGGCGGCGACGGCCTCGGCGGCGTCCTTGACGTAGTCGAGGTTCTCCTTGCGCTCCTGCGACGCGGGCGAGAGGCCGAGGATTCGCTGGAAGACGAGACCATGCAACAGGGTCACGTCGAGGCCACGGACCTCGGAACTCCTCGGAAGCTCGACGATTCCTTCCAGCCGGAGCCCCGGCGAGAGCGAGAGGAGCGCGGCGCGGCCACGATCGACCGCGAGGAAGCTGGGCCGGCGCTCCCCGGCCTCGCGCAAGGCGGCGAGCACCCGCGACCGCCCCTCCTCCTCCTTCAGATCCTCCTGGATCGGCGTGATCGTGAACTCGCCGCCGGCCGCCGCGAGCAGCCGCTCGAGCTCGAAGCCGGGGAGACCATGGAGCAGCCGGTGGGTCGGCAGGATCAGGAGCCCCGGGTCGCTCATCGCGCAGAAGTAGCTGAGCACGAAGTGGTGCGGCGCGCCGGGGTCCGGCCGCCGCGCGTCGGCCTGCTTCGCGTAGTTGAGCGCGGTCTCATAGCGGTGGTGGCCATCGGCGATGTAGGCGCGCCGCGCGGCCATCGCCTCGCGGACCCGGCCGATGACCCCGGGGTCCCCGACCCGCCACAGGCGGTTCTCGATGGGCCCATGGCCGTCATCGCCGCTCGCGGCCGCGTCGGGGAGCCGATCCACGGCCGGGGCGAGCAGCGCGTCCACCTCCCCGCGCTCGTCGGGATAGAGCGAGAAGATGGGCGAGAGGTTCGCGCGAACCTCCTGGAACAGCGCGAGCCGGTCGGCCTTCGGGCCCGAAAGCGTCTTCTCGTGCGGCAGGACGACCCCGTCGGCGAACTCGCGCAGCCGCAGCCGCGCCAGAAATCCCCTGCGCAGCCGCGGCTCGCCGTCCCAGGAGAAGCGCTGGTGCAGCACGTAGAGGGCCGGCTCTGCGTCCTCCCGAAGGACGCCCTCGGCGAGCCACTGCCGCCACGTCCTGCCCGCGCGGGCGTACCGGTCCTCCCCGGGACGATCCTGCGGGAGGATCAGCTCGACGACGTTGTGCGGATCGCGCGACGCGAGCGCGTCGCGCTGGGCGGGCGAGATCACGTCATAGGGCGGCGCGATCCGTCGCGAGAGCCCGCCGGGCGCTCCCTCCGCGTAGCGGACGGCGCGAAAGGGCTCGACTTCGAGCCCGCGAGCGGGAGAACGGATCGCCATGGCATCCTCCGGAGCACGTCGAGCAGCAGCCTGGTGCGGGCGGGAGGGTTTGAACCTCCGACTTCCACCGTGTGAGGATGGCACTCTACCCCTGAGTTACGCCCGCGGGGAATCGCCGGGGGAATAGCAGAGCCGCGCACCCGGCGGCAAGGGTCATTCGACTTGCTCGAAGACTCCCATGCCGCGGAAGCGCCGGTAGCGGTCCTCGACGAGCTCGTCGGGGGAGAGCGCCCGGAGCTGGGCGAGGTGCTGGCGCAGGGCGCGGCCGAGGTTCTCGGCGGTGCGAGCCGGGTCGCGGTGGGCGCCGCCCGGCGACTCCAGCACGACCTCGTCGACGACGCCGAAGCCGCGCAGATCGCCGGCGGTGAGCTTGAGCGCCTCGGCCGCGCGCGGCGCCCGCGTCGGCTCGCGGAAGAGGATCGACGAGCACCCCTCGGGGCTGATGACCGAGTAATAAGCGTACTGGAGCATCAGGATCCGGTTGCCGACGCCGATGGCGAGCGCGCCGCCGGAGCCGCCCTCGCCGATGACCGTGGCGATGACCGGTACGGGAAGGCCCGCCATGGTCTCCAGGCACTCGGCGATCGCCTGCGCCTGGCCGCGCTCCTCGGAGCCGATGCCCGGGTAGGCCCCCGAGGTGTCGATGAAGGTCAGCACGGGACGTCCGAAGCGCGCGGCGAGCCGGGCGAGGCGCGTCGCCTTGCGGTACCCCTCGGGCCGTGGCATCCCGAAGTTGCGCAGCAGGTTCTCCTTGGTGTTGCGCCCCTTCTGGTGGCCGAGGACGAGGACCGGCTCGCCGTCGAAGCGGGCGAAGCCGCCGATGAGCGCCGGGTCCTCGGCGAAGCGCCGGTCGCCGTGCAGCTCGGCGAAGTCGGTGAAGAGGAACTGGACGTAGTCGAGGACGTACGGGCGCTCGGCGTGACGGGCGAGCTGCACGATCTGCCAGGGCGAGAGATCGCTGAAGATCTCGACCTGGAGCCGCCGTGCCTTGCGCTCGAGCTTCCTGATCTCCTCGTCGAAGTCGACCCCCTCCCCGCTCGCCAGCTCCTTGAGCTCATCGATCTTCCGCTCCAGCTCGCGGATGGGCTTCTCGAAGTCGAGGACCGTCACTTCGCCGCACCTTTCGAGACCATGGCCGGCGGGGGAGCGGGCGCGACGCCCTCGTGCGGGGTCTGGATCTGCGAGAGGTCGGCCACGGCGGCGAACAGCTCGCGCAGGGCGGCGAGCAGGAGGATCCGGTTGTGGCGCACGACCGGCTCCTCGGCCATCACCAGGACCTGCTCGAAGAAGAGATCGATCGCCGGCTTCAGCGCGGTCACCTCGCGCAGCGCCGCGGCGTAGTCGTCCCGCTCGACGGCCTCCTCGACCTTCCGGCGCGCGGCGAGCGCCGCCTTGTAGAGCGCCCGTTCCGCCTCCTCGGCGAGCTTCTCGTGATCCACCCGATCGAGCGGCCCCTCCTTCGGGCGCGCCCCCGCCCCCGCGGCGAGGAGGACGGCCACCTTCTCGTCCTTCTCCGCCGACTTGACGAGGAGGTTGACCGCCCGCTTGAAGGCCGCGGCCAGCGGGAGGAACTCGGACGACCCGTGGATCGCGGCGAGCGCCGCGAGCCGCTTGCGGGCTGCCCAGATGTCGTCGAAGCCGGCGGCGAGGACGGCCGTCACGAGGTCGAGGGGGAACTCCTCGGACCAGAGGGCCGCGAGCCGCGCCGCGAAGAAGGCGCGGACCTGCGCCTGCACGTCCTCGGCCGCCACCGTGAGCTTGCCCGCGAGCAGCTCGATCGACCGGCCGATCGCGGCGGCGAGGGAGAAGCGGAGCCCCTGGGCGAGCGTGACGTGGATGATCCCGAGGCAGGCGCGCCGCAGGCCGAACGGATCGGCGGCGCCGGTCGGCGGCTTCCCGATCCCGAAGAGTCCGCAGAGCGTGTCGAGCCGGTCGGCGGCGCCGACGATCGCGCCGGCCCGGGAGGCGGGGAGCCGATCGCCAAAGAAGCGCGGCAGGTAGTGCTCCTCGATCGCGGCGGCGACCTCCGGGGGCTCGCCGCTCGCCCGCGCGTACTCGCGCCCCATCACGCCCTGCAGCTCCGGGAACTCCCCGACCATGCCGGTCGTGAGGTCGGCCTTGCACAGCCGCGCGGCGCGCTGGACCGTCGCCGCGGCCTCGGGCGGGAGCTTCACCGCGGCGGCGAGCCAGCCGGCGATCTGGCCGATCCGCTCGACCTTCTCGAGGCTCGTGCCGAGCTTCTGCTGGAAGACGACCGCGCCGAGCGCCTCGACCCGGGACTCGAGCGGGACCTTGCGGTCCTCGTCGAAGAAGAAGCGGGCGTCGGCGAGCCGCGCGCGCAGCACGCGCTCGTAACCGTGCCGCGCGACGGCCGGATCCATCACCGGAGTCGCCGAGACCGCCACGAACGCCGGCCGCAGCGAGCCGTCCACCCCGGCGACCGCGAAGTAGCGCTGGTGGCCGTTCATCTCCGAGAGCAGGACCTCCCGCGGCAGCGTGAGATTCCCGGGGTCGAAGCCTCCCGCGATCGCGACCGGCCACTCGACGAGGTTCGCGACCTGATCGAGCAGCGAATCGTCGCGCACGAGCACGCCGCCCGTCTTCGCCGCCGCCTCCTCGGCCAACGCGAGCACCCGCGCCCGCCGCTCGTCGAAGGCCGCGAGGACATGGGCCTCGCGCAGCCGCGCCGCGTACGAGGCAGGCTCGTCGAGCGCGACGGGCGCGGGGTCGAGGAAGCGGTGGCCGCGCGTCGCCCCGCCGCTCGCGACGTCGCCGTACCGGACGGGCAGCAGGGTCCGCCCGTAGAGGGCGCAGATCCACTGGAGCGGCCGCGCCCAGGTCACCTCCACCGCTCCCCAGCGCATCGCCTTGGGGAAGGTGATCTTCCTCATCGCCGACTCGAGCAGTCCGGGGAGCACCTCGGCCGCCGGCCGGCCGGGCTCGCGCACGCGCACCGCGACGTACTCGCCCCGCGGCGTCTGGACGCGCACGAGCGCGGAGACGCCGACCCCCTGGCCGCGCGCGAAGCCCTCGGCCGCCTTCGTCGGCTGGCCGGCGGCGTCGAACGCGGCCCTCGCGGCCGGCCCCACCGCCTCGCGCTCGAGATCGGCCTGGCGCTCCGCCACCCCTTCGACGAGGACCGCGATCCGCCGCGGCGTCCCGTACTCGCGCGCCGCCCCGTGGAAGAGCCGCGCGCCGTCGAGCGCCTCGACGACCCGCTCGCGCAGCTCCCGCGCCGCGGGGTTCACGAAGCGGGCGGGGAGCTCCTCGCTCCCCAGCTCGAAGAGCAGATCGCTCACCGCGCCTCCGCGCGCAGGAGGAGGGGGAAGCCGAGCCGCTCGCGCTCTTCCAGGAAAGCCTTGGCGCAGAGGCGGGCGAGCGCGCGGACGCGGCCGATGTAGCCCTGCCGCTCGGTGACGCTGATCGCCCGCCGCGCGTCGAGCAGGTTGAAGGCATGCGAGCACTTCAGGCAGTAGTCGTAGGCGGGCAGCGGGAGCTGCTTCTCCTCGATGAGCCGCCGGCACTCCTTCTCGTAGGCGGCGAAGAGCGAGAAGAGCATCGCCGGGTCGCTGTCGTGGAAGCTGTACTTGCTGAACTCGACCTCGGCGGGGTGAAACAGCTCGCCGTACCGGACGCCCTTCGCCCAGAGCATGTCGTAGACGTTGTCCACGTTCTGGAGATACATCGCGATCCGCTCGAGGCCGTAGGTCAGCTCGGCCGAGACCGGCTTGCACTCCAGGCCGCCCGCCTGCTGGAAGTAGGTGAACTGGGTGATCTCCATCCCGTCGCACCAGACCTCCCAGCCGAGCCCCCAGGCGCCGAGCGTCGGCGACTCCCAGTCGTCCTCGACGAAGCGGATGTCGTGCTGCCGGGGATCGATGCCGAAGGAGCGGAGCGATCCCAGGTACCGCTCCTGGACGTCCTTGGGCGACGGCTTGAGGATGACCTGGAATTGGTGATGCTGGTGGAGCCGGTTCGGGTTCTCGCCGAAGCGAGCGTCCGCGGGTCGTCGCGAGGGCTCGACGTAAGCGACGCGCCAGGGCTCCGGGCCGAGCACGCGCAGGAACGTCGCGGGGTTCATCGTCCCCGCCCCGACCTCGAGGTCGTAGCCCTGCCCGAGGATACAGCCCTGATCGCCCCAGTAGCGCTGGAGCGCGAGCACCAGGTCCTGGAGGTACATGGGGGCGAGACAATAGGCGGGGGGGGCCCCCGGGTCAATCGACCGGCGGCCCGGGGGGCGGGCTCACCGGAAATCGTGCGAGCGAGAGGGCACGGGGCCGCCGAAGGGATGGAGCTTCTTGGCCTTGACGCTCGCGACGCCGTCCACGTTCTGGAGCGGCCCCTCGATGACGACGAGGGGGGAGTCGAGCAGGACGGCGCGGTAGCGCTCGAAGACGCCGGGCATCACGACCGCGTTCGCGTGGCCGGTCTCGTCCTCGAGGGTGACGAAGATGAGGCCACGCACGGTGGTCGGGTGCTGGCGCGCGATGACGAGGCCGCCGATGCGGGTCCAGCGGCCGTCGGGGAGGCCGAGCACGTCCGAGGCGGGAGTCACGCCCGCTCGCGCGAGGGCGGCCCGCCAGCGGGCGACGATCTGCGGGCCGGCGGTGGCGCCGAGGGTGCGGTAGTCGGCGAGCGTCTCCTCGAGGGAGGACATCCCGGGGAGGGGGGAGGACGGGGGACGCGAGGCCCGCGGACCTCCCGCCCTCCCCGTCCACAGCGGCCCGCCGGTCCCCATCGCTGCCCGCACCTCCCAGAGCGCCTCCCTCCGCCCGAGGCCGAAGCCCGCGAGCGCGCCCGCCTCGGCGAGCGTCTCCATCTGGCGCAGCGAGAAGCCGCAGCGCTCCGCGAGATCGGCCGGCGAGACGAACCTCCCGCGCCGCCCTTCCGCCATGAAGCGGTCGCCGGCCTTGGCTCCGAGCCCCTGGACCATCCGCAGCCCGAGCCGCACCCCATCGCCTTCGAGCGAGCTGTCCCATCGGCTGCGCAGGACATCCGGCGGGAGGACCTCGACCCCGTGGCGCTGGGCGTCCTGGATCAGGGTCGCGGAGCTGTAGAAGCCCATCGGCTGGGCGTTCAGGAGCGCGACGAGGAAGGCGGCCGGGTGGTGGGCCTTCAGGTACGCGCTCGCGTAGACCCAGTAGGCGAAGGCGTAGGCGTGGCTCTCGGGGAAGCCGTACTGCGCGAAGCCATCGAACCAGGACCAGGCTTCGCGCGCCTCTCCCGCGGTGAGGCCCTTCTGCCGCGCCCCTGCCTGGAAGCGCTCGGCGAAGGCGGCCATCCGCTCGGCGGAGCGCTTGTGGGTCATCGCGCGCCGCAGCGCCTCGGCCTCCCCCGCGCTGAAGCCGGAGAGCGTCATGGCCACGCGCAGGAGCTGCTCCTGGAAGAGCGGGAAGCCGAGCGTCCGGGCGAGGATCGGCTCGAGCGACGGGTGCAGGTAGGTGACCTTCTCCCGGCCGGCGCGCCGCTTCAGGTATGGGCTGACCATCTTGCCGACGAGGGGCCCCGGGCGGATGAGGCCGACCTCGACCACGAGGTCGTAAAACTCGCGCGGCTTCTGGCGTGGGAGCGTGGCGATCTGCGCGCGCGACTCGATCTGGAAGACGCCGATCGTGTCGGGGAACGGCTGGTTGCAAAGGGCGTAGACCGCGGGGTCGTCGGGCGGCAGGTGGGAGATGTCGAAGTCCGCGTCCTGCTCGCGCACGAGGATCTGCGCCTCCTGCAGCGCGGCGAGCATCCCCAGGCCGAGCAGGTCGATCTTGATGAGCCCCAGCCTCTCCGCGTCGTCCTTGTCCCACTGGATGATCGTCCGGCGCGGCATCCGGGCGGGCTGGATCGGCACCACCTCGTCGAGCCGGCCGGCGGCGATGATCATGCCCCCCGAGTGCTGCGAGAGGTGGCGCGGCATGTCCTGGAGGCGGCCGACGAGGGAGACCCAGAGCTGGATCCTCGGATCCTCTGGAGAGAGACCGGCACGGCGCAGCCGCAGCTCCGGGTCCTGCCCGGCCCGTGGCTCGAACCAGGAGATGCCGCGGGAGAGGCGATCGATCTCCTCGTGGGAGAAGCCCAGGACCTTGCCGGCTTCACGGACCGCGCTCCGATCGCGGTAGGTGATGACCTCCGCGCACAGGGCCGCCCGACTCGGGCCGTAGGTCGAGAAGACATACTGGATGGCCTTCTCGCGCTCGCCGCCGCTCGGCAGATCGATGTCGATGTCGGGCCAGCCGGCGCGCTCCTCCGACAGGAACCGCTCGAAGAGGAGCCCGCGTCCGACGGGGTCGACGGTGGTGATGTTCAGCGCGTAGCAGACCGCGGAATTGGCCGCCGAGCCGCGCCCCTTCGCGAGGATCCCCTCCCGCTCGCAGAAGCGGACGAGGTCCCCGACGATCAGGAAGTAGCCGGCGAGGCCGAGCTTCTCGATGAGGGCCAGCTCGCGATCCAACTGCGCCCGGACGGCCGGGGTGATCGGGCGCCAGAGGCGGCGGGCGCCCTCCTCGACCCAGGCGCGCAAGAGGCCGCTCTCGGTCTGTCCAGGGGGCACGGAGAAGTCGGGGAAACGGTAGGGCAGCGCGCCGGGCGTGAACGCGCATTCGCGGGCGACCTCGGCGGTCGCGGCCACGGCGGCGGGGAGATCGGCGAAGCGCTCGGCCATCTCCCGCGGGCTCGCGAGGCACGTCCGGGCGTTACGGGCGAGGTACGTCCCCGCGGCGGAGAGCGTCGTCTTGCGCCGGATGCAGGTGAGGACGTCGAGGAGCGGGACGTCCTCGGGGGAGAGGCAGCGGACGCCGTTCGTCGCCACGACCCGCAGGGAGAGCCGGCCGGCGAGGGCGAGCAGGCGGCGGTTCTCCCGCTCCTGCCGCGGATCGCCGTGGCGCTGAATCTCGGCGAGCAGGCGGTCGCGGCCGAAGATCGACCGGAGCCGATCCCCGAGCGCGAGAGGATCGCCGCCGGCGAGCGCCCGCGGGAGGATCCCCTCGGGGCCGCCCGTGAGCGCGGTCAGCCCGCCCGCGAAATCCTCCAACTCCTCCCACGTGACCGCCCCCGCCCCCGAGGCGCCGCCTCGTCCCTGCGCGAGCGTCGCGAGCCGGCACAGGTGCCGGTACCCCTCCACGTCCCGGACGAGCAAGAGCAGCCTCCCCGCGCCCGCGACCGCGAGATCGGCCCCTACGATCGGCCGCAGGCCCACCTCTCCCGCCGCCCCCCAGAACTGCGGCGATCCGGCGAGCCCGTCGCGGTCGGCGAGGGCCAGCTCCGGGTAGCCGAGCGCCGCGGCCCGCCGGACGAGATCCGCGGGCTGGATCGTCGAGCGCAGAAACGAGAACGCGGAGGCCGCGCGCAGTTCGACGTACGCGGGAGGTGTTCCTGCCTTCCTGCCCCCCCTGGAGATCGACGTCCCCGGGCGAAGGGAACTGGGAGCGAGCGGGTTCAATCGTATTCCCCCTCGACCTGCCAGCGGCCCGCGAGGCGGTCGAAGACGAGTCGATACGTCCCGCCGTCGGCGAGCGCGACGTCGTAGCAGTCGAGCGCCCGTGCCGCGCGCTCCACCTGCGCCGCCGCGACGGTCCAGGGGCCGGCGCAGTCGATCACCCGGCCGCGCAGGGAGGCGCCCTGGAGCGCGGCGGGGCGCCCGCGCGCGACGAGCACCTCCACCGGCCGCGGCGGGCGGAACAGCCGGAAGGCGGCGGTGCGGCCGCGCGGCGCGACCCGCTCGCCGGCGTCGGGCGGCGGGGGCGGCGCGAAGCGGGAGAGCCTCGCGGACTCGTCCCCCGGAAAGTGCGTGTCCGAGAGGACCGGCGCCCCCGAGCGGCCGGGGCCGGCGAGCGCCTCGATCCGCGCGAGCGTCGTCCCGAGCAGCTCGGGCGGCGCCTCCGGCAAGCCGAAGAGTCGGAGCTGCGCGGACGGCGCGCGGGCCGCGGCCATCGCGACGCGGATGCCGGTCACCGGAGCCGGCGGCGGCTCCTTCGTGAGCGCCCAGCGGACGAGCCCGAGGAGCGGCCGGACTTCCCGGGTCGGCGCGGCCACCTCGACCTCCCGCGACCAGAGCCCCCGCGGGTCGAGGGTGAAGCCAAACGACATCCCGCCGCAGGCGAGGCCCGACGTCGAGAGGCGCGCGAGCAGCCGATCGAGCGGCGCGCGCAGCGCGAAGAGGAGCGGCTCGACCTGCGCGACGCCCCACTCCAGTTCGACGCTCTCCACCACGTCCTCGGCCGGCCGGCCGGGCTGCCAGGGTTCGACCTCCTCGCCGCCGGCGATCCGGTGCAGCCGCACCCCCTCCGGCCCGAGCCGGGCCCCCACCCCGTCCCGCGGCAGCAGCGCGAAGTCGCCGACCGTGGCGAGCCCCCAGCGGACCCACGTCGCGCGGACTTCCTCGGAGGCGTCGAGCAGGGCGAGGGGAAGCGGCGCGAGGAAGGTCCGGTCCTGCCCCTCGGGCACCTCTTCGATCCCACGGCCGTGCCGCGCCGCCGCGCGAGCGGCGATCCGGCTGCCCGCGACGCCGATCCACCCCTCGATCCCAGCCCGGCGCAGCGCGGCCTGGAGCGCCGCCGCGGCCCCGTGCTCGCCGCCGTACAGAGAGCGCACGTCCGAGAGGTCGGCGTAGAGCACGCCGGCCGGTCCGGGCTCCACCGCGGGCGCGACCGTCTCCGCGGCCGCTCGGGCGCGGGCGAAGAGCAGCTCCCGCGCGGCCGGCGTGCAGGGCGCGAGCACCGCCCCGGGGCCGATCGCCCGCGCCCGCGGGAGACCGAGCCCCGCGTGGAGCCCCAGCGCCGCCGCGGCCCGGTTCACCGCCGAGAGCCGCGCCCGCGCAGACGGCTCCTCCGCGGGATAGACGCCGATCGGCGCCGCAGGATCGAGGTCCGGCCGCTCCCGCAGGAGGGCCTGGAGCGAGAGTCCCGGAATGAAGGCACAGCCGAGCCGCGGCGCGCCCCTCACGGCAGCCCTCCCGCCTCGCTCCCCCGAAGCGGCCCTGGCCCCAAACCCCCTCCGCACCGCCCATCGGCTCTCTCCCATGGACGTTCGGGAGGGCCCTTCCTCCCGTGTCCATGGACGTCGGGGGAGTCCTCGCGCGGCGCCTCCGGGAACGGCTCCGGCGCGCGAAAGTGGAGGCGGACGGCGCCGGGGGGGCGGCCGCGCTTGTCGTGGACGAGCTCGACCTGCGCCGAGAAGCCGGCGAGGAGACGGCCCGGGCCGCGGCCGAGCCAGTGGGTGCGGGCGTGACGCAGCGAGAGCGCCACCGTGGCGCAGAAGCCCGGGCCGCGCCCCGGCGGGGCGCCGATCGTCACGAGCGCGGTCCGGTGCGTCTCCGCGAGACGGGCGAGGCGGACCCAGTCGGCGGGGGCCGGCAGCGGCGCGCGCGGCAGGTCCAGGAGGACGAGCGCGAAGAGGCCGCTGCGCACGAGGGCGTCCGCGGCGCCGGCCGCGCGGGGCGGAGGCGGCCGGACCCAGAGGAGCCGCCGCAGGTCGACGCCGACGGCCTCGGCCGCCCGCGCGTCGAAGGCGTCCGGGCCGTCCACGACCGCGACGAGCCGCCCCTCCCTGGAGAGCCCCGCCGCGACGCGAAAGGCCAGGGTCGTCCGGCCGCCCCGCTCGCCGCGCAGCTCGGTGATCCGGCCCTCGGGGAAGCCGCCGCCGAGCAGCCCGTCGAGCGCGGGCAGCCCCGAGGCGAGCGTCCTGGGCCACCGGCCGGCAAGCTCCGTGGGAGAGACGAGCGCCCCTGCCGGCAAAGCGTCGATCGGCAGCGGACGAGCGGCCATGACGAGAGGCTATACGCTTGTTCAGTGGATCTGCAAGAGGCGCCGTACCGCTGAAACCCGCCCCGGTCCCGTTCCCGCTCCCGCCGCCCGGCAGCTCATGACGAGCTGGCGCAGCTCCGTACCGGCTCCAGGACGACGTCCGGGTGGAGCTCCCGGCCGAAGACCGATTCCGGCGTCCTGGACTGCCACGGCCTTCTGCTGCGCCCTTCATCCAGCAAGGTCGCCTGGAGGCGCGAAGGCGTGACAGCCTTCTTCGGAGCGCCGGCCGGCGAGGCCGCCCGGACGGTCACTCGTCTCCCCCGGACGAGCGCTGGTCTCGCCCTGTCGAGCGCTGGTCTGGGCCTGTCGACCGCTGGGCTGGGCCTGCCGAGCGCTGGGCTGGGCCTGCCGAGCGCTGGTCTCGCCCAGACGACCGCTGGTCTCGCCCAGACGACCGCTGGTCTCGCCCAGACGGCCGCTCGTCTCGCCTAGACGGCCGCTCGTCTCGCCTAGACGGCCGCTCGTCTCGCCCAGACGGCTGCTCGTCTCGCCCAGACGGCCGCTCGTCTCGCCCAGACGGCCGCTCGTCTCGCCTAGACGGCCGCTCGTCTCGCCTAGACGGCTGCTCGTCTCGCCCAGACGAGCGCTCAGCAGCCCGTGATCAACGTCCGGCAGCGGCTGACCGCCCGCCCCCGCTCCCCCTCCCCATGGCCGTTGCTTGACATCGGGGGCGGGCGGCGACGATAGGTCTTCCTCGTGAAACAGGTCCTCCATTCCTACCGCACGGGAGCGCTCACCCTCTCGGACGTGCCGGTGCCGGCCGTGGAGCCCGGCGGGGTGCTGGTCCGCACCGCGGCCTCGCTCCTCTCCGCAGGCACCGAGAAGATGGTGCTCGAGCTGGGGAAGAAGTCGCTCCTCGGCAAAGCGCAAGAACGGCCCGATCTCGTCCAGAAGGTCGTGGACAAGCTCGGGCGCGACGGGGTCGTCGCCACGGCGCGGACGGTCTGGGCGCGGCTCGACGAGCCGATGCCGCTCGGCTACTCGTGCGCGGGCACGGTGCTTTCGGTCGGTCCGGGGACCCCGGGCTTCTCGCCCGGAGATCGGGTCGCCTGCGCGGGGGCGAAGGTCGCGAACCACGCGGAGGTCAACGCGGTCCCCATGCGGCTGTGCGCGAAGGTCCCGGCGAGCGTCGGCGACGAGGCGGCGGCCTTCGTCACGGTCGGCGCGATCGCCCTCCAGGGCGTGCGGACGGCCGCCCCCGCCCTCGGCGAGACCGTCGCGGTCATCGGGCTCGGCCTCATCGGTCAGCTCGCGGTCCAGATCCTGCGGGCGGCGGGCTGCAAGGTCCTGGGCATCGACCTCGATCCGGCGAAGCTGGAGGCGGCCCTCGCCGGCGGCGCGACCCGCGCCCTCCCGCGCTCCGGCGACGTAGGCCAGGCGGTGGCCGCGCTCACGAACGGCCGGGGCGTCGACGCCGTCGTCATCTGCGCGGCGGCGGACAGCAACGATCCGGTGGAGCTCGCGGGCGAGATCGCCCGCGACCGGGCGCGGGTCGTGGTCGTCGGCGCGGTGCCGATGGACGTGCCGCGCCACCCTTACTACGACAAGGAGCTCTCCCTCCTGCTCTCGCGCGCCTACGGCCCCGGCCGCTACGACCCGTCCTACGAGGAGCAGGGGCACGACTACCCGATCGGCTACGTCCGCTGGACCGAGGAGCGCAACTTCGGGGCTTTCCTCGATCTGTGCGCCGACGGGAGGGTGGATGTCCGGCCGCTCGTCACCCACCGCTTTCCGATCGACCGCGCCGAGGAGGCCTACGCGCTCCTCTCCGGAGAGCGGCGCGAGCCGTACCTCGGGATCCTGCTGACGTACCCGGCCGACCGGAAGATCGAGGAGACGGTGGCGCTCCGGCCCGCGCCCGAGCCGCACCGGGGCGACGTGCGGCTGGGGATCGCGGGAGCGGGCGCCTTCGCGAGCTCGGTCCTCGTCCCCGCCTTCGCCCGCGCGAAGGGGGTTCGCCTGTCGACGATCGTCTCGGCGCGGGGGATCACCGCCGCGAAGCTCGGCGAACGCTTCGGCTTTGCCCGGGCGGCGACGAGCTTCGCCGCGCTCTGCGCCGATCCGGCGATCGACGCCGTGGTGATCGCCACCCGCCACAACCTGCACGCCGAGCAGGCCGCCCTCGCCCTCGCCGCCGGCAAGCACGTCTTCGTGGAGAAGCCGCTCGCACTCGGGCCGGCCGAGCTGGACCGGCTGCGGGAGGCCGCGCTCGGCTCGGGGCGCATCCTCCTCGCCGGCTTCAACCGCCGCTTCTCTCCCCTCGCCGTGAAGCTCGAAGGCTTCTTCCGCGACCGCGCCGGTCCCCTCGCCCTGATCTGCCGGGTGAACGCCGGCCCGCTGCCACCCGAGAGCTGGATCCTCGATCGCGCCGTGGGCGGCGGCCGGATCATCGGCGAGCTCTGCCACTTCGTCGACCTCCTGTCGTTCGTCTGCGGCGCGCCGCCCGTCCGCGTCCAGGCGGAGGGCGGGCCGGCAGACCAGACCGTGGCCACGATGGCCTTCGCCGACGGCTCCGCCGGGACGATCGCCTACGCGACCGACGGCGACCCCTCGTTCCCGAAGGAGCGGCTGGAGGTCTTCGGCGGCGGGCGCGCCGCGGTGCTCGACGACTTTCGCACGCTGACCCTGAGCGGGCAGGGCCGGCGGCGTCACGCGGGCGGGCTCGGGCAGGACAAGGGCCACCGGGCCGAGGCGGCCGCGTTCGTCGAAGCGGTGAAGAGCGGCGTCCCTCCCATCCCGCTCGATTCGCTCTTGCGGACGACCGAGGCGACCTTCGCGATCGAGGCCGCCCTACGAACCGGCAAACCCCAGACCCTCGCCCGCTGATCGCCCGCCCGCGGTTGCGTTATCATGGGGTAGGAGGCCAACGAGGTGAAGACGCTCCTGCTGATCTCGGCGTTGCTCTGGGGCTGCGGCGATTCGCCGGTCCCGGTGAGCGACCCGGGGAACACGGTGGCGGGGGGCGGCGGCACCGCGGGCCAGGGGAACGGCTTCGGCAATCCCGGCGGCGGCTCGAACGACGCGGGCTCCGGCGGGGACGGTGGGGGTGGGGGTGGGGGCGACGCCGGCGCCGGCCCGTGCGTCGTTCCCTGCGGGGACGGCTGCTGCCCCGAGGGGAACGAGTGTTGTCCCTCGCCCGTCCACGGCGGGCAGCCGTTCTGCGTGGATCACTCGGGGCAATGCCCCCCCTGACCTCCCCGGGGTTGAAGCCATCCGCGGCGCCGGACGTTAATTCAGGATGGTCAAGACGGCCGTGGAGGTTCGACCATGAAGAAGCTCGGACTCGGAATCCTCGCGACCGGCATCCTCGGGCTGGCCGCTTGCGGCGCATCGGCCCCCGCGGGCGGCGGGAGCTGCGACCCCCCTTGCTCGGTCGGGGAGAGCTGCTCGGCGGGGAGCTGCGTGGCGGCGGCCGGCTCCAGCACCGGCGGCGCGTCCGGCACCGGCTCGACGAGCGGGGGCGCCACGAGCACGTCGGGCGGCGGCGAGACGGGGAGCTCCAGCGGGAGCGCGTCGAGCAGTTCGAGCGGCGGCGAGACGGGGAGCTCCAGCGGGAGCGTGTCGAGCACGTCGAGCGGGGGCCCCTGCACGCCCCAGTGCGCCGGCCAGTGTGCGGGCGCCGCCGACGGCTGCGGCGGCACGTGCCCCGGGAACGACTGCGACGGCGGGACCTGCGCGCATCCATGCGGCAACCTCTGCTGCACCGCCGGCCAGCGCTGCTGCGCGCGTCCCTACCGGGGCGGCCAGCCGTTTTGCATCAGCGGCCACCTCTGCCCGCTGTAATCAGCTCGCCCAGCCCCGCCGGGAGCCGATCGCCGCACCGGCGGTCCAGACCAGGCCGCCCGCGAGGAGCGCCGCGGGGAGGATCTGGATCGCGTCGCGCAGCGAGGCGGCGTCGGAGAGCGCGCCCACGAGGACGGGCGAGGGGACATCGCCCAGGAGGTGGATCGCGAGGATGGAGATCGCGACCGCCGTCGCGCGGACCTCCGGCGCGACGACGTTGACGATGGCCGAGTTGATCGGCCCGGTCGACGCGAAGGCGAGCAGCTCGGCGGCGGCGAGCGCCGCGAAGGCGACGCCCTCCCCCTTCGCCCGCAGCGCCACGAGCGCGAGGGGCGCCGCGGCGAGCGTGGTCACGCCGGAGACCCACAGGTACGCCTGGCGCGTCCGCGCGAGCAGCCGGTCCCCGAGCCAGCCGCCGGCGAACGTCCCGGCGAAGCCGGTCACGACGACGATCGTCCCGAAGCGGACCGTGGCCTGGGCCTCGGAGACGCCGCGGACGCGGGTGAGGAACGCGGGCATCCAGAAGGCGAGGCCGCCCAGCCCGAACGTGTAGGCCGCGTAGCCGGCGACCGTGACGAGGTACGGGACGTTGCGGGCGAGCCGCACCGCGCCGGCGCGCGCCGCCGGGGCCTCGTCGAGGACGCCGCGCGGGGGATCGGGGAGGCCGAGCAGCGCGAGCGCGGCGAGCAGGCCGGGCCCGCCCGCGACGAGGAAGGCCGCGCGCCAACCCCAGCGCGCCGCGACGAGCCCGCCCGCGACGTAGCCGAGCGCGGCGCCGACGGGGATCGCCGCGTAGAAGACCGAGAAGGCGCGGCCGCGCGAGGAGTGCGGGAAGTAGTCGGCGAGCAGCGCGGGGGCGATGGTCGCGTAGGCCGCCTCGCCCACGCCCACCGCCGCGCGGGCCGCGAAGAGGCCGAGAAAGCTCCGGGCGAGGCCGGAGAGCATCGTGGCGACGCTCCACAGCCCGACGCCGAGCGCGACCAGCGCCGGCCGCGAGCGGCGGTCGCCCAACGCGCCGAAGATGGGCGAGGTCGCGAGGTAGACGAGCACGAAGCCGGTCATCAGGGAGCCGGCCCGCGCGTCGGAGAGATGAAACCCGGGGACTTTCTTCAGGCTCGTGACGAGCGCGGCGACGATGTACCGGTCGAGGTAGTTGACCAGGTTGACGAGGGTGAGCAGCGCGAGCCCCCAGCGGGCGGCCCGCGCGGTCACGGCGCCCCCGGCCGTCACGCCCTCCATCGCGCGCCACTGTTCCACGAACGGGCGCGCGCGGCAACCCGGGGCCCTAATCCGTCCGTAAGAAGCGATCACCCCGTGTGAGGCGCGGCCCTGGCCGGCGAGACAAGGTGCAGCTCCAAAGCTTCGCTCCTCGCCCCAGAAGTCGATGCGCCCTTATCGACGGATCAGGGGCTCCCGCTCCCGTTTGACGCGAACCGGAGCAGATGCCATCAATGGGAGGCTCCCCCGTCGAGGTCCCGCCATGAAGACGATCTGCGCCGTCCTCCTCGCCGTCGCGTTCACCGCCTGCACGGGCTCCGCCGGCCCGCCAGGGCCGGCAGGCCCGCTCGGCCCCGAGGGACCCGCCGGCCCGCCGGGGAGCGGGCTCGCCGGTCCGCGGGGCCCGACGGGGGCCTCCGGCCCCGCCGGGGCGACGGGGACGACCGGCCCCTCCGGGCCCGCGGGGGCGACCGGCCCCTCCGGGCCCGTGGGGGCGACCGGAGCCTCCGGCATGCTCGGCATCCCCATCCCCGGGCCGACCGGCGCGACCGGCCCCGCCGGCCCCATCGGCCCGACCGGCCCGAGAGGGCCGCAGGGCCCGGCGGGCGCGACCCCCGGCCTCGGCTACCTGGACGTCCGAAGCGCGCCCTACTCCGCGGCGGGCGACGGCACGACCGACGACACGGCGGCGATCCAGCACGCGCTCGACGACGCGGGGAGCGCGGGCGGCGGGATCGTCTTCCTGCCCTCCGGGAACTACTTCATCGGCAGCCACCTCACCGTCCCGGCGTACACCTCGCTCGTCGGGGTCTTCCGCGGACCCGAGGCGTACGCGCAGGACCACGGTACGACGCTCCTCGCGGTGGAGGGGGCGGGTGACGCGAACGGAACGCCGTTCATCACCTTGAGCGGCTCCACCTCCACGATCGAGGGGGTCGTCGTCTTCTACCCGAACCAGACGAAGACGAACCCGCCGGTCGCCTATCCCTGGACCCTCCGCGCGGGCGGCGGCGACAACGTGACCGTCCTCGACACCCTCCTCGTCAACTCCTACCAGGGCATCGACCTCGCGACGCACCCCTCGGGCCGCCACTTCGTGCGCGGCGTCTACGGCCAGCCGCTGCGGACCGGCATCTCGGTCGACCAGTGCTACGACATCGGCCGCATCCAGGATATCCACTTCTGGCCCTTCTGGACCCAGGACCCAGCCATCGAGGCGTACCAGAGCGCGAACGCGGTCACCTTCATCTTCGGCCGCACCGACTGGGAGGTCGTCGAGGACGTCTTCTCGTGGGGCTACTCCGTCGGGGCCCAGTTCATCGCGACCTCGCACGGCGCCATGAACGGCCAGATGTCCGACATCGACTTCGACAACGTGGACGTGGGCCTGGACGTGCAGAACACCCAACCCTACGCGGTCCACATCTCCAATCTGAACCTCGCGAACGCGGGCGGCGGCAGCCACCACATCGCCATCTGGGGCCACGACAACGGCGAGGCGGCGATCGACGCCCGCGGGGTGACGTTCTGGGGCTCCTGGAACCAGGCGGTCCGCTGGGACCAGGGCGGCCTGATCATGCTCTCCGACGCCTTCGTCCTCTCCTGGAACAAGAGTCAGCCGGCCATCGACCTCCTCGGCGGCCGGGCGATGATCCACGACAACTTCTTCCAGGACGCGATCGGCACCGCGATCCACGTCGGCGCCGGCGTCGACCGGGTCATGGTCTCGGACAACGAGCTGACCGGCAACCCGATCCGGAGCGACGGCGCCCCCTTGGTTGTCCTCTCGAACAACCAGCCCTGACGCTGCCCTGGATGTCCGTCGGGAATGGAGTTATATCGAGTCCAGATTGTTGGAGACGGAGGAACCATGGACGAGAGGACGCAGCCCGCCACGATCGAGACCCCCGCCACGCAGCCGACCGCGCCCGTTCGCCCGCCGCGCCGGTCGCCGGTCTCGCTGACCCCCAAGGCCATCGAGATGGTGAAGAAGGCCATGGCCGAGCAGAAGCTCGACGGCTACACCCTCCGCGTCGGCGTCGTGGGGGGCGGCTGCTCCGGCTTCAACTATGACCTCGACATCGTCGAGAAGACGCAGCCGACGGACATCGTCTTCGAGGCGGAGGGGCTGCCCGTCTGCGTGGACCCGATGAGTGCGCAGTACCTGAAGGGGACCTCGATCGACTACGTCGACGGCCTCTCGGGCTCGGGCTTCAAGTTCAACAACCCGAACGCAAAGAACACCTGCGGCTGCGGCCAGTCGTTCTCGGCGTAAGGCGGCGAAGGCAACCCCGACCCGGGCAAGACGCTGACGACCCCGCGCCACCGATCACTTCGATCGCCGCTCCTCGGCCTCCTCCTCGCCGCCTGCGGGTCGACCGGGGTGCCGAACGCCGCGGCGGCGAAGACTGGGATCCACGGCGGGGGAGGAGCGGGCGGCGGGGGCGCGCCCGACGGCTCGGTCGCCGGGCTGACCGACGGCGGCGCCGCCCAGGGCACGGGCTCGGCCGCCTGCGTCCTGTGCGGCATGTTCTCCGCGGACGGCGGCTGCCCGGACGGCCTGACGGCCAACTACGAGAACGAGCCCATGGGCATGACCTGCGTCTGCGTGGCGGCCGACGGCGGCTCGTCCTGCGAGTTCTGCAGCAGCGCGAACCCGAACAACGGCGGCTGCGCGGCGGGCCAGAGCTGCGTCACGTTCTGCCAGGCAGGCGGCAGCTACCAGCTCTGCGCCCCGGCCGGCTCGAACACGGGCTGCTACTCCGACGCCGGGCTCTGACGGTGCGTCCATGAGTCCCCGGACCGGCCCGGCCGTCGAGGCGCGGCGACGAGGCGGACCCACCGGAGCATGGCGCAGTTGATGCCACCAGGCAGAGGGGCCCGGATCGGCGGCCCGGCGCCGGGAGGGGATTCGTTCCCCCGCTCCAGGGCGGGCGGGAAGCGCGCCGCGGTCGTCCTCCTGTCGGGCGGCATGGACTCGGCGACCTGCCTCGCCATCGCCCAGAGCGCGCGAGCCGAGGTCCACGCCCTCACCGTCGCCTACGGCCAGCGCCACGCCGTGGAGGTCGAGCGGGCGCGCGCCCTCGCCCGGGCCCGCGCCGTCGCGAGCCACCGCGTCGTCGAGCTGGACCTGCGCGCCTTCGGCGGCTCGGCGCTCACCGCGGACATCGCCGTCCCCAAGGACCGCGCCCCCGGCGACGCCGGCGTCCCGGCGACCTACGTCCCCGCCCGCAACACCATCTTCCTCTCGCTCGCCCTGGGCCTCGCGGAGGTCGTGGACGCCGGGGAGATCTTCATCGGCGTCACGGCGGTGGACTACAGCGGCTATCCCGACTGCCGGCCGGAGTTCATCGCCGCTTTCGCTTCGCTCGCCGCCGTCGCCACCCGCGCCGCGGTCGAGCGCGGCCGGCCCGTCGCGATCCAGGCGCCGCTCTTGCGCATGAGCAAGGCGGAGATCGTGAGGACCGGCCTCGCCCTCGGCCTCGACTACGGCCTCACCCACTCGTGTTACGATCCGACGCCCGCGGGGCTCGCCTGCGGCCGCTGCGACGCCTGCGCCCTGCGCCGCCGGGGCTTCGCGCAGGCCGGCGTGGCCGACCCCACCCACTACGCATAGGAGACCGCGATGGCCAAGGAGAAGTTCACGCGCAGCTTCCCGGGCAGGAGCCCGGGAAGAGATCTACGAGGCGACCCGCAGGATCCTGGACGAGATCGCCTCGCGCCACTCCCTGCGCCACGAGACGGACGCGGCGAAGCTCTCCGGCACGATGGCCCGGATGGGCGCGAACGGCCGCTACCAGGTCACGGGCGAGAAGCTCGAGATCGAGCTGGAGTTCGGCCTCCTCGTGCCCGGGCCGATCGGCAAGCGCGTCGCGGACGAGGTCAACGGGAGGCTCGACGGCCTCTTCGCGGGCTGACCGCGCGCCGGCCGCGCCTACCGCGTCCCGGCGTGCTTCTCGAGGATCTGGGCGAGCCGCGGGACGGCCTGCTCGACGTTCTTCCTCCCCGCCGGACGGAGCTTCTCGTACGCCTTGCGCAGCGTCGCGTTCTTCGTCCGGGCCGCCCGCTCGTCGGTGATCGCGAGCAGCGCCTCGGCCACCTCGGCGGCGCGCTTCTCGAAGTACGGCGCGAGCGGCTCGCCGCCCCCGGCGGCCCAGCCCTGCCAGATCGGGTCGAGCTTGCCCGCGAACTCGGGCAGGAGGCCGTCGATGACCTCGGGGATGATGCCCGGCTTGACCGCCTTGACGACCGCGTAGCCGGCCTTGATCGCGAGGCCGCCGATCCCCCCCTTGTCCGCGACCTCCGCGTCGACGAGCCCGGCGCAGTCGGCGATGACCACGGGCCGGACCGCGGGCGCGAGGAGTTTTTCGGGGAGCGTAGCCATGGGGAGCGCCTCATAGACGAGCGGCGGGGGTGCCGTCAACCGGTGGCCCCAGGCCGCGGCGCAGGTCCGGGCGCGGCTGCGGCGAGATTGGGCGCGTGCGGGGGAGCCCGAGGCTCGCGGCACGGGAACGGGAGGAGAGGGGCAGCGCGTCAGAGTGCCGGCTCGACTGGGACGGGAGCGATGAGGCCGTCGCCTCACGCCCCCATCGCGCGCTTGAGGGCCGAACGCGCCCGGAGATCCTGATACTTCGCGCGGACCAGGTTGAGCCGCGCCTGGGTCAGGGCCGACTGGGCATCGAGCAGATCGGTCGTGGTGGCGCTCCCGGCTCGGACGAGCGCCTCGGTGACCCGGAACGCCTCCTCGGCCTGCGTGATGGCGTCCTGGGCCACCGCGACGGCGTGGGCCGCGGCCCGCTCCTCCTGCAGGCGGCGGTGGACATCGAGCGCCACCGCGTCCTGCACGCCCTGGATCTGGGCGGCCGCCGCGTCGTCGCGCTCGGCGGCGGCGCGGGAGGCATAGTACGTCGAGCCCCACTCCCAGATCGGCCAGTCGAGGTTGACGCCCAGCATGAAGTAGTCGGGCGGCAGGCCCGCGGGCATGCCCTGGATGCGCAGGTACATCGCGGAGGCGTTGATCTCGGGCAAAAGCTTCAGCCTGGAGGAGACGGCCGCGTGGTGGGCGGCGGAGCGGCCCGATCGGGCGGCGGCGATCTCGGGCCGATGGACGTCGGCGAAGCGCTCGGCCTCTCCGAGGCTCTCCGGCACGGGCCGCGAGGAGAGCTCCGTGGGCTCGGCGAAGTCCACGTCCTGGGCCTCCGGCGAGAGGCCGAGGGTGGTGAGCAGCGCGGCGCGCGCGACGTCCTCCTGGACGGCCGCCTGGATCCGCTGCTGGTCGGCGTTCGCCACCGCGACCTGCACGCGCAGCACGTCGGCGCGGGTGAGCACGCCGTCCTTGAACCTCGCCTCGGTCAGCCGGAGCTGCTCCTGGAGCTGGGCGTAGCTCGCCCCCGCGATCCCCTGGAGCGCGCGCGCCTCGAAGAGTGCGAGCAACCCCGTCTCGACCTGCTCGCGCAGATCGGCCTCCTGCCCGCGCAGGTCGTCGGCCGCCGCGTCGGCCTGGTCGGAGGCCGCGGCGTAGTCGTGGGAGAGGTGCCAGAGGCCGAGGAGCGGCTGGGCGACGGTCACCGTCCCGAGGCCGGCCTGCAGCCCCCGGAGCGGGACCTCGGCGGGCACCGAGGAGGCGGCGGCGCCGCCCTGGCCGGAGGGCGGCTTCGGCAGGAACGGCCCGAGGAGCTCTCCGACGCCGACGTCCTCCGGGGAGTTCACGTCGCTGTACATCATCGACACGTCCACGAGGGGCAGGAGGTGGCCGCGGACGGATCGGGCCTGATCGGCCTGCGCCCGCCTCCCCGCCCGGGCGCCCCGCAGCCTCGGGTTGCGCTCAAGCGCGATCTTCACGGCCTGCTCGAGCGTGAGGACGCGCCGCTCCTCGCCCACGGCGAGGGCGGCGAAGATCACGACCCCCGCGATCGTTGCTGATGCCCGCACGGTCTCTCCCTGCCGCGGAAGGCGGCGGCTAGTTCTCGTACACCGTCACGTCCGCGGACAGGCCGGCGGCGAGCAGCAGGTCCGCGGGCGGGTCCGTGATCTCGATCCGCACCGGCATCCGCTGCACGACCTTGACGAAGTTGCCGGAGGCGTTGTCGGGCGGCAGGAGCGAGAAGCGCGCGCCCGTCCCCCCCGAGAGGCTCTGGACCTTGCCGGCGAAGCTCCGCCCGGGGAAGGCGTCGACCTCGAAGCTGGCGCGCTGGCCCGGCCGCATCCGGCCGACCTGCGTCTCCTTGAAGTTCGCCTCGACGTAGATCGCGGTCGGGACCAGCTCGGCGATCGGCTGGCCGGCGGCGAGGAGCTGGCCGGGCTGGAGGTGGAGCTTGCTCACGATCCCCGCGATGGGCGCGACGACGCGCGTGTAGCCGAGGTCGAGCTTCTTCAGCGCGAGCGCCGCCTCGGCCGCCGAGACGCGCGCGGCGGCGGCGGCGGCCTGCGCCCGGGCCGCGGCGATCTCCGCGTCGATCGGCCGCGCGATCCCGAGCCGCCCCTTGGCCTCGGCGACGCGGCTCACCGCCTGGCCCTGCGCGTCGAGCGCGGCGGCGAACTGGGCCTTCGCCTGGGCGAGGGCCGCGGCGGAGGCGTCGGCCGCCGCCTGGGTCGCCTCGAGCCGATCCTGCGGGACGGCCCGGTCGGCGAAGAGCTGGCGCGCCCGATCGAGGTCGAGCCGCGCCTTGTGGGCGTTGGCCTGCGCCCGGGCGACGGCCGCGCGCGCGGCCTCGACCGACGCCTTCGCCGAGCCGACGCCGACGGTCGAGCCGGCGAGGGCCGCTTCGGCCGCCGTGAGGCCGCCGTGGGCCGAGGCCTCGATGATCCGCACCTGGGCGAAGGCGGCGTCCGCCTCCGCCCGGGCGAGCGCGAGGTCCGCCTCGGCCTGCTTCTCGCGCGCCTCGTAGTCGGCCGGATCGATCGTGACCAGCAGCGCTCCGGCCGCGACCCGCTGGTTGTCCCGCGCCGCGACCGACAGGACCGCGCCGGAGACGCGCGGCGCGATCGGCTCCACGTCCGCCTCGATCTGGGCGTCGTCCGTCTCCTCTTGGTTGCGGGTGAGGAAGAGGTAGACGCCGACGCCGGCGAGCAGCGCCGCGAAGACGGCGCCGAGGATCGTGAACGCGCGGCGCGCCGAGCGGGGGCGGGCCTTCGGCGGCTGGGGCAGCGAGGTGATGGGGGCGGGGGAGGTGCTTTCCATGTCGTCGGAGCTCACTTTCACGGCCGGTCAGCGCGGCCTCTGGGCGCCGCGCAGGAAGAGGGCGACGAGGGCGTCGCGGTCGGCGGCGAAGGGGGCGCCCTTCGGATTCAGGAGCATCCGGAAGGCCACGCCGCGGAGCATGCCGGTGAGCGCGGCGGCGAGCAGGCCGGCGTCCTGCCGCGGGATCGCGCCCTCGGCCATCCCGCCCTCCAAGAGCCGCTCGGCGCGCCGGTAGGCGTCCGCGAGGGCGGAGAGGCGCCCGCCGGCCTGCCGGTCCGGCGGCGGCGAGCACTCGGCCTGGGCGAGGATCGGGTAGAAGCGGCGGTTCTCGTCGAACTGTTCGAGCACGCCGCCGACGAACGCATCGAGCCGCTCGACGAACGGGCGTCCCCGCGAGGTCCGTTCGACCTCACGCAGCTTGTGGGAGAAACCTTCGCGGCGGCGATCGATGACCGCGGCGAGCAGCGCCCGGCGATCCGAGAAGTAGTTGTAGACGGTCCCCACCGCGACCCCCGCGCGGGCGGCGACGTCCTCGACCCGGGTCTGGGCGAAGCCGCGCGCGGCGAAGACCTCCTCCGCGGCGTCGAGGAGCCGGTCGCGAAAGAGGGTCTTGACCTCCTCCCGGAGCGGCGGGGCGCCGGATGAATCGGGATTCATGGGATGAGCATTCTCTTAACGCAGCGGCCTGGGGCCGTCAAGGAGCCCCCTCGCCGCGGCCCGGGGCCCTGCCCCGCCGAGCCGGGGAGCCTCGCGCCGCCGCCCCCGTCCCGGCGCGGGAGCGGCGGCGCGAAGCCCGCCCCCCGGCGCGGCACGGGCCCGCCGGGACGTAGTAGAACAGGGCCCGATGGAACCCGCGCTCGAGGTCGCCCGCCTCCGCGTCCGCTTCGGCGAGACCCTCGTCCTCGACGGGCTCTCCTTCGCCGTCGAGCGCGGGACGACCCTCGGGATCATCGGGCCGAACGGCGCGGGCAAGACCGCCCTCTTCCGCGCGCTGATCGGCGCGCTCCCCCACGACGGGACCCTCCGGTGGGCCGAGGGGACGCGGATCGGCTACGTCCCGCAGAAGCTGGACGTCGAGCGCGACCTGCCGATCACGGCCGCCGAGCTGCTCGCCGCGAAGTGCCGGGTCGCGGGCGCCGATCCCGGCGAGGCGGTCCACGCGTTCGGCCACGTCGGCCTCGCCCCCGCGGCGGCCTCGATGCCCATCGGCAGCCTCTCGGGCGGCCAGTTCCAGCGGCTCCTCGTCGCCTTCGCCCTCATCGGGCGCCCCAACGTGCTCCTGTTCGACGAGCCGATGGCGGGCGTGGACGAGGCCGGCCAGGAGAGCCTCGGTGAGACCATCCACGACATCCAGCGGATGCACGGCCTCACCCTCCTGTTGATCTCCCACGACATCTCGGTCGTCTATCGGTACGCCGACAACGTCCTCTGCCTCGGCCACGGCGTCCCCTGCTTCGGGCCGCCCCGCGAGATGCTCACCGGCGAGCGGCTCGCGGAGCTCTACGGCGGTCCGCTCCACTACCACGTCCATGACCCTTGACCCCGGCGGCCTCGGGCTGGAGCTCGCGATGGCCGTCGCGGCCGGACTCGTCGGCTGCTTCGCGGTCCTGCGGCGGATGACCCTCGCGGCGGACGCGATGTCGCACGTCGCCCTGCCCGGCATCGGCCTCGCGCTGCTCTTTCGGCTCCAGCCGCTGCTCGGCGCCCTCGCGACGCTCCTGCTCGGGACGCTCCTCATCTGGGGGATCGAGCGGCGCACGCGGCTGCCGATCGACACCGTCGTCGGGGTCGTCTTCTCCGCGGCGCTCGCCGTCGGGAGCCTGCTCACCTCCGGGGAGGAGCTGATCGACGCGCTCTTCGGCGGGGCGGGGAAGGTCTCCGGGCTCCAGTCGGCGCTCGGCGCAGCGGCGGCCCTCGCGGTCATCGCCTTCGTCCTCGCCTCTCGCGACCGGCTCGTCGTCTCGCTCATCTCCCCGGACATCGCCCGGACCTCGGGCATCCGGGTGGCCGCGCTCGACCTCGCCTTCCTGGTCGCCTTCTCCCTGACCGTGGCGCTCGGGCTCCGCTTCCTCGGCGTCCTCCTCATGGGCTCGCTCATCATCATCCCGGCGGCCACGGCCAAGCGCCTCGCCGGGAGCCTGCGGTCGATGTTCGCGATCTCGGTGGCCATCGCCGTCGCCTCCGCGACGGCCGGGACCTTCCTCGGCGCCGCCCTCCACCGCCCCCCCGGCCCGATCGCGATCCTCGTCGCCTCGGCGTTCTTCCTCGTGAGCCTACCGCGCCGCCGGCGGGCGTGAACGGGGATGGGCCCCCGGGCGCGGCAGCGGGGCGAGGTGGAAGAGCCGCTCGGCGTTGCGGTGGTAGAAGTCCTCGAGGACGTCCGGGGGCAGGCCGATGCCGTCCACCTTCCAGCTCCCCTGGATGGGCGTGGGGTGGTCGATCCCCCGCCGCGCGGTCTCGAAGAAACGCCAGTGGGCGGCGTAGAAGGCGGGGGCGTCGGCCTCGGTCGCGGGCCGGGGCTCGGGGGCGCCGAGCGTCAGGTGGCGCGGGCCGACGCCGACGTCGGTGCCGAAGAGGATGCGGCGGCGATGGGCGAGGAAGATCGCCCGCAGGGCCTCGGGGGGCTTTCGGCCGATCTCTCCGACGCGCGCCGCGGTGTCGACGTAGAGGTTCGGGTTGCCGTCGAGCAGCTTCGCCACCCGGGCGGGCTCCTCGGGGTCGTTGCCGAAGTGGACGCCGATGAAGGTGGTCCCCGGGTGGCGGGCGATCCGGCGGGAGAACTGCCCGAAGAGCGCCTCCCACGACGGGAAGACCGAACGGTCGGCGAAGCTCCAGCTCGGATTGAGCGAGAGCTCCGCGAAGCGCTCGTTCGCGGGCGTGACCGGCTCGAAGAACGCCTTGGGATCGCCCGCGTGGATCGCGACCGGCATCCCCAGCCGGCCGGCCTCCTCGAAGATCGGATCGAGCCGCGGGTCGTCGATCGCGATGAGCGCCCCCGCGGGGTCGCGGATCGTGAGGCCGAGCGACTTGAAGATCTTGAGGCCGGCGGCGCCGAGGGCCCGCGCCCGGCGCAGCCAGGCGACCTGCGCCTCGACCCAGCCCGGCCGGAGCGCGCCGTCCCAGTCGAGGTTCGCGAAGGTGAGAATCCGGCCGCTCGCGCCGGCCGCGATCTGCGCGGCGAGCCGCTCGGGGGTCTCGCCCCCGGAGAGGTTGACCGCCGCCTCGATGCCCGCGGCGGCGAAGAGCTTGCGGGCGCGGGCCATGCCGCCCGGGGCGATGTGCGTGTGGACGTCGAACTTCGGGATGGCGGCGAACGACTCGGCCGGCGCGGGGGCGGAGGCGGAGCGGCAGGCCGCGAACGCGACCCAGAGCAACCACGACGCCCGGCGCATGCCCACTGGCCTAGCGCCTCCGCGCTCCGAGCACAAGGGGGCGCCGGGAGGCGCTCCCAACTTCCTTGAGCCACCCGCTCGATTCCTGGACCCTCCCGCTCACCCCTCGGAGTCGATGAGAACGGCCTGCGAGGGGCCCCAAGAGGCCCCCGAGGGGCCCAGAGAGGCCTCTGAGGGGCCATGAGAGGCCTCCGAGGGGCCGTCAGAGGCCTCCGAGGGGATGAGAAGCCACCTCCCCGGCCCCGGGGCCCCGATCACCCCGCGGAACGATCCCCGTCAATCCGGCAGGCGGGCGGCGGACAGCGCGAGATCTCGCGAGCTTCGCCCTGCGCGCCGGGGCCGATCGGGAGTCGACGCCGACCTCGCATGCGCCACCATCCAGCACGAAATCGACGGCGGCGCCCAGCCCATCGCGGACGTGACGAGCCGTCGTGGGGCTGACGGCGCCGAAGCGATTGGCGGATGGCGCGACGATTCCGCCGCCGAACGTCGAGAGAAGCGAGAGCGCGACGTCGTGGGCCGGCACCCGCAACGCGACGGTCTCGAGCCCACCCGTCACCACGTGAGGCACGCGTTGGCTTCGCCGAAGGACGAGGCTCAGCCCGTCTTATTCACGGTACGGCGTAGCGAGGCGTTTTTCGACCGCGAGCCGAGAAGGGCAAGCGAGAGCGACGACCGACGAGGCGTCGCGTAAAGCACCTCCCCCCGAAGTCGTTTGGAGGGTGGCAAGCCCCCCGCGAGGAGGTACGGAGCGAGCACACCCCCCATGTCGTTGTAGGGGTGGCAAGGCCCCCCTTCGGGAGGCGCGGAATCGGACGCCGCAGCAGCCGGACCGTGAATAAGACGGGCTGAAGGGGACCCGGCCAGAAGCGCTCGGCCAGGAGGCGTGCCGACTTCGGGACCTCCGCTGCCCAAGAGTCGAGCTGACCTGCGTCACGGATCTGGACGATGAGCGGGTGGGTGGTGGGACGCCCCTTGGCCACGAAGATGCGCTCCACCGCGCTGCTGTTCTCGGCGTCGGCCCCGAGCCCATAGACGGTCTCCGTGGGGATGGCGACGAGGCCGCCCGCGCGAAGCACACGGGCCGCCTGCTCGACGTGCCTGGCATCCTCCGCTCGTCGGCGAGGGATCAATCCTCGCCCTGCGCCCTGGTGAAGCCGGTCTCTCCGTCGAACTCAGGCAGCTTCTCGAGGTGCATCCAGCGATGCTGCGAGGCGACTCGCTGGAGCAGGCCGAAGATGGCGAGGTCGTCGAGGTCGCCCTTCGGATCGGGAAGGATGAAGCGGCAACGCCAGTGGTCGACGCAGTCGGTCATCGCGCCCGTGGTCGGATAGACCTTCGTCCCGCGGTTGGAGATCATCTTCAACTTCGTCGCCGTCTCCGCGGCCAAGTGCTCGAGGCTCTTCCCGAGCTCCTCGGGCGAGAGCGAGGACTCGATGAAGATGTCGATGCCGACCACGCGTCGGTCCTTCGCCTTCACGAAGTCGGGCGCCGGGTCGATCTTCGGAAGCGCGATCGGCTTGTACGCCCGGACCTGGTAGCGACCGGACCTCCTGCCGAGGTTCGCGATGATGGCCTCGGTGAAGGCGCTGGTGGAGGCCCCCTTGTCGTAACCGACGACGTCGCCGGTCCGCACCTTGCCGTCCTCGAGCGTGACGAGGATGGCGTGCTCGATCTTCGCCGCCGCTTCGAACTCGCCGAGATGACGGAGCATCATGACCGCCGACTGGACGACCGCGGTCGGGTTGATGACGTTCTTGTCCGCGTACTTTGGCGCGGAGCCGTGTACTGCTTCGAAGATCGCGACCTCGTTTCCGATGTTCGCGGACGGAGCGAACCCGAGCCCGCCCACCAGCGCCGACGTGAGGTCACTGATGATGTCGCCGTTCATGTTCGTCGTCACGATGACTTCGAACTGCTCTGGCTTCTTGACGAGTTGGTGGGCGCAATTGTCAATGATGATGTGCTGCGCCTCGATTCCGGGATACTCTCGACTGACCTTCTCGAAGGTACGCTTCAGCGTGCCCTCGGTCAGCTTCATGATGTTGGACTTCGTCGCGCAGTGGACGCGCGTGCGGCCCTCGGCCAGGGCGAGCTCGAACGCGAGGCGGACGATCTTCTCGCAGCCCTTCGAGGAGATGAGCTTGAGGCACTGCGCGACCCCCGGGGTCTGCATGTGCTCGATGCCGGCGTACAGATCCTCGACGTTCTCGCGGACCACCACCAGGTCGATGCCGCGACCGCTGTAGGGGGTCGCTACGCCCGGAAGCTCGCGAACGGGACGGATGTTGCCGTAGGTCTCGAAGAGCTTTCGGAGGGTGACGTTGGCGCTCTTCTCGCCGAAGCCGACGGGAGTCTCCAGTGGACCCTTCAACGCGACTCGAGTCCTGCGGATCGATTCGATGGTGTCCTGGGGGACGCCGGATGCGATGCCCTGCCGGAAGACGCTCGCGCCCGCCTGACGCTCCTCCCACCTGACGTTGGCGCCCACCGCCTCGATGATTCGTTGGGCGGCGCGCACACATTCGGGGCCTACCCCGTCCCCAGGGATGAGGGTCACGAGCTTCTTCTCCGGGGGCGTGAACGGCGTAGTCATTCGCGTTCTCCTTCCTTACGCTTGGTGTTGGGTCATCTAGCTTGCGCAGGGTCGGTCGCCGTCGGGCCCTCGCGGGGAGCCATGGAACTCGCCGTCCTCCGGCTCGTCCCAGGCGTTGCGCCAGGCGGCCCCGAGGGCGAGCAAGCCGTCCAGTGCGGGGCGCCCTCGCTCGGTCGACCAGACCACGCAAAAAGTGTCGCCTGAGCGCAGCCGCTGCATGGATCCCGCCACGGCCCTGCGCGAGTCTGGCTCGACGAGGACGCGGACGCCGCCGCTCCCGCGGGCAATCGCACAGAGGTCAGCGACCCCGAGCGCTCCCCAGCGAAGCCGATCCCCTTCACTCGCGATCAGCACGAGGGTGTCCGCGAATGCACCCGCCTTCGCGAGAGCCCGAGCTGCATCCGTCGCTGGCGTGGTCTGCGGAAGCCAGAGAACGAGCGTGAGGCGGCCGTGGTGAGGCAGGCTGCAGCAGGCGCTCAAGGCAACATCGACGTCAGTGGGCCCGCAGGGGCCAGCCCACACGCCGATGGGTTCATCGAGAGCCACTCGATGAAGTGGTCCCTTCTGCGCGCTCGCATGCTCCAGGTCTCTGCTCGTCGCTCGGTCGTTCATCGAATCATGCCCCTCTCTGCGCCCTACGCGCTGTGCGGTGTTGCAGGGCTTCGAACCCCGGGATGTTCTCGGCAGCACGGTACACGGCAGCCCAATCGCTCCCATTGCCCATGGTGATCTCGATGATTGGTGCGTGCGTGGGTGCGTTCATCGGTGGGCGCTCTTCGATACGAGGAGCCCCAGCTCCCGATCATCGACGAACCAGCGTCCGCCAACGAGGTGAGGAAACCGGTCACCGAGTTCCCGCATGATCGGTTCGATGGAGCCGCTGGGCTCGGTCGCCTCGAAGACCGGGAAGAAGGCTCCTGGCCGGCTCGCTCGTGGCGCCGCGTCCGTTGCCAGGCTCTCGAGGAGCCGGAGACGCCGCTCGCCAGGGTTCTTTGCCTCCCGCAGGAGGGTGCCGTCGATCCAGCAAAGGGACCACAGCCCCAAGAGCGAGAAGGCCTCCCGGATCCCCACGGCAGTTTCTCTCGGACCCGGTCCGGAAGCATCCACGGGATCGTCGCCCACCCGAACGCCCGCTCGGGACTCGGGAGCGGGCCAGATCCACGTGGGAAGATCTGCATCGAGCTCCCGTCGGAGCCAAAGTCCGAGGACCTCGTCGAACTCGCGAGGCTTCACCGAGCGGCGCCGCAGATGGACCAGGAAGGCGCCGGCCGCCTCGATGCTGGCGCCGAGGTCGTCCGCGCTCCGGACCAGCAGCAGCATGCTCATCGGCTCCCGTCCCTCGCGGGGTGACACTGGAATCGCGACCTGCATATCGTGTATACGCTAGCGCAAGTGAGGGTGTGACCGCAAGCGGAATGAACGCCGATGGCGCGCGACCTCTGCCCTGGGTGGCGGACATCCATGGTTCCCGACCTGGAGTCGCGAGGTGCGCCGGTCGACGCGGCCTCGGTCGACGTGAGGCAATCGGGGGCGCGTCGGCCCGATCCGGTCGTGCTCGGCGAGGGCGAAGTCCTGGAGCCGGGTCGGAACGGCAGTCGAACGAATCGAGGAGGCTGGTCATGCTGCCGACGTCTGGCGGGAGTGTCTATCGTGGTCGAGACGTGGCCCTCCTCACGCAGCATGGTAAGGAGGGCGTGATAGCGCCCATTTTGGAGGAGGCTCTGGCCTGTCGGGTTCGGCGGGTGGCGGGATACGATACGGACCTGCTGGGAACGTTCACGCGCGACATCCCGCGTGCTGGGCGCCAGCTCGAGGCGGCGCGGAAAAAGGCACGCATCGGAATGGAGCTGGCGGGCCTGCCTCTGGGGCTCGCCAGTGAGGGGAGCTTCGGGCCGGATCCGTTCTCCGGCATGTTTTCCTGGAACGTGGAGATGATCGTCTGGATCGATGATGTGCTGGGCGTCGAGGTGGTCGGTGTGGCCTCGGGTGGGGCCCGCTTCTCTCATGTGCTCACCTCGAGTTGGGAGGAGGCCGAGAGGTTCGCCCGCGCGGCGGGGTTCCCGGAACACGGGTTGGTGGTGCGCCCGCGGCACGAGGACGACCCCCAGATCCGAAAAGGCATTGCCGATTGGGAAAGGCTGCGTGAGGCCTTCGAATGGGCTCGCGGCGAGGCCGGGGACGACGGCTCCGTCTTCGTGGAAACAGATCTGCGCGCCCATCTGAACCCCACTCGCATGGGGATGATTGGCGAAGCCGCGCGAGACCTCGCGCGCAAGCTCTGCACTCTCTGTCCTGACTGCGAAGCGCCTGGCTTCCAACTGGCCGAGCGTGTCCCCGGTCTGCCCTGCGGGGAGTGTCGCAGCCCGACGAGGGAGGCCCGAGCGGACATCTACCGTTGTCTCCTGTGTGGCCACCAGGTGACGGTGGAGCGCCCCGAGACGGCGGCGCCGGCGGGCCGCTGCGACTTCTGCAACCCGTGAGTCGAGGGCGGGACGCGAATGGACCATGCCGTGCGAATGATGACCCGTGAAGCGTGGACCGATCGCGCAGCAGTGGAGGATGACGATGGACGTAGCTCGACTGCGAGTGCTCCTGGAAGAAGTTCAGGCCGGGCGGGTGGTCGTTGGGGATGCGCTCTCGAGACTGCGCGACCTCCCCTTCGCTGACCTCGACTTCGCCACGGTCGATCATCACCGCGCGCTGCGGCAAGGTGCGCCGGAGGTCATTCTGGGGCAAGGCAAGACCGCGCAGCAGATTGCGGGCGTGGCGCGGGAGCTCGTGCGCGCCGGTGAAAACGTGCTCGTCACACGCATGGACCCGGAGCAGGCCGCGTACCTCGCCAAGGAGCTCCCACAGACGCGCTACGCTTCGCTCGCTCGCGTCGCCTTCGTCGAGGTGCGACCGATTGCGCCGCTCCCCCACGGACCCGTGGCGTTGGTCTCTGCGGGAACCGCGGATCTACCCGTCGCAGAGGAGTGCGCCGAGGCGTTACGGGCATTCGGACTCGAGTTCGAGCGGCTCTACGACGTCGGCGTCGCTGGGCTGCACCGCCTCCTGGGGCACCGCGAGGTCCTCGATCGGGCTGCGTTGGCCATCGTCGTGGCCGGGATGGAGGGAGCGTTGCCCAGCGTGGTCGGCGGGCTGGTGTCCATCCCGGTGATCGCCGTACCCACCTCCGTGGGCTATGGCGTCGGCGTCGGCGGCCTCGCTGCCCTGGCGGGGATGCTGACGAGCTGCGCCTCGGGCGTCACCGTCTGCAACATCGACAACGGGTTCGGGGCCGCGTTCGCCGCGCTTCGCATCCTCCAATCCGTTCCACGGTTCAGACTCACGACCAACGGAGCACTAGGATGAACGAAACCATGCCGACCTCTTCGATGCTGCTGATCGCCGGGACGGACACCGGCGTGGGAAAGACCTGGACTGGCTGCGCCCTGGCTCGGGCGCTGCGCCGCGCTGGTCGGCGCGTCGTGGCCGTGAAGCCGCTGGAGACTGGATGCCTCGGGCCCCCGGCCGAGACGGAGGACGGGGTCGCGCTCGCTCGTGCGACGGGGCAGGTGGGACCCCGGCACGCGTTGTTGCGATTTCGTGATCCCGTGGCTCCACCGGAAGCCGCCGATCGCGAAGGCAGGCAGATCGACTTCGAAGCTCTCGTCCATCAGATCCGCGAGCACGCCGCCCGCGCCGACGTCTTGCTGGTCGAAGGGGCCGGCGGACTCCTCTCCCCACTGACATGGGAGCGAAACGCCATGGACCTGGCGCGAGCGCTCGAGGCTCGCGTTCTTCTCGTCGCGGCGGATCGACTCGGGACGATCAACCACACGTTGATGGCGCTCCGGATTCTTTCGTTGGTCCGGCTGGACGTTCTGGGAGTGGTGCTGACTGCCCCCGGACGACCAGACTCCTCGACCGGCTCGAACGCGGTCGCCATCTCCCGACTCTCCGGGCTCTCGCGCGTGTTGTGCGCCCCTCGCGTCGAGGATCCGGAAGTCAGCTCTGACTGCGTCCAGGAGGTCATCGAGTGGCTGCAGCTCACATAGGCGTCAAGGAGACCGTAGCCAGGCGACGACCGGCGGCGGCTCGAGCTGCGCGAGAGCCTGGGCCGGCCTGGACGTTTCTCACCAACCACGGGCACGTTCTCCTGTGCATCGCGCGAGAGCCGGAGGTTCGGATGCGGGACGTCGCTCACCTCGTGGGGCGCGCCGGGGCCGATCGGGAGGCTCCCTTGCAACGACGGGCTGTCGCGCCGTCGGCACCTCTCGCGGGGTTCCTTCCAGGATTCATCAGCAGGAATCGGCGCGAAGCCAGGCTCGGAAAAAAGTTTGTCACGCTTTTCTCCGTCCAGGCGACCTTTTGGGGGGACGCCCCCGCGCCCCGCGCGCTCGCCGGCAGAGCCGTCTCGCGCTTTAATTTCGGCGGCCGTCCGGCGGCGGCCCGGACGCGAAACGGGATAGACTGCGCGCCGGTGGCGCGCTACCAACCCAAGGATCGCTTCTATCGCCTCGCCAAGGAGCAGGGGCGGCGGGCCCGTTCGGCCTTCAAGATCGAGGAGCTGCTGCGCCGGCTCCCGCTCGAGCCGCTCGCCGGGGCCGCCGTCCTCGACCTCGGCGCCGCGCCGGGAGGCTGGCTCCAGGTCTTCGCCCGGCTCGCCGGCCCCACGGGCCGGGTCGTGGGCGTCGACCTCGAGCCGATCGCCGCCGTGGGCCCGAACGTCACGACCCTCGCGGGCGACCTGCGCGATCCGGCGGTCGTGGAGGCCGCCCGCGCGCTCGCCCCGCGGGGCTTCGCGCTCGTCGCCTCGGACATGGCCCCCAAGACGACCGGCGTCCACGAGACCGACTGCGCCCGCTCGCTCGCGCTGGTCGCGGTGGCGCTCTCCGTCGCGACGCGGGCGCTGCGCCCCGGCGGCGCGCTCGTGGTCAAGGCCTTCATGGGACCCGACCTCGACCCGTTCGTCGCCCGCGAGTTGAAGCCGAGGTTCCAGCGCGTCCAGCGCGTGCGGCCCGAGGCCACGCGCGCGGGGTCACGGGAGATCTACGTCGGCGGCCTGGGGTGGAGGGGGGCGCCCTGACGGCGCCGCGCGACGAATCGAGGCCGGGCGGGGCGGGCCCTCCTCCCGACCGGCCTCGCCGCGGGTCACGCCCGCGCGCGCCGGCGCGTGGTGAGGAGTACGAGCGCCGAGAGGAGCGCGAGAGAGCCGTCCGCGCCGGGGCTCCCGCAGCCGCAGCCGCCCTTCCTGGAGGCCGGCGGGGACGTCGTCGTCGTGCTGGTGGGGCCGTGCCGCACCGGCAGCGGCGTCGAGTAGTTGCCCGTGTTCTGCGCGTCGTGGTGGAAGCTCTCCCACTCGATCTTCTGGCTCGCGAGCCCCTTGCCGTGCCAGACGTAGAGCCAGCCCTCGCGCGTGTTCGTCGCCACGTCGATCTTACCGTCCCCGTCGAGGTCGCCGACCGCGGGGGTCGCGATGATCCAGCCGCCGGTGTTCTTCGGCCAGCCGTCCGGCTGGCTCCCGTCGGCGCGGAACGCGGTGGCCAGGTAGACGCCGCTGCCCGAGAGGATCTCGTTCCTCCCGTCGCCGTCGATGTCCGCGACGGCGTAGTTCGCGAAGAACTGGAAGTCCGCGGTGAGGGCGGGGAAGCCGGGCAACGGCTCCGCGGTGAAGCTCGTCGCGCCCCCCGCGGCGGCCCGCTGCACGGCCCAGGCGCTGACCGTGTGGGAGGGCGTCGCGCGGATCGCGCCGGAGAGGCCGTTCATCGCGTACTGGGCGCCGACGGTCCCGTCCACGAAGTCGACCTTGCCGTCGCCGTCCACGTCGGCGAACGAGCCGTAGCTGATCGCGATGAGGTAGGGCAGATCCTGGCTCGTCGCCTTCACCCCCACGTTCGCGTCGTCGGCCACGCCCAACAGCCGGCCCGCCCCGTCGAAGAACGTCGGCGCCGCGGTCATGCCGTTGATCTCCACGTCGAGCGTCCCCTTCCCCTCGAGATCGGCGAGGGCGGCGCAGTTGGGAGTCCCCTGCCCCACGTCGGGCAGGAAGTCGTTCTCGAGCCCCTTGAGGCGGACCGGCCAGCCGGGGAGGAAGGGCCCTCCCGCGTGGGCGGCCCCGTCGGCCCAGACCGCGTACGCCCGGCTGCCCCCGGTCCCGTACACCTCGTTGGACCCGATCACGATCTCCGGCTTGCCGTCCCCGTTGATGTCGCCCACCGCGGCCGTGGTCATGAGGCGCCCGTGCATGATCTTCTTCACCCCCTCCGCCGCGCCGCCCTCCGGGTCGAAGATCTCGACCGGAAAGCCGAGGCGGGGGTTGCCCTTGTCGTCCCAGACGTAGAGCCAGCCGTCCTCGCCCGGCGCGATGATCGACAGCCTGCCGTTCCCGTCGAGATCGGCGAGCGCGGGCGAGGCGAAGAACCCCTTCCCGAGGTTGTAGACGATCTGCATGCCGTCGCCGTCGGTCGTGTCGTTCGTCCCATCGAGGTAGTGGCTCGGGTCGGCGTGGACCGGGAAGCCGGAGACGACCGAGCCGTCGGCGTTCCACGCCCAGAGCGCGCCGTCGTTGGTGGCGGCGACGACCTGGATCGTCCCATCGCCGTGGAGGCTGCCGGCGGCGACGGTCGCGTCGATCGCCTGCGCGGTCCCCGCCGCCGGCCCGCCGGGGCCGTAGGCGGGCACCGCGGGGTTCGCGGCGACGTCGGGCAGCGGCGCGGTCTCTACGGGCCAGCCCGGCCGCTCGCTCCCGTCCGCCTCGATCGCGTGGACGCGGCCGTCCGCCGTCGCGACGACGAGCGTGTCGTGCTGCCCCGTGCCGTCGAGGTCCACGAAGTGCGGGGAGGATTCGCCCGAGGCGCCCAGCCAGAGGGGGAAGCCGGCGAAGAGATCCGGGTCGCGGTGGATGAAGAAGCTCTTGCGGAACGTCCCGGTCACGTCCCCGATGGCCCCGCCGTAGTGGGCGACGGCGGTGACCACGACGGTCGCGGCGAACTGGTTCACGTCCATCGTCGCGGCCGCCTCGGCGTCCGGCATCAGGCTCGCGAGGTCCGCGGTCCCGAGCGTGCCGTCGACCGGGGACGAGAGCCCCTTGGCGCCCCCCACGGTCACGAAGGCCGAGGGGGCCGGCTGCACTCCGGCCGCCGCCTGCACCTGGTAGTCGAACGAGGCCGCCCGGCGCGCGGCGACCCGCCCGACGATCGTGAGGCTCGGGGTCTGCGACGGATCCACCGTCTCGAACCAGCGCGGCGAGGTCACGTCCACCTCCGGCGGGATCGCCCCGTCGCGGACCGCGGCGACCGAGGCGCCCACGTCGTTGCGGCCGAAGCCGAACCAGAGGTCCCAGCCGGGCCCCGAGGGATAGAGCGTCGGGTCGGTCGCGGAGCCGGGCACGTCGATGTCCTCGGAGGTCTGCTGCATGAGCTGCATGACCTCCGCCGCGGAGAGGGGCGGATCCTTCGGGTGGAACTTCAGCATCGCCGAGTAGACGAGCCCCGCGTGGCCGGCGCTCTTGCCGGTCGCCTCCGACGAGCACGAGGCCCCCGGGGTGGACAGCTCCAGGTGGGCGCCGCCGTTGGAGCAGTCGTTGAAGCGGATGAACGAGGTCGCGTCCTGGGGCTGGTTGTCGTTGCGGATGGCGTGGACGACGAAGGTGTGCTCGGCGTTCGACGGGTAGTTGTGGTGCTGGCTGTCCTCGTCCGCGGCCGAGGCGATGATGATGGCGCCCTGCGCGTAGGCGGCGTCGATCGCCCGCTGCATGAGCGGCGAGTTGTCGAGCGTCCCCAGCGCCTCCTGGATCACGCTCGCCCCCTGGGACAGGGAGAAGAGGACGCCCTCGCCGAAGTGGCTCGCGTCGGCGATGAAGCTGTCGCCCACCCGGACCGGCAGGACGCGGCAGTCGGCGCAGACGCCCGCGTTGCCGATGCCGTTGTTCGCCTCGGCGGACGAGTCCTCCGCCTCGCCCGTGCCGTGGCCGTAGTGGACGTCGTCGAACGGGTCGTTGTCGCCCTGGAAGAAGTCCCAGCCGCAGATGTCGTCCACGAACCCGTCGTGATCGTTGTCCTTCCCGTCGGAGAAGATGACGATCAGGTCCTCGGGGTCGAGGATGCCGTTGCCGTTCGTGTCGCCGCCGGGCTTGCAGTTCGGCAGGCTCGCGGGGCACGGAAAGCCGGTGATGCGCGGGTCGGTGACGATGGAGATGTCCGGCTGATCGTGACCGCGGCCGGAGGTGTAGTCGAGCACGTTGAAGACGCCGTCCCCGTTGCAGTCGTAGTCCGCGCAGGGCGTGCCGTCCGCGTGCAGCGGCACCGGCAGCTCCCCCTTGTTCAGATACCACTTGTTGACGAGGTCGCGGTCGTCCCACTCGGCACCCGAGTCGTGGACGGCGATGATCACCCGGGGGTCGCCGGTGGTCATGGTCCAGGCCACGTCCGCGGACATGCCCGTCCCCCGCATCACCGCCCGCTCCTGCGGCGAGAGGGTCTTCCCGAGCAGCCACGGCATCGAGTTCGGATCGCCGCAGGGGTCCTCGGTGTCGGGCGGGTAGAAGCCCCAGAGGTTCCATTGCCCCTGCTGGGGGCGCCAGACCTGCTGCCCCTTGAGCGGACCCGAGCTGCACGTGTCGCGGTACAGGTAGCCGTAGCCCGGGTCGTCGGGCCAGTTCTGGGGGAGGGCGAGCTGGTCGCGCGTCGCCTCCGGGTTCGGCCACGCGGGATTGACGGCGAGGGCCGCCGGCGCGGCGAGGAGGGCGAGGGGAGCGAGGAGGACGATTCGGATGCGCATCGGGAAGGCTCCGGTGGGCGGGAGCGGCTACTGTCGCCTGCGATCCATCCGGCTGTCAATGCAAGGAGCCTGGATCTACCCGCGTCCCCATCCCGCCCTTCGCAGGAGCCTCCTCGCGCCTGCGCACGGCACGACCTCCCCGGGAGCGGCTCAGCCCATCCCGAACTTCTTCAACCGGTAGCGCAGGGTGTCCCGGGTCACGCCGAGGAGGCGGGCGGCCTGGCTGCGGTTGCCGTGGGCGCGGCCGAGGGCGTCGTGGATCATCCTCCGCTCGGCCGCCTCCAGCGTCAGCGGGCTCTCGTGCCCGCCCGGCGACGCCGCGGGGTCGCGCGCGTGGAGGGTGGGGGGCAGGTGCTCGGGGCGGATCTCATCCAGGTCGGGGTGGAGCGCGAAGGCGCGCTCGATCACGTTGCGCAGCTCGCGGACGTTGCCGGGCCAGTGGTACGAGACGAGCCGCTCGATGGCCTCGGGGGAGATGCCCCGCGCCGACCCGTTCGTCTCCTGGTTGTAACGGGCGACGAAGAAAGCGGCGAGCGCCGGGACGTCGTCCCTCCGGTCGCGCAAGGGGGGCACGATGATCCGCACGACGGCGAGCCGGAAGAAGAGGTCGGCCCGGAAAGTCCCGTCCGCGACGCGCCGCTCGAGATCGGCGTTGGTCGCCGCGATGACCCGGGTGTCCGAGTACAGCTCCTGCACGCCGCCGACCCGCCGGAAGCTCTTCGCCTCCAGCAGGCGGAGCAGCTTCGCCTGGCCGCCCGCCGGGAGGTCGCCGATCTCGTCGAGCATCACCGAGCCGCCGTCGGCCAGCTCGACGAGGCCGCGCTTCTGGATCCGCGCGTCGGTGAAGGCCCCGCGCTCGTGGCCGAACAGCTCGGATTCGAGCAGCGATTCGGGGAGGGCGGCGCAGTTGACCTCGAGGAAGGGCTTGCCCGCGCGCGGGCTGCCGAAGTGGATGGCGCGGGCGACGACCTCCTTGCCCGACCCGCTCTCGCCCTCGATGAGGACGGTGGTCGTCTTGCTCGAGGCGAGCCGCGTGACGACCTCGCGGATCTCGCGCAGGGCGGCCGAATCGCCGATGAGGGCGTCCGCGCCGCCGGGGGAGAGCTCCACCGCGGACGACATCTGCCGGCGGACCGCGGCGGCGGCGGCGGCGCGATCCACCGCGGCGTCGAGCGTCTCCAGGGTGAAGGGCTTGACGAGGAAGTCCACGGCCCCGTGCTTCATCGCCTCGACGGCGACGTCGATCGAGCCGTGGGCGGACATCATCACGACGACCAGGTCCGGCCGGGAGACGAGCGCGCGCCGGAGCGTCTCCAGGCCGTCGAGCTGCCCGAGCCGCACGTCGAGGAGCATCACGTCGGGGCGGCATTCGGCGAGCATCTCCAACGCCCGCTCGCCGGACTCGGCCGTCCAGACCTCGTGGCCGCTGCGGTCGAGCCGCTCGCCGACGGACCAGCGGATGAGCTTCTCGTCGTCGACGACGAGCACGCGCGCGTTCACGCGGGCCCCCTCGGCGGGCCGCCGCGGGAGGGTCCTCCGTGGCAGGTCGCGCCGGGCACGCTAGGAGGCTGGTGTGAATGGGTGCCGTCGCGAGAAAACCGAGACCGAGGCGAGACGGGCGCCCGAGGAGTGAGCAGCGTCAGACGTACTCTTTGCAGTACGTTGAGCAGCGAAGCGACGAGGCCGCCCGTCGCAGCGAAGGGATCGGCTTTCGCAGCAGGCAGCCATTTCACACCAGCCTCCTAGGCCGCCTCCCGTAACCCCCCCGCGGCGGCGGGGAGCGTGACCGTGAAGAGCGTGCCGCCCGCGGGGGGGCAGATGAAGGCGATCCGGCCGCCGTGCTCGCTCACGATCCGCTCCGAGATGGCGAGGCCGAGGCCGTTGCCCTTCTCGCGGGTCGTGAAGAACGGCTGGAAGATCCGCGGGCGAGCGGCGACCGGGATGCCGGGCCCCGTGTCCGCGAGCTCGACCACCACGCCGCCGTCCCTTGCCCGCGTCCGCACGGTCAGCGTGCCGCCGTCCCGCGCCATCGCCTGGCAGGCGTTGAGGCAGAGGTTCAAGAAGACCTGTTCGAGCTGCCCGGCGTCGCCGGAGACCGGCGGGAGGTCCGCCGCGAGGGAGCGCACGACGCGGATGCGCGAGAAGGCGCCCTGGTGCTCGACGAGGAAGAGCGCCCGGGCGAGCGAGGCGTTGACGAGGATCCGCTCCATCCGCGGCTTGCCGGGACGCGCGAAGCCGAGCAGGGCTTCCATCGTGCCCGCGAGCCGGGCGACCTGGCGGCGCATCTCGGCGACGACCTCGGCGTGCGCGGGGACGGTGGCGAGGTCCTCGGCGAGCAGCTCCAGGGCGCCGGAGAGGCCGGCGAGCGGGTTCTTGATCTCGTGGGCGAGCCCGGTCGCGACCTCGCCGACGAGCGCGAAGCGGTCCGCGCGTTCGAGCCGCTCCCGGTAGACCGCCGTCAGCTCGTCCTGGCTCTTGCGCAAGGTCGCGAGCACCGCGTCGAAGCCCCGCGCGGCGAGGCCCAGCTCGTCGGGCCGCCCCTCGTCCGCGAACACGTCGTAGCTCCCTTCCTCCGCGGTCCGCATGACGGAGACCAGCCGCCGCAGGGGGCGAATCGCCTCGCGTCCGAGCAGCCACCAGGCGATGGCGAGCAGGAGCAGGAGCGAGGGGACCGCGGTGAGCAGCAGCGTGCGATCGAGCCGCTCGTGGGCCGCCCGGGAGGCGGCGCGGGAGAAGCGGAGCTCCAGCCAACCCGCCAGCACGGGCCTCGCGCTGCACTCGCGGCAGGGCGGGACCAGGACCGGACGGAGGACGGCGTACGTGTCGCGCTGGACCACGAGCTTCGCGGCGAGGCTCCCGGCTGGCCAGGGGAACGAGCCGAGCAGCTCCGGCCGGGTCGACAGGACGACCTCGCCCCCGGGGGCGAGGAACGAGATCCAACTGATGTCTTCGTGGTGCCGGCGAATCACCGCCATCGCGGACGAGAGCTCGTCGCCGGCGCCCTCGCCGCCCGCGTCGGCGAGCGCGGCGGAGACGGTGCCGGCGATCAGGTTCGCGGAGAGCTCGGCGTGGTCGCGGGCCGCCTCCTCGATCTGGGCGCCATGGATCGCGGCGGCGGCGGCGACCATGGTCGCGAGGGTCGCGGTGAAGAGGACGCTCGTGGGGACGAGGATGCGCGCCCGCAGGGAGCGCTCGAGCCGGCTCCAGCCATCGTGGAGCATCTGGATCGGCGAAGCCACGGAGGCGGGAGACAGCAAGGACCGTACCAGACCGGCCATGCCCAGGCGCGCGCCGCCGGGTGGCGCAGGAAAGTCCTCCGGGTGAACGGCCGCCGCAACTCTTTCCGGCAGGAACGAGACAAAGAGCGATGCCGGTGGGGCAATTCACGCATCGCCGGCTCGGCACGACGCTTGCTTTTGCGCTCGCTGGATTATGGGAACAGCCCGCAGCCACCGCCCGTGGGCCGGTTGGACGTCGCTGATCGCGCCCCTCGCGATCACGTCCGGCGCACTCGCGCAATGGCTCATCGCGCCGAGGCCGGCGGCGCTCGTGGCGGTCGCCGCGCTGACCGGGCTCGGCTTGACGGCCGTCGGCCTCGCCCGGCCCAGGCGGCTCGGCAACCGGCTCGGGGGCTTCGGCTTCGCGGCCACGGTCCTCCTCTCCCTCGCGGGGGCGGCGGCCATCGGCACGATCGTACTCCAGCAGAAGCCGGAGGAGACCTACCGCGCCGCGTACGGGAGGCTCGCGGGCGCGATCATCGGGCTCGGGTTGCCCTACGTCGCGCACACGTTCTGGTTCGCGGCCCTCGTCGGGCTGCTCTTCGCCGGCCTCGCGATCTCGATGGTCCAGCGGTGGCCGCCGCGCCGGAAGAACCTCGGCTTCTTCTTTGCCCACCTCGGGCTCTTCTCCATGGTGGCCGGGGGTGGGCTGTCGGCGATGTACGCGATCAAGGGAAGAGTCGACCTCCACGTGGGAGGCCCGGCCGCGACGACCGCCGTCCTCGACCGGAGCGGGATGCCCGCCGGGACCGTCGACCTCGGCTTCTCCGTAAAGCTCGATCAGTTCGACGTCGACCGTTACGAGGACCGCTACCGGCTCGCGGTCTACCGGCCGAAGGGCCACGGCTGGTCGCTCGCGGCGAGCTTCCCGATCGACCGCGGCGTCTGGCACCGGCTGCCGGGTGGAGGCCGGTTCACCGTCCAGGGCTACTACCCGGACCTCGTGGTGAACGACGAGTTGGAGGAGACCGCCGGCGGGGAGCCGGCGCTGCGCGTCTCGATCGACGGCCAGGACGAGCTGCTCGCGTCCGGCCGCGACCGGGCCGACTCCCTCGACGGCACGGTGGCCGTGCGGCTCGGCGCGCGCTCGGCCGGACCGCCCGCGCGCGGCGAGCACCTCCTCACCCTCGACGGCGTGACCCAGCCCGTCCGCCCCGGCGGCGAGGTCCGGTTCCCCGGCGGGGTCTCGATCAAGGCGCTCCGCTTCTTCCGCCGCTTCGGCTACGACATCGGGACCCGTTCGGCCTACGACCGCCCCTCCGGCCCCGAGAACCCGACGCTCGAGGTCCAGATCACGACGGGGGGGCAGCTCGTCCACCGGTGGCTCTACGCGAACTTCGCGGGCCACGGCGAGAAGGACGACGGCGTCCCCGACGTGGGCTATCGCTTCGTCCCCGCGACGCCGGTCGAGCGGGCGGTCACGGTGGACGCGTCCCGGCGGGAGGTCACGGTCGTCGATCACGGAGGCCGGTCGGTCCAACCCTACGCGGACGGGCTCACGCTCCTCGACGGGCGGGTGCGGCTCTCCCGCCTCCTCGCCTCGGCGCGGGTGGTCCACCGGCCTTCGAGCGCCTCGGCGCAGGAGAAGAACCCGGCCGTCGAGGTGGACGTGCGCGGCGTCCCCGGGCCGGACGGCAGGACGCTCCTGTCGGCGAGGGACGGGGACGCCGTGAAGCTCGCGGGGGCGGCGGTGCTGACGTTCGAGAGGCGGCCGGCGGAGGTCCGCGCCTACCGCAGCCGGATCACGGCCGTACGGGACGGGCGGACCGAGACCGCCGTCGTCGCGGTCAACCGCCCGATGACCCTCGGGCCGTGGAAGCTCTACCAGGTGAACTTCGACGAGCACGACCCCACCTATTCGGGCCTCGAGGTCGTCCGCGACCCCGGCGCGCCGTGGGTGTTCCTGGGCTTCCTGCTCACCGGGCTCGGCGTCCTGGACGCGCTGACCCCGAAATGGCGGCGGCGACACCCGGAGGAGGCGTGAGTGGACAGCGCGTTCCTCGTGGAGCAGCCCCTCTTCTCGGCCACCCTCGCCGCGTACGGCGTCGCGGCGGTGGCGTACGGCGGGACCTGGACGGCGCGGCGCGCGTGGGTGGCGCGGGCGGCGACCGCCCTACTGTGGGCCGGCGTCGCGTGCAACGCGGCGCTGATCGGCTCCCGCTGGGTGACGGCGGGGAGGCCGCCGTTCAAGTCCCTCTTCGAGTCGCTCGTCCTGCTCGCCCTGTGCGTCGCCGCCGTCGGGGTCGCCATCGAACGGCTGTACGGGACGCGCGTCTTCGGGGTGGCGGCGGCGCTCGGGGCGTCGGGCGCGCTGCTCTTCGCGCTGGGCAAGTGGGACGCGGAGATCGTCCAACTCCCTCCGGCCCTCCAGAGCGCCTGGTTCGTTCCCCACGTGGTCGTCTATTTCTGCGGCTACGCGGCGCTCTTCGTCGCCGCGGTGGCGTCGGGGCTGCGGCTCGTGAAGCCCGAGCTGACGCTGCGGGCCGGGACGGCGCTCTCCGGGAAGGTGTCCCTCGATGCCGTGGCCTACGACGCGACCCGCTTCGGCTTCATCCTGCTCACCGTGGGTCTCTTCCTCGGGTCGGTGTGGGCCAAGTCCGCCTGGGGCGACTACTGGATGTGGGATCCCAAGGAGAACTGGGCGCTCGTCACCTGGCTGGTTTACGGGGCCTACCTCCACCTGCGGAAGTTGAAGCAGTGGCAGGGAAGGCGAGCGGCCTTGCTGTCGGTCGCCGCGTTCGGTATCGTGTTGTTTACTTACCTCGGGATGTCCGCGCTGCCGACGGCGTCGGAGAGCGAGCACGTCTACCAAGGTGAGGGTTGAGGGGAAGGAGACCCCATGCCATCGAGTATCCGGGCGGCGTTGCTGGCGGCAGTCCTCGCGGTGGCCCCGCTGCTCTGCGCGTGCGAGGGGCCCATCGGGCCGACGGGAGAGCCCGGGGCGACCGGCGCGACGGGGGCGAACGGGGCGAACGGATCCGCCGGCGCCCCGGGGACGCAAGGACCGAGCGGCCCCTCGGGCGGCGCGGGCGAAGTCGGCCCGACCGGCGCGCCCGGGAGCACGAGCGCCGGGACGTGCGGCGGCTTCTCCGTGCACCTCTCCGTGTCGAGCCCCAGGAACGGAGCGTACTTCGTGGCCGGCGAGCGGCCGGTGCTCACCCTATCCTTCACCGATTCGTGCGGGCCCATCCCCGTTTCGGCGCTCGGCACCGCGAACCTCTATCTGTACGGCCCGCGCCTCGGCTCGTTGACGAAGACCGATTGCGGCCTGCTCAACTGCATCGACGCCCGGACGGCCCCCGACGGCGGGGCGTTGCACCAGCACCACTACATCGCTCTCGCCGCCCCGGCCTACGCGGACCCCACGCAGCAGAACCTCGCGCCGCAGCCGGATGGGAGTCTGACGTACACGCTCGGCGCGGTCTCCGGCGAGATCCCCGGGACGTACACGGCCGGGGTCTGGGCGACGACCGCCGACGGCGTGAGCCAGGTCTTCCAGCGCGCCGACGTCCCCATCGGCGCCCCGGGCGCCGAGACGATCGTCACCGACGGCGGGAACACCCTGTACGACTCCTGGGACGGCGGGACGGAAGAGTTCGCCTCCGGGCCCGAGGAGAACCCGACCTGCTACGCATGCCACTACGGGCCGATGTCGGGCAAGAGCTACGAGGCGCACATCATCCCGGGGTTCTCGCCGCTCGGAAACTACGCGCTCGACCTGACCCCGATCGCGAACTGCAAGTCCTGCCACAACATGGACGGCTACAGCCCGAACCCGCTCGTGCGTAAGGTGCACGGCGCCCACCGGGGCATGCACATGGCCAATCCCGGAATCGCACACCCCGACTGGGGCTACCCGACCGGGGCCGACCCCACGCTCGCCGAGTTCACCGACGTGCTCTTCCCCTCGATGCCGTCGGCGGAGAAGGACTGCACGGCCTGCCACGCCGACGATCGCTGGAAGCAGAACCCCTCCCGCCTCGCGTGCGGCTCCTGCCACGACAACGTGTTCTTCGCCGCCGGGTCCCTGCCCGACGGGGGCGTCGCCGCCGCGGGCTCGCTCACCCCGCCGCGCGTCGCGGGCGTCCCGGCGAGCGGGCCCTGCGCGCAGGATTCCGATTGCGCCGGACTCGTGGTCTTCGGCCAGCCGACGAAGTGCAACGCCCAGACGGGCGGCTGCGAGCTGCGCCGCCACGGCGGCGGCGCGCAGTCGTCCGACCTCTGGTGCACCGTCTGCCACGCCCCCGACGACGGCCTCGCGCCCATCTCCGCCGCCCACGAGATCTACAGCCGGACCCAGGCGCCAGGGCTGCAACTCACGGACGTGACCCTGACGGGAGCAAGCGGCCTCGACGCGTCCGGCCAGAAGACCGTCTTCATGGCCGGCGACGTGATGTCGCTGACCTTCGCGCTCTCGACGGCGGCGGGCCCGGTCACCGACCTCTTGACGAACCCCGCCTACTACACCCTCGTCAACATCTCCGGCCCCACCGACGATCCCCAGGAACTGTTCTGCGGCTCCGGCACGATGACCGCGAGTTCCGGCACGCTGGCCGCCGACGCCATCCCTGGAGTGTACACGTACACCTTCGACATGATGATGGCGCTCCCATCGGCGCCGATCACCCCCGACAACCAGATGTCGATCCTCCGGCCGACCAACCCCCCGGGCACGTACGGCGTGCTCCTCTACGTCTCCGAGCTCTTGACCTCCGGGCAGGGCCCAACGGGCAACTCGATCGTCGGGGTCCCGTTCACCGACGTCGGCACCACTCAGCAGTACTTCCAGTTCGGCGCGACGGGTCCGATCCGACCCCGGCAGGTCATCACCAAGGCCGCCTGCGAGTCCTGCCACGTTCAGCTCCAGGTCCACTCCCACGAGGGGGGCGCCGACATGAATGCTCGCCGCGATCCCGAGTCCTGCTGGGAGTGCCACGTCGCGGGTGCCGTCGACCACACCGTGGGAAACCCGGGCAACGGTTGTTCCGCGCACGGCGACGCCGATTGTGGCGGTCACGCCGCCGGCTGGGAGGCTTGCTTCACCGCCTTCCCGGGGGCACCCGCGCCAGCGGGCGGCGCCGGGGCCACCTGCTACGTCACCGTCGACCCGACGCCCGGCCCGCCCGTCTTTTTCACCAAGGCGGCCGGAACCAAGGGCCCGCCCTGCACGGCGGCGACGGCGGCCACCGATTGCGCCGGCCTGAGCGCCGGCTGGGAGGGCTGCTTCGAGTCCTACTCGGAGGCCGGCGGCGTCGCGTGCACCGGGAGCAGCAACCGCTGCGCCTGCTACCTCACAGCCAATCCCGCCTCCGGCCAGCCCGTCGACTTCCGGGTCCTGATCCACGACATCCACTTCGCGCGGCTCCGGGCGGGCTTTGCCGAGGAGAACAACCTCGTCGAGCCCGGCAAGCTCACCGTTCTCGGCGGAACCGACAACCACCTCTTCGACTTCTCGAAAGGTCTCTTCCCGCAGGACATCCGCAACTGCACCAAGTGCCACGCCGACTCGGGCGCGGCGTGCAGCGCGAGCGCGCCCTGCGGGATCGGCCAATCGTGCCAGGCCGGCGCGTGCGTCAACACCTCCTGGCAGAACCCGTCCGCCGTCGTCTGCACCTCGTGCCACGACTCGGCAGCCGCGTTCGCGCACGCGGCCGAGAATACCTGGACGGATCCCTCGACCGGCCTCCCGGTCGAGGCCTGCACGGTCTGCCACGGCCCCAACCCCGACGTGACCGTCCCGTCGTACCCCGACGTGACCGTACCCGCGGTCCACCAGATCGCCAATCCCTACGTGCCGCCCTACCCCCGTGAGCCGACCTCCAACTGACGCCGGAGTTCTCGCGCTCCTCTGCGCGGCCTTCCTCGCCACGGCCGCGGGCTGCGCCCGGCCACGCCCGATCGCCTCGGACAGCCGCGGCTGCCCGACCTGGCAAGCGGGCGATCTGTCGAGCGGCGGGCCCGAGATCTCCGCCCTCTTCGCCGAGAGCTGCACGAGCTGCCACTCCGGCCCCACCCCCGCGGCGAGCTACGATCTCTCGAGCTACCTCGGCGTGGTCGGCGACGGAAGCGGGACGACGCCGGCGGCGGTCGCGGGCGACGACCACTCACGCCTCGTCCAGAAGCTCGAACCGGCGACGGCCGACTCGATCCACGCGCCGTTCTCGGACCTCGCCTCCACGGTCGCCCAGTGGGTCGGGCAATGCCGGCTCGAGTTCTTCGATTCCGCCATCCACGCCGGCGGGATCCTCAACCCGAGCGACCCGGATTTCCATGGCAACCTGCTCCGGCAGACGGGTTGGGACTTCGGGCTGTGCGCGAGCTGCCACGGGAGCGACTTCACCGGCGGCGCCGCGCACGTGGCCTGCACGACCTGCCACGCCGCCGGGCCGACCGCGTGCAACACCTGTCATGGCCTCCCGCCCGCGGAGGGCGCCCACGCGACCCATGTGGACGGCGGCGTGCTCGGCAAGCAGTTCGCCTGCACCGAGTGCCACGTGCCGCCGAAGGTCTGGAGCGACCCGGGGCACCTCCTCGCCGCCGACGGGGGCGTGAACACGGCCCCCCCGAGCGTCCTCTTCGGCGCGCTCGCCGCGACCCCCGAGACGGCGCGCAAGGGGCCGCCGGCTTTCGACGGCGTGACCCAGACCTGCTCGAACGTGTATTGCCACGGCGACGCCTTCGCCGACGCCGACGCGACGCGGACGCGCCCCGTCTGGGGCGCCATCGGACAGGGGCAGGCGGCTTGCGGGACCTGCCACGGGCTCCCTCCGAGCAACCACGACCCCGGCTCGACCCACTGCTCGGCATGCCATGGCCTCGTGGTCGACGCGAACCGCAACTTCATCGCCCCCGCGTTGCACATCGACGGCAAGGTGGAGCTGGGGGACGGCAGCGGGACCTGCTCGGCGTGCCACGGCAGCGCGGCGAGCCCGGCGCCTCCCCCGGACCTCGAGGGCGACACGGACACCACCGCCATCGGCGTCGGCGCCCACCAGTCCCACCTCCAGGCGCTGCACCGGCTCCGCGGCCCGGTCGCCTGCGGCGACTGCCACCTCGTGCCGACGGCTCCCGGCGACCCGGGACATGTCGATCATCCGCCGCCGGCGATCGTCTTCCCCACCTCCATCTCCGGCTCCAGCCTCGCCTTCGCCGACGGGGCGACCCCGAGCTGGGACCACGCCACCCTCACGTGCAGCACCACGTACTGCCACGGGGGCGGCAGCGACCTCGCGAACGACAAGAGTCCGTCCTTGCACCGGACGCCGGACTGGACCCAGGTCGACGCGAACCAGGCGGCCTGCGGCACCTGCCACGGCATCCCGCCGCAGGACGGCGTCGGCGGCCACGGGCCCGGGACCTCGCTGTCGGATTGCGTGAAGTGCCATCCCGGAACGATCGACGCGAACGGGACCATCCTCGTGGACGCGGACGGCGGGAGCGAGCACATCGACGGAGTGGTCGAGCATGTCCCGTGAACGAACGGGCCGCGCGCTCGCGCTGCTCGCCCTCGCCCTCACCCTCCCCCTCCCCGCCCGGGCCGACAACGTCGACGCCACGATGACCACCCTCGTCCAGGGCTTCCAGGATCTGCGCGACGGGCAGGTCCACAGCGTCGTCCCGATCATCGAGCTGGTCTCGGTCCGCGGGACCGACATCCAGAACTCGGCGGTGGACGACCTGTCGTTCGTCCTGTCGGGCTGGGGCGCCCTCCAGCTCGGCGATCAGTTCCAGTTCGCCGATCCGGGATCGGGCGGCGACCTCGACCTCGCCTACGTCCAGGGCAGCGAGTTCGACAAGCACCTCGACTTCCGCGTCGGCCGGCAGCTCGTCACGGGAGGCTCGGCCCAGGTGCTGCCCATCGACGGCGCGGACGTCACGGTCACCCCGGTCAAGGACTTCGGGCTCACGGCCTACGGCGGGGCGATCGTCGTCCCGCGGTTTGCCGTCGCCGAGGGAGACGCGGCGGCGGGCGCCCGGGCCTTCTGGCGGCCGAGCCTGACGAGCGAAGTCGGCGCCTCATTCGTGGACGTGCTCGATCAGGGGCTCGTGGCGCGGCAGGAGGCGGGCCTCGATGCCCATGTCGTCCCGTTGCAGGCTCTCACGCTGACGGCCTACGCCCTGCTGTCGACGATCGACGACCGACTCGCCGAGGGCGAGCTGTCCGCGACATGGCAGCCGCTGCCTTCGCTCGAGCTCACCGGCGAGTACCGGCGGACCGCCCCCGACCTCTTCATCTCGGCGGCCTCGATCTTCTCGGTCTTCGCCGAGGAGCGGCAGGACGAGGTCGGCGGCTCGGGTTCCTGGCGGATCTCACGCTGGTTCGCCGTAGACGGCGACTTCTATGGGATCGGCACCGAAGAGGGCTGGGGGCACCGCGGCCGGGCGCGGGTGAAGCTCACCGCCGGGCCGACGACGACCGTAGGGCTCGAAGGACGCGAGCTGCTCCTTCAGCTCGCCCCGGCTTACGGCGTCACGGGCTTCATCCCAGTCACCGAGGCCGGCGAGAACGGCTACTATGCCGCGGACTTGTTCGGGACGTGCCACTTCTCGCCGGCGCTCCTCGCCGCCCTCGACCTCGAGGACTACCGCTTCCGCGCGCCGGTCAACGGGCAGAGCGAGTCGTACGACGGCACGATCTCGGTGGTCTACGACGTCTCGAAGCTCTGGCAGGTCTCGCTCGCAGGGGTCGAGGCGGTGACGCCGCTCGTCGCGCCGAACACCGAGGTCATCGCCCGCGTCGTCTTCAACCCTACCGTCAGCTTCCGAGAGCACAAGTGAGCCGCCGCGCCGCGATCGCCGTGGCCTTGCTCGCCGGCGCTTCCTGCGCGGGCCGGTTCCTCTTCGGCCAGCAGGCGGACCGGATCCTCTTCCCGCACGCCCGGCACCTGAAGGAAGGGATCGATTGCAGCACGTGCCACGACAAGCTCTACGACGCCAAGAAGCTCGGGGAGTCCGGCGTGCTCCCCTCCGAGGCCACCTGCCTGCAATGCCACCAGGACGACAAGGACAAGGGCAAGTGCGGGATGTGCCACAGCGATCCAGAGCACCCCCTCTCCTACTTCCGCGAGGACCGGCACCTCGAGATGAACCACGCCTCGCACCTCGAACGGGTGAAGGAGGATTGCCGGTACTGCCACCAGGTCCTGCCGGAGCCGCACGAGACCTTCGAGCCCCCCAAGATGGCGACCTGCATGACCTGCCACAACCACCAGGTCGACTACGAGAACGGCCGCTGCGAGGTCTGCCACGAGGACCTGACGCGCTACCCGCTCCAGCCGATCACCGGGACGTTCTCGCACGGGGACGACTGGGTGAAGCGCCGTCACATGACCGCCGCCCGCTCGACCACGGCGGCCTGCCAGAAGTGCCACGACCAGACTTACTGCAGCAACTGCCACGACGCCCAGACCGTACCGATCCCGGTCGAGACCCGTTACCCGGAGAAGGTGAACGACGACTTCCAGATCCACCGCGGCGACTGGCTCTCCCGCCACAGCATGGAGGCACTCGCCGACCGGACGATGTGCGCCCGCTGCCACGGCCCGTCGTTCTGCACCTCCTGCCACACGGCGCAGAACCTGACGCCGGCCGGCGGGAACCCGCGCAACCCTCATCCTCCGGGCTGGGCGTTCCCAGGTCCCACCTCGCACGCCACGGCGGCGCGCGACGACATCGGGAGCTGCCAGTCCTGCCACGACCAGGGCCCCGCCTCCGACTGCATCCAATGCCACAAGGTCGGCGGCATCGGCGGCAACCCCCACCCCGCGAGCTTCCTCGCCCGCCACACGAGCACCGAGATCCGCCGCAACGCGATGTGCCTCTACTGCCACCGGTAGCGGCCCGGCTCGCCTCGTGGCCGCCCCCGACCTCCGCCCGGCCGCCACGTGAGGGACGGCGCCGTCTCCTACTTCAAGTCCAGCCGATAGATCCCAAACTCGTTTCGGTTCTTGAGCGCCATCCAGAAGAGGCTCCTTCCGTTGCCGAGAAGCCAGTTCCAGACCTCGCCGTCCACCGTGGCGAGCACGGTCGCCGATCCGCCATCGACGGGAACCGCGGAGATCACGTCCGCCGAGGCCCCTGCCGCGTAGTAGGCCGTCTCTCCAACGATCGCGAAAGCCCAACTCCCGAGGCCGGATGCCACGGTCACCGGAGCTCCACCGCCGATAGGAACCCTCATCAGCGCAAGCTCGGTCGAGCCCGCGCCGGGAATGCGTTCCGTCCAGTAGACGCTCGTCGAATCCACCGCCAGAATCGCGCCAAACCCGCCATCGCTGCTCGCGAGAAGCACCGGGACCCCGCCATCGGCCGACACCTGCATCAATGTGCTCGGGGTCTTGTCCCCGGCCGCCCCCCGGCCCGCTATCCAATAGGCGTTGGTACTGTCCGCCGCGAGGGTCCAGACCCATCCTCCGTCGAGGACCGTCGCGAGAGTCGTCGTCTCCTGCCCGCTGACAGCCGTCTTCTCGACGGTCGACGCCGGCGGCACCCCCGTTGGTGGGCGATCGGCCGGGAAGCCCAAATTGCCCCAGTAAACGCTGTTCCCGGCCACCGCAACGGGGATCGGCGTCTCGCCAGACACCAAAGTCGTTGCCGCGCCACCGGCCGCTGGCGCCTTCATTAACGCGCCGCTTCCACCTAGACTCGTCCAGTAGACGTTCGTGCCATCGGACGCGAGCCCCTCGGGAGCCGCGCACTCTCTCCCCGAGGCAAAGGTGACCACATCCCCTCCTGCCACCGGCGCAGCCATAATCCACCCGTTCAACTCGCCCCCGTTTACCGCCCAGTAGACGTATGTCGAATCCACTGCCATTGCCTGGACAGGCCCGACTGCTGGATCCAATCGCGCGACCAACACCGGCCCCCCCCTGCCCGAGCTGCTCCCGGACGATCCCATCCCCGAGGAACTCCCGCTCGATCCGCTGCTTCCCGAGGCACCGCCCGTCGATCCGCTGCCCGACGCACTTCCGCTCGATGCATTCCCGGCGTCCCCGCTCCCCCCCCCGTCGCCGCCCTCGCCGGCGGGCTGGAAGGCGCACGCCGCGAGCCCGAACATCCCGATCGCGCACGCAATCGCCCTCGTCGCAATCCTGCCGCGAGCCATCGTAAGCGACTCTACCGTATTCGCGCGCGGCCGGCGAGCGTCGCGCTCTCCCGGCGCTCCACCTGTCGCGAGCAGGTACACGTACCCGTCGAGTCGTCGCAGCATTCGCCGTTACGGCAGTCGCTCTGGAAAGCGCAACTACCGCCGGCAGAGGAAAGTGGGCGGGGGGAAGAAGGGCGGTGGTCGCACCCACGGAATCGGCCGCACGCGCTCGTC
>JAKAPL010000006.1 GCA_021807105.1 Myxococcales bacterium | reverse complement strand
GCCCAGCTCACCCGCAAGGCCCACGGCACCGACAAGGGGAAGCGCCAGAGGCAGGCGATCACCGTGTCGGGCTCGCCCGGCCTGGTCCTGTACGGACCGGACGGCAAGCCGATCCCCGGGGTGACCCAGGGACCGACCCCGCCCGCGCTCCCGCAGGGAAGCTCCGGCGGAAGCCCGAACGCCAGCGGGCAGTAGCAAGGCCGGCGTGGCCCCCCGGGCGTGAAGCAGCGCCCGGGGGGCTCTTTTGTCTCCGGCGGCCGCGATCGCGAGGGGCAGAACGCGTGAGGCGGGAACGGGCTATGATGAAACCGGAGAGAGAGAGAGATGGGGAACCGGATCCTGCTCGTCGACGACTCGACGCTGATGCGCAAGAAGCTCGCGGACATCCTCACGGGCGGGGGCTTCGCGATCGCCGGCGAGGCGACGAACGGCCGGGAGGGAGTGGCGCGCTATCGGGAGCTCGCCCCCGACCTCGTGACGATGGACATCATGATGCCCCTGCTCTCAGGGATCGACGCCACGCGGGAGATCGTCGCCGGGGCCCCCGCGGCGCGGATCGTCCTCTGCTGCGCGCTCGGGCAGGAGGGGCAGGCCCTGGAGGCCATCGAGGCCGGCGCCCTCGACTTCATCGCGAAGCCCTTCGAGGCCGAGGATGTCCTCTTCATCGTCCGCCGGGCCCTCGCGCCTGCCGCTCTCGCCCGCCCATGAGCCGTGAATTCCCCGCCTCCTCCGGCAGCGAGGCCGGCCGATCCGCCCCCTCGCCGGAGAAGAACCTCGGGCGGATGGGAGGAGGCGCGGGGGCCAAGGCGCGGGGTTTCGCCCTCCGGCGCGCGGGCGGCTGACGCATGGACCCGCGAAGGCTGCGCCGGCTCTTGCGCCGGCTGCGGGAGGGGCGGATCGGCGTGGAGGAGGCGATGAGCGCGCTCGCCGGCCTGCCCTTCGAGGATCTCGGGGGCGTCAAGCTCGACCACCACCGCGCGCTGCGCCAGGGGTTCCCGGAGGTCGTCTACGCTCCGGGCAAGACGCCCGAGCAGATCGCCCGCGCGGCCGCGGCCATTCGCCGGGACGGTTCGCCGCTGCTCGTCACGCGGCTCGCCGAAGAGCAGCTCCCCGCGCTGCGGGCGGCCGTGGCGGGCCGCTTCGAGCGCGAGGCCCGGGTCTTCCACTCGGGGAGGCTGCGCCCGCTCGCGGGGGCGCGCGTCGCGGTCGTGAGCGCGGGGACCGCCGACCAGCCGGTCGCGGAGGAGGCCGCCTGGACGGCGTTCACCGCGGGGTGCGCCGTGCTCCGCTGCTACGACGTGGGCGTCGCCGGACTCCACCGGCTCCTCGCCGCGCGCGGCAAGCTCGAAGAAGCGCGGGTGATCGTGGTCGTCGCGGGCATGGAGGGCGCGCTGCCCTCCGTCGTCGGCGGCCTCTCGCGCCGGCCGGTCGTCGCGGTGCCGACGAGCGTCGGCTACGGAGCGCACTTCTTCGGCCTCACCGCGCTGCTCGCCATGCTCGGGAGCTGCAGCCCCAACGTGGCGGCGGTGAACATCGACGACGGCTTTGGCGCCGGGTTCGTCGCCGCCCTCATCGCGAGGAGGGACAAGTGAACGGCAGGACGCTCTTCCTGGAGCCGATCGGCGGCGTCAGCGGGGACATGGTCCTCGGCGCGGCGGCCGATCTCGGGCTGCCCCTCACGGAGCTCTCGGACCTCCTGCACGCCGCGGGGATCGACGGCTTCACGATCGAGGCGCGGCGGGATTCGCGCGGCTCGATCGGCGGGACGCGGGTCGACGTGCGCGTCGAGGCGGCGGTCGAGGAGCGCACCTGGCGCGAGATCCGCGCGCTCCTCTCCGGCCTGCCGTCCGGGATCGCGGCGCGCGCGGGACGGATCTTCGGGCGGATCGCCCGCGCGGAGGCGGCGATCCACGGCCTCCCCGAGGACGAGGTCCACTTCCACGAGGTGGGGGCCCTCGACGCGATCGTGGACATCGTGGGCGCCGCGTGGGCCGTCGAGCGGCTCGGCGCGGAGGAGATCTTCACCCGGCCGCCCCCCATGGGGTCCGGGCTCGTCGCGAGCGAGCATGGGCCGTTGCCCGTCCCGGCGCCGGCGACGCTCGCCCTGCTCCGGGGGCTGCCCGTGGCCTTCGAGGGGGTGGGCGAGCTGACGACGCCGACGGGGGCGGCCATCCTCGCCGAGTGCGCGCGGTTTCAGTCGCCCGGCGCGCTGCGAATCGAGCGCGTCGGCTACGGAGTCGGCCACGCGCACTGGAAGGACCGCCCGAACCTCCTGCGCGCCTCGCTCGGCGAGACCGCGAGCCGGACCGCGATCGGCCTCCTGGAGGCGCACGTCGACGACGCCTCCGCGCAGCTCCTCGGCCACCTGCTCGACCGGCTCATGGAGGCGGGCGCGCTCGACGCGGGCCTCTCGCCGCTCCTGATGAAGAAAGGGCGGCCGGGTCAGCGGCTCACCGTCGTCTGCCGGAGCGCGGATCGCGCGGCCCTGACCGACCTCATCCTGCGCGAGAGCACGAGCCTCGGGGTCCGCTGGAGCCCGGTCGAGCGGGAGGAGCTCGAGAGGCGGATCGTCCGGCTGGAGACGCCGTTCGGGACCCTGCCCATCAAGCTCGGCCTGCGGGGCGGCGAGGTCTGGAACGCGGCCCCGGAGTACGCGGCGTGCCTCGCGGCCGCGCGCGAGCGGCGCGTCCCGCTCAAGGACGTGCTCGCCGCGGCGATGGCCGCCTGCGAAGCCTGGCGAGAATCGACGGCGGGCGGGGCGGGGCCCGCCTCCTCCTAGGAGGCTGCCTGCTGCGAAAGGCGATCCCTTCGCTGCGACGGGCGGACTTCACTCGCGGCGTCGCGGTCACGCCGGAGCGGATCCGGAGCGCTCCGGCGGCTCGAACACTTGACGCGCCCGGCGGCGGCCGGCTACCTCCGGCGCGTGACCGTGCTCGGCATCGAGACGAGCTGCGACGAGACGGCGGCGGCCGTGGTCGCGGACGGGGAGGTCCGGTCGAACGTCATCGCTTCGCAGATCGAGGTCCACCGGCGGTGGGGAGGGGTGGTGCCCGAGCTGGCCTCGCGCAACCACCTCGTTCAGTTGCTGCCGGTCGTCGACGAGGCGCTGCGGCAGGCCGGCGTCGCGCTCTCCGGAATCGACGGGATCGCGGTCACCGCGGGCCCCGGGCTCGCCGGCGCGTTGCTCGTGGGCGTCCAGGCGGCCAAGGGTCTCGCCTGGTCGGCCGGCCTGCCGCTCGTCGCCGTTCACCACCTCGCCGGCCACCTTCACGCGATCCGGCTCACGGCCGAGGCGCCCGCCCCCCCCTTCGTCGGCCTCGTGGTCTCCGGGGGGCACACGAGCCTCTACCGGGTCGACGCGCCGGCCGGGCGGACCCGCTACGACTTGCTCGGGGCGACGCTCGACGACGCGGCGGGCGAGGCGTTCGACAAGGCAGCGAAGCTCCTCGGCCTGCCCTATCCAGGCGGCGTGGAGATCGAACGGATCGCGGAGGGAGGGGACCCGGCGGCCCATCGGTTCCCCCGCGCCCTCGCCGGCAAGGGGATCGATTTCAGCTTCTCGGGATTGAAGACCGCGCTCCGGCTCCACGTCCAGCGGGCCGGCCGGCCGGAGGGGCGCGCCCTCGCCGATCTCTGCGCCTCGTACCAGGAGGCCATCGTCGACGTGCTCGCGCAGAAGGCGATCGCCGCCTGCGCGCGCGAGAGGATCGGCCGGCTGGTGCTCTGCGGCGGCGTCGCCGCGAACCGGAGGCTGCGGGCGGAGGCGACCGCCCGCGGGCGGGAGGCGGGCATCGCGACGTTCGTCCCGCCGCCGGTCCTCTGCACCGACAACGGCGCGATGATCGCCGCCGCCGGGACGCTCGCGTTCCAGGCCGGCGAACGGGCGGGACTCGATCTCGCGGCCGACCCGGCGATGAGGCTCTGAGCGATGGAGGCGCCGGGGACGCTGCTGCGCCGCCACGGGCTCCGCCCGAAGAAGACCTGGGGGCAGAACTTCCTCGCGGACCCGTCGGTGCTCGCGGGCCTCGCGGCGGCGTGCGGCGCCGAGCCGGACGGGACGATCGTCGAGCTGGGCGCCGGCCTCGGTCACCTGACGGACGCGCTCCTCGCGACCGGGGCGCGCGTCGTCGCGGTGGAGCGCGATCGCGAGGTAGCCGCGGTCCTGCGCGACGTCCTCGGGGGGCGCCCGCGGCTGACGGTCGTCGAGGCGAACGCGGCCTGCGTGTCGATCGCGCAGCTCGCGGGCGGACCGGCCATCGTCGCCGGCAACCTCCCCTACCATCTCACGACTCCGATCCTGTTCCATCTCCTCGAACAGCGGCTGGACATCCCGAGGATCGTCCTCACGCTGCAGGCCGAGGTCGTGGAGCGGCTCGCGGCCCGTCCGGGCGGAAGCGGCCGGGGCGTCCTCTCCGTCCAGACGCAGGCGCTCTGCGAGGTCGAGCCGCTGTTCCCCATCTCGGCGGAGGCGTTCCACCCGCGGCCCGCGGTCGGCTCCGCGGCCGTCCGCCTCACCCCGCTCCCGCGCCCTCGGGCTGAGCTCGCGGGAACGCCGATCTTCGCGAGGGTGGTCCGGGCCGCCTTCGGTCAACGACGCAAGACGCTCGCGAACGCCCTCTCCGGCGGCGGACTTCCACAGGTTCGTGAAGCCCTCGTGGCCGCGGCCATCGACGGCACCCGCCGGGCGGAGACCCTCTCGACCGAGGAGTTCGGACGGCTCGCCGCCGTGTTCGCCGGCGGGTCACCGGGCTCGTGCAGAGAGCCGGCTTCCCGATCGCCGCCGTCCGCCTCGACGCCGAAGTAGCGCAGGATCCGGGCCTGGTGACGGCAGAGGCCGTGAAAGAGCACCTCCGGGCTCTCCTCCAGCCGGGCGAGGGCGCCGGCGAGCGCCGCGAGGCCGCGGTCCTCGATGGGCTGGGCGCGCCGGAAGTCCAAGTGAATCCGGGTGGCGGGATCCAGCTCGGCGAGCCGGTCGGCGAGCCCGCGGGCCGCCTCGATCCCGAAACCACCGCTGATCGAGAGGTTCTGCTCGGCCGGGCGGGGGGCCGCCCGGACCCTCCGTGGCTCGCCGGAGGAATCGGGAGAATGAAACCCCATGCGGAAGGCTCCCATAAGTGCGCTGGCGCCCGTGGCCGGCAACGCCCGATCCGCGGGCTCACGCGGAATGCCGTCTTGCGTCCGGCCGTTCAGGGTAAGCACCGGACCCCCGCGGCGCCACGCGGACCGGTTGCAAAGCGGCTGACAGTGGTGGTAGATCCCCGGCCCGCCTCGTGGAACTGGCCGGGAGGGATCTCCCGTCGCCGAGGCCCCTTGAAACTTTATCCGGGAGGACGGGCCTCCCGGAAGCAGCGATCTTGAGAAAGGAGCCGCAGTGAAGAACGCCAATTGGATTGTCGCCTTGATCGTCGGCCTCGCGATCGGGTTTGTCACCGGGCAGGCCGTGAACAGGTCGGGGGGCAGCTCGAGCGGCGCGGTGGCCGCGGGCGATCAGGGGAAGACGCCGGCCGACCTCCCTTCGAACTACCTGAAGGAAGGGGACCTCCCGGCGGGGACGCTCACTGGGCTGACGGACAACCAGAAGTACGTCGTGCTGAAGGCGATCAACGAGAAGCCGTGCACGTGCGGTTGCACCAACGACACGATCGCCAAGTGCCGCAAGAACGACCCGACGTGCACCACCGCGCCCGACCTGATCCGCAAGGCGGTGGAGATGGCCCGTCAGGGACGCTCCTCGGCGGACGTCGAGGCCGCGCTCGGGGGCGGCAACGCGCACCCGCAGCGGCCGTCCGGACCGCCGCCGTCCCAGGTCCGCAAGGTCGCCGTCGGCGACGGCTACGCGAAAGGCCCCAAGGACGCCAAGGTCACGATCGTCGAGTTCTCCGACTTCCAGTGCCCGTTCTGCGGCCGGGTCGAGCCGACGCTGACTCAGATCATGGCCAAGTATGGACAGGACGTCCGGCTGGTCTGGCGCAACGAGCCGCTGCCGTTCCACCCCAACGCCCTGCCCGCGGCGGAGGCCGCCATGGCCGCCGGCGCCCAAGGCAAGTTCTGGCAGATGCACGACCTGCTCTTCGCGAACCAGCGCGACCTGAACGACGCCAACTACGAGAAGTGGGCCCAGCAGATCGGGCTCGACATGAAGAGGTTCAAGGCGGACATCGCCGCGAAGAAGTACGAGGAGAAGATCAAGGCGGATTCGAACTACGCGAACAGCGTCGGCGCGATGGGAACGCCGAACTTCTTCATCGACGGCCGGCAGCTCGTGGGCGCGCAGCCGTTCGATTCGTTCAAGTCGATCATCGAACAGGAGATCGCCAAGGCCGACGCGCTCATCAAGAAGGGGACCGCCCCGGCGGGTCTCTATGACGCGCTGGTCGACGAGAACCTGAAATCTCAGCCTGCCGCGCCCGCGCCGGGAGCGCCTCCGGGGTCGAACCCGAACGAGCGCAAGGACGTCGCGGTCGGCAGCGCCCCGGTCAAGGGGCCAGCCGACGCTCCGGTGACGATCGTGGAGTTCTCCGACTTCCAGTGCCCATTCTGCGGCCGGGTCGAGCCGACCATCAAGCAGATCGAGAGCGCCTATGGGGACAAGATCCGGTTCGCCTGGAAGAACCAACCGCTGCCGTTCCATCCGAACGCGATGCCGGCGGCGAAGGCGGCCATGGCGGCCTACAGACAGGGGAAGTTCTGGCAGATGCACGACCTGCTCTTCGCGAACCAGCGCGACCTGAACGACGCCAACTACGAGAAGTGGGCCCAGCAGATCGGGCTCGACATGGCGAAGTTCAAGAAGGACATGGCGAGCCCGGCCGTGGCTGACGAGATCGCCGCGGATTCGAAGGAGGGCCAGCGGCTCGGAGCCAACGGCACGCCATCCTTCTTCATCAACGGACGCAGCGTCGTCGGCGCCCAGCCGTTCGAGTCGTTCAAGAGCGTGATCGACAGCGAGCTGGCGGCGAAGAAGCAGGTGGCGGCGCCGCATCACGCGCGCCACCACGGCTAGCGGCCCCAAGTCGCGCCGTCGAGAGAAAGGCCCCGGTGGAGACGCCGGGGCCTTTTTTCGTCTCTTCTCCCTCGTGCCGCGCGAAGATTCGGCGCGTCGCGGGCGGCCGGGAGTTACCGCGGTCCGAGCAGTTCCCGGGCGCGCGCGAGCACCGCCGCCTCGGTGAGGCCGAACTTCTCGGCGAGGACCTTGTCGGGGGCGGAGGCGCCGAAGCGGTCGATGCCGATCGCAGCGCCGTCCTCGCCCACCCAGCGCAGCCAGGGCTCGGTCCGGCCGGCCTCGATCGAGAGGCGCGGCACGCCCCGCGGCAGAAGCTCGTCACGCCAGGCGCGTGGTTGAGCCTCGAACAGCTCCAGGCAGGGGAGCGAGACGACCTGGCAGCGCCGTCCCTCCCGGGCGAGCGCGCCGGCCGCCTCGACGGCGAGGGACAGCTCGCTGCCGGTGGCCATGAGGACCAGCTCCGGATCCCCGACCGGCTTGCGCAGGACGTAACCGCCGCGGAGCACGAGCTTCGCGTCGAAGCCCTCCGGGCGCGCGATGGCCGGCACCTTCTGGCGCGAGAGGACGAGCGCGGTCGGGCCATCGCGGCGTGTCACGGCGTGCGCCCAGGCGGCCGCCACCTCCAACGCGTCTGCGGGCCGAAAGACGTGGAGCCCGGGGATGAGCCGGAGCGCGGCGAGCTGCTCGACCGGCTGGTGGGTCGGCCCGTCCTCGCCGAGCAGGACGCTGTCGTGGGTCCAGACGTAGATGACGTGGAGGCGCCCGAGCGCGGCGAGCCGGACCGCCGGACGCATGTAGTCCGAGAAGACGAGGAAGGTCGATCCGAACGGCACGAAGCCGCCGTACTGCGCGAGCCCGTTGAGGATGGCCCCCATCCCGTGCTCGCGCACCCCGAAGCGAAGGTTGCGGCCGGTGAAGTCGCCCGGCTGGATCTCGGGCGATCCCAAGATCGTCGTCTTGGTCGATGGCTCCAGGTCTGCGGCCCCGCCCATGAGGCCGGGGACATGCTCGGCGACGAGCTGCTCGATCCTGGCCGCGAGGCCGCGGGTCGCATCGGGCTTCCCCGGGAGCTTTTCGAGCAGCCGGTCATACAAGTCCGCCGGAACCGCGCTGGAGAGGCGCGCCTGCCAGACCTGCGCCTTCTCGGGATTCTCCTCGGCCCAGCGGTCGCGGGTCTCGCACCAGCGGCCATATTCATCTTTCAAGGCCGCGACGCGGCCGGAGAACAACTCCCGCACCTCGGGGGGGACCAGGAAGGTCGGCTGATCGGGCCAGCCGATGGCGCGCTTGGTGGCGGCGACCTCCTCGGCGCCGAGCGGCGCTCCGTGGGCCTGGAACGTGTCGTGCGCGTGCGGGGCGCCCTCCGCGATGTGCGTGCGCGCGGCGATGAGGACGGGCCGCTCGTCCTGGGCGAGCGCGGCGTCGAGGGCTGCTGCGACCTGCGCGTGGTCGTGCCCGTCGATCCGGGTCGCGAGCCAGCCGTAACCCTCGAAGCGCCGAATGACATCGTCGGTGACCGACTGCTCGGTCGTGCCGGCGAGGGTGATGTGGTTGTCGTCATAGAGGCAGACGAGCTTGCCGAGCCCGAGGTGGCCGGCGAGGGAGGCCGCCTCGTGCGAGATGCCCTCCATGAGATCACCGTCGCCCGCAAGGCAGTAGGTCCGGTGGTCGTACAGCGCGCGCGAAGCCGTATTCATCTGGGTGGCGAGGAGCTTCTCGGCGATCGCTATGCCGACCGCGTTCGCGAACCCCTGGCCGAGCGGGCCGGTCGTCACCTCGACGCCCGGGGTGTGGCCTCCCTCGGGATGGCCCGGCGTCTTGCTGCCCCACTGGCGGAAGGACTTGAGGTCCTCGATCGTCACGTCGTAGCCGGCCAAGTGGAGCAGCGAATAGAGGAGCATCGAGCCGTGGCCGGCCGAGAGGATGAAGCGGTCGCGGTTCGGCCACCCCGGGTCGGCGGGATGGAAGCGCAGGTAGCGGTACCAGAGGACGAAGGCCATGTCGGCTGCGCCCATCGGCATGCCGGGGTGGCCCGAGTCTGCCTTTTCAACCGCGTCGACGGCGAGCATCTTGATCGTGTCGACCGCAAGCTTGGCGAGGGATGGCGGCGGAGCGACGGCTTTCATGGCACCTCCGATGCCCGGACGGGCGGGAAGGCGGACTGTATAGAAGGCTGGTGTGAAATGGGTGCCGTCGCGAGAAAACCGAGACCTAAGGCGAGACGGGCGCCCGAGGAGTGAAGAGCGTCAAACGTACTCTTTGCAGTACGTTTTGCAGCGAAGCGACAAGGCCGCCCGTCGCAGCGAAGGGATCGGCTTTCGCAGCAGGCAGCCATTTCACACCAGCCTCCTAGCCGCTTGGGGGGGCGAACGCAAGGGCGCAGCTCGAAGGCAATCCGCTCGCGTCACGGCCCCACCTATCCCCCCTCTCACGCCGAGGGAGAGGCGGGGGATGCCATCCCCGCTCATGCGGAAGAAGCCCCCTCTGCCCTTGCCAGGGACGGCGGCCCCTCCGGGTCACGGTGGCGCTATCGGCCGTGCGCTTCGGCCTCGGCGATCCGCTTTTGGACGCCGCGCGCCTTCGCGATCTCCGGGGCCTCGTTCTCGAGCTGCCGCCAGAAGCGGGCCGCGCCGGCGAAGTGGCCGCCCTGGAAGAAGACCTCTCCCAGCTCGTAGAGCGCGAGGCCGTCATGCGGATTGCGGCCGAGCGCGTCGCGCAGCGCGGCCTCCGCCTCGGTTCTCCGGCCAAGTTCGAGGAGCGCGATCCCGTCGCCGGTCGCGGCCCCCGGGTCAGCGGGATCGATCTTGCGGGCCCGCTCGAAGGCGGCGAGGGCGCCGTTCAAATCACGGGCGGAGAGGCGGCGCCGGCCCTCGGCGACCGCGGCGTCGAGCGCGCGCAGCGCCTCTGCAGAAAGCTGGGGCGCTTGGGTGGGCGGAGAGAGGGGACCGGAGGCGGGCGGCGGGCCCTCCTCCGCGCCGGCCTCAGTGGGCAGGCGTCCGCCATTCTGCAAGGCGGCGGCGATCTTTCCGAGGTTCGCCCGCACGAGCTTCGCCTGGTCCGCGTCCGGGCCGGCGGCGAGGAAGCGCGTCCACACGTCGCGGGCCTCGCGTAGCTTCTCGGGGTGACCGTCGCCCGATTCATAGAGGATGGCGCCAAGAAAGAAGAGGCTCTCGGGGAAGTCCGGGTCGATCGCGAGGACCGCCTGATGCTCGGCAACCGCCTTGTCCGGATTGCCGATCAGGAAGAAGGCGTTCGCGCGCCGGGCCTTCGCCACGACGACAGGTCCCAGCGCTGCCTCGTAGCAGGCGACCGCGGCCGAGTCGTCGCCCGCGGCCGCCTTCTGGTCAGCGATCGCCACGAGCTGGTCGAAGCTCGGCTTGCCCGCGGCCGAGCAGCCGGCCTCGTCGACCGAGACCTTCCGGTGGGGTCGGGCGCGGGCGGAGAGCCAGCGCTTCATCGGCCCGTCTGCGCGTTCGAGGAGCTGCCGGTAGTAGTCGATGGCGTCCGGGTAGCGGCCGTTCTCGTAATAGAGATTACCGAGGGCGTACTCGATCTCGGCGGTCTTCGGCCGGTCCTTGAGCGTCTCCTTCATCGCGTCGAGCTGCTTGAGAAGCTGCTCGGTGTCGGGGCTCTCGTCCGCCCCCGAGACGGCTGGATGACCGGGAGGGAGGGCGCCCGCCGCCGGGTGGCCGGGGGGCAGATCACCGATGTTTCCGACGGCGGGATGGCCGGGTGGCAGGGTATCCCCGTCCCCGATGGGCGGATGGCCGGGCGGCAGGGTGTTTTCCGGATCCTGCCCCTCCGCGGCGGCAGCAACCAACAGGACGAGGGCGGCGACGGGGAGCTTCATGCGGGCGCTCACGCTAGCGCCGCCGGCCAGGCGATGTCGAGCCTCCGCACCGAGGCGAGCGCATCCGGCGGAAGCGCGGCGAGCAGCTCCGCGACCGTGCGTCCGAGCGTGGGATGGCGAGCCGCCGGCGCGATCTCCGCGAGAGGGATGAGCACGAACGCGCGCTCTGCGAGGCGTGCGTGGGGGAGCGTCAACCCCGGAGCATCACACGTCTGCTCCTCACACAGGAGGAGGTCGAGGTCGACGAGCCGCGGCCCCCAACGCGTCGTCCGGGTCCGGCCGAGCGCGACCTCGACGGACAGCAAGGCGGAGAGCAGCGCAGTCGGGGAGAGGTTGGTTTCGAGCTCGACCGCGGCGTTCACGAAGTCAGGCTGCGGCGGTCCGACCGGCGCGGAGAGGTACAAACCGCTCCGGCGCAGGGAGGGAATGCCGAGGCCCGCGAGGCGGACGAGCGCGTCCGCGAGCTGGGCTGGCGGATCACCGAGGTTGGCGCCGAGGCCGACGAGCGCGCGCATGGGCGAGATCCGTGACCGGCGATGACCGGCCGGTCATTCGAAAAGGCGCTCCAGAATCCGGTACGCCGCGACGAGCGCGTCCGCGTCCGCCCACTCGTCGACCTGGTGGGCCTGCGAGGGCTCGCCCGGGCCGAAGTTGACCGCGTCGATTCCGCGCGCGGCAAAGCGGGCCACGTCGGTCCACGCCTGCTTGGGCTCGACCCGCGCGACCGCCTCGCGCAGCCTCCGGACGACCGGGTTCCCGAGGCAGACCGGGCCGCCGGGGGCGAGGTCGGTGAACTCGATTTCGGCTCCGTCGCCGACGAGCGCGCGCACGTCCGCCTGGGCGTGATCGAGCGGCTTGCCGGGCGCGAACCGATAGTTCAGGTTCAGCTCGAACAGGTCGGGCACCACGTTGCGCGCCTGGCCTCCGGCCGCGCGGGTGATCGACGCGACCTCCCGGAAGGTGAGCCCGTCCACCTCGACCTCGCGCGGGGCCGACGCGGCGAGCCGCGCGAGCAACGGCGCTGCGGCGTGGACGGCGTTCTTTCCCTCCCAAGGACGGGCGCTGTGCGCGCTCTTGCCGCGGTAGCGGACGGTCGCGTGTACGCTCCCCACGCAGCCAGGCGAGAGCGCGTTCGCCGTTGGCTCCAGGCAGATCGCGAGGTCGAGCTCCGGCAATGCACCCGAGGCGAACAAGGGATCGAGGCCATTGTCCGAATACGGCCCTTCCTCCCGATCGTAGAAGACGAGCACGGGGGCCCTGCGCCGCCCGGCGAGCGCCTCGTAGAGGGCCATGGCCACCGCGAGGCCGCCCTTCATGTCGCTCGCACCCTTGCCGTGGATCCTCCCTCCGGCGCGGCGGGGCGGGCCGTCGCCGGGGAAGTCGGGCACCGTGTCGAGGTGGCCGGCGAGCGCGATGGCCGGTCCCCCGGCCGGAGGACGGCCCACGACGAGCGCGTTGCCGACTCTCCGTACCGGTACGGAGAGGCTCGCCGCCCACGCCGCGACCGCGTCGCAGAGCCTCGCCTCCTGCCCGGTTGGGCTCGGAACGCGGCAGAGGGCCAGCGTTGCATCGGAAAGCCGCTGCGCGAGAGCGTCCACAAATCAGACGGGGATGGAGAACTGGCGCAAGACCTCTTCGAGCGAGGTCTTGCGGTCGGTCTTCTCGCTCCGCCTCCCGATCACGAGCGCGCAGGGAAGGTGGTAGACGCCCGCGGGGAAGCGCTTCTCGCGGCTGCCCGGAACGACGACGCTTTGGGCGGGGATGCGCCCGCGGACGACCTTCTCCACGGGGCCGGTGACGTCGATGATCGGGGTCGATGCAGTCACCACCACGTTCGCCCCGAGCACGGCGCCCTCCTCGACGACGACTCCCTCGACGAGCACGCAGCGCGAGCCGATGAAGCAATCGTCCTCGATGACGACGGGGGAGGCCGAGGGCGGCTCCAGAACGCCGCCGATGCCCACCCCGCCCGCAACGTGGACGTTGCGCCCCACCTGCGCGCAGCTCCCCACCGTCGCCCACGTGTCGATCAGCGTTCCCGCGCCAATCCGCGCCCCGATGTTCACATAGCCTGGCATGAGGATCACGCCCGGCTCCAGGAAAGAACCGTAGCGTGCCGTTCCGGGCGGCACGACGCGAACGCCAGCGCGGTCGAGGCCATGCTTGAGGGGGATCTTGTCGTGGAACTCGAAGGGACCGATCTCGATGAGCTCCATCTGGGCGAGGGCGAAGTAGAGCAGGATCGCCTCCTTGACCCAGATGTTCGCTCGCCACCCCCCCTCGCTCCACTCCGCGGCTCGCACCGCGCCGTGGTCGAGCGCGGCGATCGTCCCGCGGACGGCCCCGACGGTTTCGCCGTCGGACAGGAGCGTCCGGTCCACCCAGGCCCTCTCGACGAGCCGCCGGAACTCGGCGAAGTCGCTCATGGCCCCACCACCGGGTTCGAGAGCGCCCCGATTCCGGTGATGTCGACCTCGACGGTCTGACCCGCCCGCAGCGGGCCGACGCCGGAGGGCGTCCCGGTCGCGACGACATCCCCGGGCGCGAGCGTCATCACGCGGCTGATGAACGAGACGAGCTGCTCGATCGTGAAGATCATGTCGGCCATCCGCCCGCGCTGGCGCGTCTCCCCGTCGACCCGGCACTCGATCGTGACGTCATCCGGAAGGACGGTCTCGATCCAGGGGCCGATGGGGCAGAAGCCGTCCGCGCCCTTCGCCCGCGTGAACTGGCCCTCCGCGCGCTGCACGTCTCGGGCGGTCACATCGTTGACACAGGTGAAGCCGAGGATCCCTGCCCGGACATCCTGCGCCGCCACGTTCCGAAGCGGCCGGCGGCCGACGACGACAGCCAGCTCCGCCTCATGGTGAACCTCGGACGACCAGCCCGGCAACGGGATCGGATCTCCGGGACCAATCACAGCCGAGGGCGGCTTCAAGAAGAAGAGCGGTTGTTCGGGCGGCTCGCCACCCAGCTCCCGCGCGTGGTCGCGGTAGTTGCGCGCGACGGCCACGATCTTCGTCGGGGCACACGGCGCCAGCAGGTCGGCCGGCTTGAATTGGCGCGCGGGCTGGCCGTCGAGCGGAACCGCCCAGCCGCCCTCGAGCCGGCACTCGCCCGTTCCGGGTATCCCCCGAATACGCGCGATGCGCACGCTTCAGATCCCGAGCACGTCGCGCATGGTGTAGAGACCAGGCGCCTTCCCGGCGAGCCAGCGGGCTGCCCGTACCGCCCCGGTCGCAAAGCCGTCGCGCGAGGTCGTCCGGTGGGTCAGTTCGATCCGCTCTCCGTCGCCGAGGAACAGGACGGTGTGCTCGCCGACCACGTCTCCGCCGCGCAGCGCCTGGATGCCAATCTCGCCACGGGAGCGCTCCCCGATCGGACCCTTGCGGGAGAATACGAGGCTCTTCTTCGGGTCACGGCCGAGCGCCTCGGCGATCACTTCGCCCAAGCGCAGGGCGGTCCCCGAAGGCGCGTCAATCTTATGGCGGTGATGGAGGTCGAGGATCTCGACATCGTAGCCGGTCCCGAGGACCTGCGCCAGCTCGGCGGCGACGCGGATCACGAGGTTCACGCCGACGCTCATGTTCGGGGACATCACGATGGGCACCAACTTGGCAGCGGCGGTGATCCGCTCGCGGGCCTCCGACGAGAAGCCCGTCGAACCAACGACCAGCGCCACCTTCTGCCGCGCACAGACGTCGGCGTGCGCGGCCGAGGCCTGCGGCTGGGTGAAGTCGATCACCACGTCGGCGCCGCCGGCGAGTTGGATGGCCTTGTCCAGGGTGTCACAGACCGCGACCTCGAGCATTCCGAGCCCGGCGGCGAGGCCTGCGTCCAGGCCGACCGCCGCGGTCCCCGGCCGCTCGGTTGCTCCGACGAGCGAGAAGCCCTCGGCGTCGCGAACGGCGCGCACGATCAGGCTTCCCATCCGGCCGGCGGCCCCAGTGACGATTGCCCGAATCATTCACAGCTCCCCGAGGGCGACGAGGGCGGCGCGCAACGCCGGTAGGAGCTGCTCGGACAAGGGGGTCAACGGAAGCCGCAGCTCCGGACCGGCGCGCCCGAGCAGGGCCATCGCCGCCTTGATCGGGATGGGGTTGGGCTCGGAAAAGAGAGCGCGGTGGAGCGGTGCGAGCCGGATCTGTTCGGCGACCGCTTCGGCCATCCGGCCAGCGAGCGCGTCGTGGACGAGCGCGCGCATCCGCCGCGGGACCGCGTTCGCCGATACCGAGATCACTCCGTGGCCGCCGCTCGCGACGAAGGGCGCGACCGTGAAGTCGTCTCCCGAGAGCAGATCGAGCCCGCTCTCGTTCTCGAGGCACCTCTCGCGAATCTCGAGGATCCGCGCCATCGATCCGGTTGCGTCCTTGAGGCCCACGATGGCTCCCGCCTCCCAGAGCCGGCACACCGTCTCGGTAGCGAGATCGGTGCCCGTCCGCGAAGGGACGTTGTACGCGACGATCGGCAGGCCCGCCTCGGCGATCTGCGACAAATGACGGTAATGGCCCTCCTGGGTCGGTTTGTTGTAGTAGGGGGTGACCGCGAGCACGCCGTCCGCGCCCGCGGCCCTCGACCGCCGCGCGGCGAGGACCGCCGCGGCTGTATCGTTTCCCGGCCCCCCCGCGAGGACCGGTACGCGGCCCGCAGCCTGCTCGGCAACCACCGTGACGACCCGCTCACGCTCGGCCGCCGAGAGCGTCGTCGACTCACCCGTGGTCCCGCAGGGCACCAGGCCGTCCATCCCGGCAGCGATCTGCCGGTCCACGAGCGCGCGCAATGCCGCCTCGTCCAATTCCCCTCCCCGAAACGGTGTTACGAGTGCGACGAAGGCCCCGCGAAAACGGACGCGCCGGCCCCCGGTCGGGAATGGAGCCTCAAGGCTCATCGGCGATCGATTCTAAGGTATCGGCAACGTGCGGGCAACAACAGCTCCCCTTCGCACAGCAACTCCGCGTGAGGGGCGAGGGGAAGCGGCCGCCCAGAAGGGGATGTCGTTGAGAGTAAAGCCAGTCGCGGATCAGCCAGCACAGGTTGGCTCCGAGCAGCCGCGACGACGGGTGGGGCAGCCGGATCCAGGGCAGCATCAGGAAGCGGGAGTCATCGACCGCCCAGGGGAACTTGCGCGCTCGCGCCGCTGCGCCCCAGCCGATGAACCGATCGCGAGGCTGGTTGTACGGCATCGCTGCGCCCCAGACCAACCACGCCACCAGTTCCCGGGCCCAGCATGGCGGCGCAGCAGAAAGATTCGCCGGCCGGCTTGATGAACCTCAGGGAGTAGCAGCGTGCGAGGTGGAGGCGAAAACCATCCCATTCCTCGCGAGCAGATGCTCGCCGGCTCGCCATTGTGACGCAGCCGTCCAAACTCGTAGCCGAACTTGCGATAGACTACGGACATGCCGGTCGCTCTCCTCGCTCTCTCCGTCCTCGCGGCGGCAGCACCCCGGCTCTTGCCCGATCAGGTCGCGCTGCTCTCCGACCGGCTCGCGAACGCGTCGTCTTTCAAGGTCCGCATCCAGGCGGCGCTCATCCTGGGCGCGGGCGGCGGCGCGGCGGCCGATGAGCCGCTGCGCCGGGCACTCCAGTTCGACTCCTCCGGCCCGGTGCGGGCGGCCGCCGCGCTCGGTCTCGCCGATCTCGACGGGCCCGCCGCGCTGCCCGCGCTCGTGTCGGTGCTCGACGACGACGACGCGTTCGTCCGCGAGGAGGCCGAGAAGGCGCTCTCCGACGTGGCGGCGCGCGTCGGAGCCCCGATCGTCAAGCCCCTCGCCTCGGCCCTGACGACAGCCCCCGAGCCCGCGCGGCCGGCGCTCTTACGGCTTCTTGGCAAGCTGGGCGAGCCGGCGGCCGACGCGGTCGTCGGCATGCTCGGCGACACGGATGCGGGCGTGGAGGCGGCGGCGCGAGCCGAGCTTTCGGTGTTCCCTCGCCCCATCGTCGACCGCGCGCTCGCGCGGGCGCTTTCCGGGGGAAGCTTCGCTGTTCGCGCCGCCGCGGCCCAGATGATCGGGGAACGAGGAGACGCCGCCGCGCTAGCCGCGCTGGCCGGCGTCCTCGCCGACCCGGCGGAGCTGCCTGAAGTCCAGGCCGCCGCGCGGAGGGCCATCGAAGCGCTGCGCGGATCGATCGACGGCGCGGCCGAGGCCCGACAGGCCGCCGGAGCGCCCTTGCCCGCCGACCGCGTCCGGGCGCTCATCCTCGTGGCCGCCCGAGGGGGCGCCGACGCACAGGCCGCCTGCGAGAAGGCACTCACCGACGAGAGCGAGTCCGTCCGCGCCGCAGCAGTCTCCGCCCTCGCGGACATCGGCGATCGGCAGGCATTGCCCGCGCTGCGCCGCCTGCTCACCCGAGAGGGGGACGCCCCCCTGGGCCCCGCGGTCCAGGCGGCGATACGCCGCCTCGAACGGCGTCAGCCGGCGCGCTGACTCGGGACGGGTCGGGGGTTCCTTCACGGGTTCGTGAGCAGACCGCCGCGCAAGTCCGCGCCCACCAACGAGCGGTCCGCCTTGTCGGGCAGACCGGTGGAGATAGGCGTTGCCGCGCTTGCTGCGTCCGGCCTTCTGCCCCAGGGGTATCCAGTTGGAAGCCCGATAGCGCGTAGCGCGAAAGCACCGCGGGGTCCGGAGACAAGCAGCCTCGCGCCACCGCATGAAACCATGCGCCAGGGCTGCGCAAGATCCTGTTCCGATTCTTCAACTTCTGGACGGCGACTGAGCCTCCATCAAGGAGGAGCCCGGGGCCATGCGCCCGCGACCCCGGGCTTCCCCCCTGGCGGTTCAGTTCGATCGCCCGCTAGCCCCTGCCGGCGGACGAAGCTGTCCACGGCAGAGACGACCCCCTTGCTGATGGGATCCATCAAGACGCTGGAGACGAAGGGCTTACCCCGATGCTCCCGGAAGAACCACGCCACGCCCCCTTCCGTCTGCAACCCGGGGACGTAGGCGTTCAAGTACATCCGGTCGATCCCTTCGACCTCCAGCGTCACGTGGTCGCGTAGGACTTCTGCCACCGAGCGCGCTACGTTCATCTTGGGCTCCGCTCGTCCACGGTCCCTCGGGACCATCCGCCGCCTCGCGCGGTTTACAACAGGGAGCGAGCTTATCGCACCCTCGGCTCGACCGGAGCCCCCTTCCCTTCCCCAGTCCCTCGGCTATGCTCCCTACAACTTGTCGGGCTGGGGCGAAACCCCGTTAGCTCGTGAGAACTGACACCAGCCGTTCGGATCGGTGCTCCTCCAGACCTCCTGTGCCTCTAGTCGCCCGTGGCCACGACCGTGACTCGTTGCATCGCTCGTTCGCGGCCTTCAATCGCTCGCCCGTCCGCTCTACTCTCCATCCCATTCCGTACCGGTAGCTCGCGGCGCTGAACCTTCTCGGTTGCGGGGTCGATTATGTTGCTCGGGATCGCGGGGCGGAGGCGAGAGCGGCTCCAGCCGGGAATCCGGGGGACCGTCACAGCATCCCCTCCGAGCCACCCGGCAGAGAGGGCATTCCGCAGGCAGTCCACGCAGTTCGCCACTTGCGCCGACTCCGGCCTCGGTGCTTAGATGGGGCGTCCTGCTCTCGGAGGTCTCCATGCGGTCCTTTCTCGCCCTGGCGGGCTGCGCGTTTCTTGCTGCCGCATGCTCTGGCACGTCGAATGGGAACAACGGGCTCGGCAACGTCGGAGGGAGCCAGATCGGCACCACGGGCGCTGGTGACGGCGGCACGAGGGTCGGACCGTCCGACGGCGGCATGACCTGCCCGGACGGGCAGAAGCCTTGCGGCGGTCGATGCACCGACCCCGACGTCGACCCGCTCAATTGCGGCGGTTGCGCGGGCACGGACGCGGGCGCTGGCCAGGCGTGCCTTCCGGGCGAGATCTGCAGCGGCGGAGAATGCTCCGAGACCTGCGCTCCTGGTTACACCACATGCACGCCGGACGCCGGGCCCGACGGCGGGTTCGACGCGAGCTTTCTCGACGCCGGCGAGGACGCCGGCCTAGTCTATACCGGGCCATACTGCGCGAACCTCCTGCGCGACACGAACAACTGTGGCGCTTGTGGCGAACCCTGTCCCCCGGGCCAACGCTGCGACGGAACGGGCAAGTGTGCCGCGGACGCCGTGGACGCGGGGATCGCGCCCGTAGCGAATATCGTGCTCTACGGCCAACCAGCCAATCCCTTCCTTGGCGTGAATTACCACGCGAGTTATAACGTGAATACCGTGAACACGTTCACGTTCCAGGCCGTCGACTCGACCGGGAAGGTCGGCGTCCCGGACATCGCGGTGAGGTTCTCGGCCGGCCAGTCGAACCCTGTCGACAGCCAGATTCTGGTGACGAGCGGAACGACGAACTCCAACGGTCTCGTCACCACGCAGGTCGAGTCGGGCCAGAAGGCCGGCCCGATTGCGGTCATCGCCACGATCGTCTTGCCCGACGGGACCTCGCTCAGCGCGACGGGGAACTCCGCGGTCATCGGCACGCAGCCATCCGTCTCGCACTCGGGCATTTCATGCTCTCCCGTCAATTTGCCGGCTTACACCGACGGGCAAGAACCTTGCGGGACCAATTCCAGCGTGAGCTCGCAGACGACGTGTACGGTTACGCTTGCCGATCGGTTCGGGAACGCAATCCAGGTCCCCGTCCCGGTGCAGTTCTTCTCCGAGGCCGGCAACTGGCAGAACGCCTCGGTCAGCACGCCGGCTTACGGAGCCTCGGGTGCGACGCCGGGGCAAGCAACCAATGCCCTACAGGTCTCCGGGGGGCCGCTGCCGCAGGACGTGGATCCCTTGCCCGCGGACGGTCTTCTCGCCGCCGAGCCTTATTACTCGGGGATCTGTGCGGGGGGACCTCGAACGTTCAACCCTCGGGACGGTCTGGTCAACGTCATCGCGGTCTTCCAGGGCGAGGAACCGTTCGAGGATCTCACCGGGAGCGGCTACTGGGAGCCAAACGATCCGTTCGTGGATCTCCCCCAGCCATTCGTGGACAATGATGACAGCTCTCAGTACAAGCCTGGGGACATCTGCCCGGGTCTCTCCAATGGCAGTTGTGCCGGACCGAATCACATCTGGGACGGCTCAGCAAACGTCTGGGTGCAGACGCACATCCTCTATAGTGGTGATCCGATCTTCACCGGTTGGACCCCAGACGCGGGCGTGATCGTGCCGGTGAATGGACCACTCCAGGGGACCGTCACCTGGTCCGACGAGAACCTCAACACCTCGGCCTGCGGCGGCGGAACGAGCTGCGAAACGTCCTACGCGGTCACTCTTGCGTCGGGGACCACGAACGTCCAAGTCCAATTCCCGGCGAACGGGCTGCCCGCCTCGCCCGGTGACACGCTGGGGATGATCGTCACCCAGGTCGAGGACTGCGACGCGGGCTACGTCCTGCTCGACGGTGGCCAGCACCCCAACCCCGTCTGCAGCTACCGCACCGTCGTTCACGGCTTCTCGGGGGGATTCACGGGGACCTACAACGCATCGGAGGCGGGCAGCGCCTGTTCGGGCCAGACCGGCGGACCCTGCGCTGACACCGTCTGCCTCGAAGCCCCGGCCCACTTCGGCAGCGACCAGCCGCCGCTGCATCCGACGCAGGCATGCTTCGTCGCGGAGTAGACCCTGGCAGCTTCAATTCGGATCACCCGCGTCGAGATCGCCGTTCTCCTCTTGGCCGGTCAGGCGCTCGCGGGCTGCCGCGGGGTGACGGGGCTCGACGGTAAGAAGATCCCCCTCGACCGGACGATGAAGGTCGACCCGCCGCACTTGCAGACCTGGCTCTTTCGGGCCCACCCCGGTGAGCGATTCCGCGTCGAGGTCTGGTGGCCGCCGGGCAACCTCGAGGTCCGGTACGGCAGCGAGCGGCTCGACGATCCCAACGACAACGACGACGACGAGGCCACCGATCAAGCCTCCGGCCTCGCTGCCGCCGCCGGCCCTCATCACTGGATCGCCGACTGGCAACTCGGGCCGCGCGCCAACACCGCCTGGTTCAGCGTCGCGCTTCACGGGGGGTTCGGTCCCGATGCTATCCGGGTCCGCCTGTCGAGGCCGCGCCGATGAGAAGCCTCGGCGCGAGGGGCACGTCAGTTGGCGGCAGGCCCGAGCTTCGCCGTCAGGCGACCACCGGAAGCTTGTGGTTCGGGGGCGGGCCCGAGGAGCCGATCGGCTCCTTGGGATGAGTCGCCTTCCAGCGCTGGACGCGCGGGCAGCCGGGATCGGGTTGCCACCAGTCGCCCGCCGCCGCCGCCGCGACGACCCTGCAGCCTCCACGGCAGAGCGCGAGGTACTCGCACGAGGCGCACGGCTCGGGCGCGTGGGTCGTGAAATCGCGAAAGGCCCCGAAGCCACGCTCCCAGACGGATGGATCGCGGAAGTGACCCTCCGACGGGCCGCCAAAGCTGCAACCGATCCACTGCCCGTCGGGCATGATCGACGCGAGGACGTCCCCCCCCGCGCACCCGAGGACGCCGAGGAAATCCGCGACTCGGCGAGAAGGCCGCCACGCGAAGATCATGGGTGCGAAGCTGCAGTCGAGCTTCACGCGAATATGGTGGCGCAGTCCAAGCCAGAGCGCGCGCGGATAGATTAGCCTGGCCTGCCGAGGAGTCAGATCGCGATCCGCAAAGATGCCCGCCCCTCGACCCGTCGGCTTGAAACGCAACAACTCGACTTCCGACAGCCGCAAGGAGCGGGCCCAGGCGACGACTGGGCCGAGCCGGTCGGCGTTGTCGCGGGAGACCACGCAGTTGACGCCTACGTGGGGAGTTCTGGCCCTGAGGAGCTGCAGAGCCCGTTCGGCGCGCGCGAAGCCATCGTAACCGCGCGCGCGTGAATACTCCGCACCGAGGCCGTCGACGCTCACGTTGATCTGGCCGAAGACCGCCGCCGCCTCTCGCGCGAACATGTCGCTCACCGGAAGGCCGCTCGTCGTGAGGTTCGGGACGAGGCCGCGTCGGCGCGCGTGGCGGGCCACGTCGAGGAGGTAGGGGAGGTCGACCGCTTCGCCGCCCCCCAGCGCGACGTGGAAGACACCCATCTCGGCGAGTCGATCGATGGCCGCCCTCGCGTCGATCTCGGAGAGCGCCGGCCCGTCCGGCGTCGCTCCGACGTAGCAGCCGGTGCACCCCGCGGAGCAGCGGCGCGACAGGACCAGATGGACCTCGGTCGGGGCCGACAGCGGGCCGTCACCGAGCGCAGCGCTCCCGCGCCACCGCGGGTGGTCGTGAAACCCAATCGACCGAGCGTACTCCCGGTCGAGATAGGCGACGGAGCGGGGCCGGGAGAGCGCCACGATGCCGCCAAAGCGCTCGTAACGAAAGCGGGGCGGGTCAGACGCCATCGCGCCGCGACGAAGGGGTCCGCCGCCAGAGCCGGACCGCGGAGCCCACGACCAGCGTCAGCGTCGTCACGGCGATCGAGCCGAAGAGAAGGAAAGCCACATCGACCCCGAGCGAACTGGAGTTCGGGTTATACCCGGGTGCGACCCGGAGGATCTTGCCAGTTCTCATCATCGGTCCGCTCCTTGCTCGATCGTATCCACGACCAGGTCAGCGAGGTTCGTCGTGTAGATCACGGAGTAGGCGAGGCTCGCTGCCGCCGCCGCGGAGAGCGCGAGCTGACCCAAGCCTCGCCAGCCGCGAGCGCCGCCCGCCCGCAGGTAGACGGCCGAGAGGTAGACGAGAATCGAGCCTCCTGCACCGATCAGGGCCACCGCGGCTCCAACCTTCCGGTCCTCGTAAACCGTGAGTGCGCAAAAGATTGCAGCGATGGGTAAAAACAGCCGCAGCTCGAAGGGCAGCGGACGTAAGGGGGCGCGGCGCCGGACAACACCGGAAAGCAGCCCGGCGAGCGTCGCGCCGAGGACGCCCAGGCTGGCGAGGAAGATCCTCAGGAGCCGCCGCCGCTCGATTGCGAAGCCGAGCTGATCACGGGCCAACTCCCTGGCGAGCGGATCCTGCGATTCGAGATAGCGACGATCGATGGCCATCGCCGTCTCGAACCGGTCGCGGAGACTCTCGATCTGCGCGACCGCCAGATCGGCGCGACGGGCGTCGGAGGTACCCGGCGCGTCGCGCGCCAGAAGGGAAAGCCAACGTTCGGCTTCCGCAAACTGCCGGCGCTGGCGCAGTACGCTCGCGATCCAGAAGCAGGCGCGCGGGCGGAGGGGAAACGTCGGGTAGCGCCTCACCAGCGCCTCCATGCGCGCCAGCGCGCCCTCGACATTGCCGCGCGTGAACGTCCGGAGCGTGTCCTCGAACTCGGCGAGCGCCTCCGGCGGGCGGCCGTTCTGGGCGATGTAACGGATTCGGTCGAGGGCGATCCCGGCGTAGGGGCCGCCGGGGAAGGACGCCGTGTATTCCTCGTAGAGCTTCGACGCCCCGGCGGGGTCCCGCAAGTCCTCGTCGGTGATTCGCGCGCGTTCGTAAAGGATGCGCCCCGCGAGCGACGATCCCGGTGCCGCCGGCAGCGCCCCGAGCGCGGAAAGCGCGCGGATCGGTTCACCCCGCAACGAGAGGGCGAGCGCGGCGTCGAGCCCGGGTGGGGGTGCGGCGGCGAGCAACGCGACCAGCAGCGTCGGCATCTACTGCCCCCACCGCGCGGAGAGCGTCGGCGTCACCCCCTGGGCGGCGATCACCGCCTGGTACGCTTGCGCACCCCGGGTGAGCACCCGCGTCTTCGACGGGCTCGAGTAGTCCACGTGGTAGAGCCCGTATCGCGCCGCGAATCCGTAGGTCCACTCGAAGTTGTCGATAAGCGACCAGTGGAAGTAACCGCGCACGTCGGCCCCCTCGGTCATGGCTTGCTGCATCGCCTGGACATGGCTCACGATGAACTTTGCCCGCTTGGTGTCCGAAGCATCGGCAACTCCGTTCTCGGTCACGTAGATCGGGAGTTGCGGGAACTTCCCTGCGACGGCGAGGAGCGTGTCGCGCATCCCCTTCGGGTAGATCTCCTCGTCCGCCGGCGGATCGCTGAAGGACGCCGTTGGGTCGGCGGGGCCGCCAAGGATACCCGGCAGCACGAGACTTGATCCCTGGGCGTCGGGCAGGCCGCCGACCACGGGCATCACGCTCTCCACCGTATAGTAGTTCACGCCGATGAAGTCCGCGCGGGCGGCAAGGGCCGCGATGGCCGTTCCCTCCCCCTCCGGATCCTGCGGGTGGCTGTAACTGCCGTCAAAGTGGCTGTCGAGATTCCCATCGACGATCGCGTCCAGAAAGAGCCAGTTGAAGATGTGCTCCATCTGCGCCGCAGCGGTCGCGGCCAGCGCGGGATCGGAGCTCGGATCGGGGACGAAGACCGGCATGCTCTTGGCGATCCCCACGAGGGCCGGTTCCTCCCCCGGACGTGCGGCGACGACGTCGTTCTCGTGGATGGCGTCGTAGGCCGCGGCGTTCGCGTAGGCCTCGTTCACCACGGCGTTGCGCGCGTCGGTCAGATGCATCGACGCACCCGGCGGGAAGGTCCCGAGCGCGTATCCCATGGCCGCGACGATCATCGGCTCGTTCAAGGTGAGCCACAGATCGACGTCGCCGCCAAACTCCTTGGCCATGTCACCCGCGAACTTCCCGAATGCCTGGACGATGCGCGCGTCCGACCCCGGGGTCTCGCCCGGCAGGCCGCGCCAGCCTCCCACCCAATCCGCCTCCGAGGCGCCGCTCTTGCCGGGCGCGACACCGTGGAGCCAGAGCGGCAACGTGTCGTGATCGAGCGTCACCATCGGGGTGAGGCCGGCCTCCCGGGCCGCAGCGAGCAACGCGTGGTAGTGGGCGATCGCCGTCGGATCATAGACCCCCTCGGTGGGTTCGATGCGCGACCATTCGATTGAAAACCGGTAGGCGTTCGTACCGATCGCCTTCGCGGCCTCGATGTCCTGGGCAACCAGGTCCCAGTCGTCCGGTCCGTTGTCCGGATCGTCGCAGTCCATGATCTTCGTGCAGCGACCTCCGTCGAGCGGCACCTGCGTCCACTGCCACCAGTCCGCGCCGTGGATTCCCCCCTCGACCTGGAACGCCGCGGTCGAGGTCCCGAAGAGGAACCCCGCGTCCATGTCGATCGCGCGGGGGACGGGGCCCGCGTCGGAGGAAGGAGCGCAGGTTGCCCCGGGGGGGCAAGTCGGAGGAGCCCCGCACGCGAGGAGCCCGGGGAGGATCGCCACCGACAACCATCCCGCTGGTCTCATGGAGGTGAAGCATGAAACGACGGCGCGAGGAACGCAAGGGCGCCTGGCTCGGCCAGCGCGGAGCGGGTAGAATCGCGCCATGGCCTCTTCGACCCTCTACCGAACCGCGCTCGCCTCTGCGCTCTGTCTCGGGGCGAGTTGCGTTCCAGCCCCGCTCTACGTGGCGCCCGCGCCCGTCTACGCGGCCGTCGTGCCGGCGATCCCCCGCCCGCGCGCGATGAACATCGCCCTGCGCTTCACCGCCCAGCAAGGCTACCGGCCGTTGGCGGTGCGGGAGGCATTCCTCGATCGTGGCGGGCGTGTCTGGAACGTACTCGTCGAACTGGGTCCGCCCACCTGCGGATGGAATCGAGTCATCCTCAACGCCTTCAACGGCGTTGTCCTCGCCACGCGTCCCGCAGTCTACGCTTGCGGCTACCTGGCTGCGCCTCCCCCCGCGCCGGTTTACATCGTGCCCTGATCGACCCTCCGTGGCTAGTTGAGCACCACGCCTAGGAGCCGAGTGACGATATTCGGCTGGATGCTCACGCGGCGATCCGCCTTCTTCCCATCTTCCGACTCCAGATGAATCTGGTGGTCGCCGCTGGGCAGATGCAGGGGATCGTTCGGCGGCACGGGCGTGTAGCGCTGGGTCGGCTTGCCATCGACGAAGACCCGGGCGATCGGCCGCGAAGAAATGATGAGGTCCCCCGGAGGCCCGCCCTTGGCCCGACGTCGTGTCTTCGGACGAGCGGCCGGGGTCGCCTCGGCGCGCGTTGCGTGCGTGGAATCCGCCCCACCGGCCGGTTCGCGCGGTCCGAGATCGAGTGCGATCGTTCGCGGCTTATCGAACTGTCCGCCCCATTCGGCCGACTTGCGTCCCCTCGCCGTGGCCCCCAAGCGGTACACATGACCCGGTTCGGCGACGAGAACGTAACGGCCTCGCCCGACCCTCTTGCCATCGACGAACAACTCGGCGGTCGGGACGCTCGCCTGCAAGGTCACCGCGATCGGCATCGCCGCGGCCGCTTCGGCATTGTTCGGGCCGGTCGCTGCCGAGGGGGCCGCCGCGACCGGCGCGGCCGCGGGTGACCCGGGAAGCTCGACGGTCTCGTATCTCGTCTCGCCGGGAGCGACAACGACCGAGACCTTGGTCACGCCGAAGGCGGTTGCGGCCGCGATCAGGTGATTCCCGGGCGTCACACCCGCAACGACGAAGGCGTGCTTCGCGTTCTCGTCGAGCGGCTTCCCGTCGAGTGCCACGGTCGCGCCGCCGGGAGGGTGAGTGGAGATCACGATCTTCCCGGTGCGCATCGGAGGCCGATGCACGGCGACGAGAACGACCATCGCGGCGATTACGATTGCGGCGACCCCCACGGAGAGGCGCGCCGGGAAACGGCGGTGCGGGTGGAAGACGGGCCGGCTGGCGGGCGCCGTGATGGACGCCGCCTGTTGCGCGGCCGCGCTCTCCTCGGGCGGAGGCAGCAGGCTCGCCTCGGCCCTGATGACCGTTTTCTGCGCCTGCTCCGGCCGCTCTGGCGGCGCCGCCGGCGACAGCACCGGCGGCGCGGCCCCCCGCAGCGATGGGGACGGGCCCGCGCGCCCTCGCGGGCTCGCTTCGTTGGCTCCCGAAAGGCTCGCTTCGTGCCGAATGACCGTTGCACTCTCGGTCGGCGGGGCGGCTGGCGGCCGGCCGGCATGCCCCGGCAACGGCGGGGGGCGCGGCGAGAGGTCGGGGAGCATCGTTCCCGGGTTCAAGAGCTGCGTCTTGTCGCCGGCCCCAACCTCCGGCTCCTCGCGCCCCGCCGCCCGCGCCTCGACTTCCTCGATCGCCGCGAGCGCGCGCGCGGCAGGCCCGTCCGCGACGGGTGGCGGCGGGCCCCCCCCCCCTTGGACCTCGGGCCCCTCCAACTCGGTCTTCTCCGCCCCCGGGGTAAATGCCGCGAGCCTCTCCTGCTCTCGGGCCATCTCCGCGGCGAAGGCGCCCTGCATGAACGCGGCAAGCTGCTTCTGTCCGAAGACCTTACCGTCGGCGATCATGAACTGTACGAGCTGCTCGGCCAGCTCACCCGCCCACTGCCAGCGCGCCGTAGGCTCCCGGGCGAGTGCCTTGAGCACCATTCGGTCGAGCGCGGGGGGAATACTCGCGTCGTACTCGTGCGGCGGCAGCACCTCCGCGGCACGAACCTTCTCCAGCGTCGAGAAGTCGCTCTCCCCGACGAAGAGCCTCTCGCCGGTGAGCATCTCGTAGATCACGACACCGAGGGCAAAGATGTCCGAACGCCGATCCACCGGCTGACCGCGCACCTGTTCGGGTGACATGTAGCCAAACTTGCCCTTGAGGATCCCGGCCTGCGTCTTCTGGCTCCGCGTCGCCGCCTTGGCGATGCCGAAGTCGATGATCTTCACGTCCCCGTCCCACGACACGAGGACGTTCTGCGGCGAGACGTCGCGGTGGACGATGTTCATCGGCTGCCCCCGCGTGTCCTTCTTTCGGTGGGCGTAATCCAGCGCCTGACACATCGCGTAGGCGAGGTAGACCGCGATCTCCCGCGGCAGCCGCTGCCGGCGCTTCTTGAGACCGTCGAGGATCCCCCGCAGGTCGCGGCCGGAGATGTACTCCATCGCGATGAAGTAATGCTCCTCATGCTTGCCCAGCTCCAAGATCTGGACGATGTTCGCGTGGTTGAGCTGGACGGCGATCCGGGCCTCGTCGATGAACATCCCGATGAACTCTTCGTCCTCGACCATCGTCGGAATGATCTTCTTGATGGCGAGCAGGCGCGCGACCCCCTCAACCCCCGCCGACCGCGCCAGGAAGACCTCCGCCATACCGCCCACGTTGATGCGGTCGAGCAGGAGGTACTTGCCGAAGGCTACGGGGCTCTTCATTCCGAGACGGTCAGACGCCGAGGCGGCGGGGAAATACCCTCGACATCATTGGCCGCGGTGGTCGAGGTAGACGTGCTCGAACAGCTTGATGTACCGGGTTTCTGCGAAATCCGCGATCCGAGACTCCTCGATATTCGCCGCCGCGTCGCCGCTGATCAGGCCGTCGAAGAGCTTGTGATCCGGCGCCCCCGCGTCCACCGCCCAGAGCCGCAGGTCGGCGGTGATCGGCGCGGCGCGTCGCGCCCGCTCGGCGAGTAGGCACGCCTCCTGTTGAAGGGCCTCCGGCTTGTCGACCTTCCAGGAGACGTAGGTCACGACGTGTGAATCGCTGGTGTCCACCCGGACCTCCTGGACCCGATCCGCGAGCGGCGTCCCCGCGATCGCCCGGCGGATAGCCTCCTCGCAGGCATGGCCGATGGCCGCTGCGCCGCCCGCTTCCTCGCCGATCCGGATCGCGGCCTTGAGCTTGCCGACCGAGATACCGAAGTTCCTGGCAATGGCCGGCAGCCGGCGCGATTCCTTCATCTTCTGGACCCGGGGATCCTCCAGCGCGTCGAGGTAGTCGTGGTACATCTTGAACTCTTGCTCGGTCATCGCCACCGCGGCGCGGGCAGGACGCGGGGCAAAGAGCATCGCGGCGAGAAGCAGCAGGCCGATCGATCGGGCAGCCATTCTGGATGAAGCCTCCATTTTCGGGTCGCGCCAGTCTATCCTCGCTCCGCCGCAAGCAGCAAGGGCGCAGAAACAACGGCTCTCTACCGGCGTCGCCCTGCGACCCCTAGCCCTCTACTCGCAGATCGAGAGGTTTGGGAGCACGCTCACGGTGTTGTCGTTCGCGACCACGAGGTCGGGCTTGCGGTCGCCGTTGAACCCGTCTTATTCACGGTACGGCGTAGCGAGGCGTTTTTAGACCGCGAGCCGAGAAGGGCAAGCGAGAGCAACGGCCGCAGCAGCCGGGCCTCCGTCTCGTGCCGTGGGGCCTCCGTCTCGTGCCGTGGGGCCTCCGTCTCGTGCCGTGGGGCCTCCGTCTCGTGCCGTGGGGCCTCCGTCCGGCGCGGACGAGGCTTCGTCCGGCGCGGACGGAGGCTCGTCCGGTCCCGACGGAAGCTTCAGCGGCTCGGACGGAGGCGTGGGGGCCATCGACGAAGGCCCCACGCCACCGGACGGAAGCCCGGGGGCTGCGGACGGAAGCCCGGAGGCTGCGGACGGAAGCCCCGGAGGCTGCGGACGGAAGCCCGGAGGCTGCGGACGGAAGCCTGGAGGCTGCGGACGGAGCCCCGGAGGCTGCGGACGGAAGCCCGGAGGCTGCGGACGGAAGCCCGGAGGCTGCGGACGGAAGCCCGGAGGCTGCGGACGGGGCCCCGGGGGCTGCGGACGGAGCCGCGGAGCGCTCGGACGGTGGGAATGAACCTCCGGACCGAGCCCGGCCCTGATCCGCCCGTAAGAAGCGATCACCCCGTGTGAGGCGCGGCCCTGGCCAGCGAGATAAGGTGCAGCTCCAAAGCTTCGCTCCTCGCCCCAGCGCAGACGGAGCGAGGACTAGAACCGTATCGACGGGCTCAGGGCAAGCTCTCCTCGGGCGAGTGCGGCGCGCGCGGGGCCCGGTCCGCCCCGGAGCCCGCGTGCGAAGGAAGCGGGCGGGGAAATCGGCCGCTCGGTCGACTCCGCCGTGCTGGGTGAACGTGGATTGCGACCCGGGATCCGCTCACCTGGGCCCGGGCGGCAGGCCGGCGTCGGGCTGGCCCACGCGGTCGAGCTTGCAGCGCTCCGCGCGCAGCGTCGCGCCGGGCCCGGCCATCGGACCCGCCGGGGCCTGCGAGATCGCGCAGCCGATGAGGACGAGCGTCCCCTTCTCGCCCACGTAGGCGGCCTCCTGTCCGGTCCGCTCGATCCGGCAGCCCCGCACCGTGGCCTTGCCGCCGAGGATGGTGACGCCGGTGCCGCCCTCGCCGATGAGCCGGTCGCCGGCCGACGAGACCTGGCTGTCGAAGGCGTAGAGCCCGTCGCCCTCGCGTCCGGCGGCGTCGGAGCGCGCGCCCTCGATCGCGTCGCCCGAGAGCGTCGCCGTGGAGTTGACGAGCTTCACCCCGACGGCCCCGGCGGACGTGACGCGGCAGCCGCGCAGTTCGACGGCGGGCGCCCCGATCGCCGACACGGCGGCGTCGGTGAATGGCCCCTCGAAGCGGTCGTGATCGAGCCGGCAGCGCGACCGGGTGGCGGCCACGCCGGCGCGGAAGAGGCCATGGAAGCGGCTCGCCGAGATCTCGATCCGCGCCCGGAAGGCGAGGGCGCCGTACTCACCCCCCGAGAAGTCGCAGGCGCCGGCCCGCGCCTCCCCGCCCGCGACGTAGACCGCGGCCGATCGGGCCGAGAGCCAGAGGTCGGCCAGATCGACCGTGGCGTCTCTCGCCCAGAGGCCGTATTCGGAGGCGCCGGAGACGCGCCCCCCGTGAAAGGAGAGGCCGGTCCGCACGAGACAGACGCCTCTGCGGCCGCCGCCGACCTCGACGCCCGCCAGCGTGAGCCTGCGGGCGTCGCTCGCCTCGATGCCGGTGCCTCCCGGCGGCGCGTGGATCGCGAGCCCCTCGATCGTCACGCCGTCCCCGGCGACGGTCACCACCGTTCCGGCGGCCGCCGTGACCGTCGCGCCCCGCGCGATCACGTGGACGCGGGCGGCGACGCGCCAGGGGCCGCGGTAGGCCCCCGCGCCGAGCCGAACCGTGCTCCCGGGGATCGCGAGCCCGGCCGGCGCCTCCATCGCCGCCGCCGAGAAGACGATCGCCGCGGCCGCCCCCCACACGGCTTCAGCGCTCCTCTCGCGCTTGCCAGCCGTGCGCGGCGAGCGCGCCGCGGATCTCGGCGATGTGCTCCGGCCCGCGCGTCTCCAGCGTGAGGTCGACGCCGGTCTCCCCGAGCGCGGACCGGCCCGGCATGCGGTTGTGGGAGATCTCCATGACATTGGCGCGCGTCTGCGCGACGACGGTCAGGAGCCGCGCGAGCGACCCGGGCCGGTCGGGGATCTTGAGCACGAGTCGCACGAGCCGGCCGTCCTTGACGAGGCCGCGCTCGATGATCCGGGCGATCATGTTCACGTCGATGTTGCCCCCGGAGAGGACGAGGACGGCCCGCCGCCCCGAGAGCGACCCCTGCTTGAGCATCCCCGCGAGCGGCGCCGCGCCCGCCCCCTCCGCGACGGTCTTCTCGCGCTCGAGCAGGAGCAGGATGGCGCTCGCGATCTCCTCGTCGTCGACCGCGACGGCGTCGTGGACGAGCCTCTTCAGGATGGGGAAGGGCCTCGCCCCGAGCGTCCGGCAAGCGATGCCGTCGGCGAGGGTGGTCGCCGGCGCGGCCGTGACCGGGCGCCCCTCCTCGAGCGAGGGGAGCAGCCGGGCGAAGGGCTTCGCCTCGACCCCGACGATCTTCGTCTTCGGCGACCGCGCGGCGAGGACGGTCGCGATGCCCGAGGCGAGCCCCCCGCCGCCCAGGGCGACGTAGACCACGTCGATGCCCGCCACCTGCTCGATCATCTCCAGGGCCACCGTGCCCTGGCCGGCGATCACCGCGTCGTCGTCGAACGCGTGAAGGAAGACCTGCCCCTCCCGCTCCTGGATCCGGCGGGCCTCCTCGTACGCCTCGTCGTAGTTCGCGCCCTGGAGGACGACGCGCGCGCCGAAGTCGCGGGTCGAGGAGACCTTGATGAGCGGGGAGGTCTCGGGCATGCAGATGACCGCGGGGATCCCCAGCCGTCCCGCGTGGTAGGCGACCGCCTGCGCGTGGTTCCCGGCCGAGGCCGCGATGACGCCGCGCGCCCGCTCGTCCGCGGAGAGCTGGAGGAGCTTGTTGACCGCGCCGCGTTCCTTGAACGACCCGGTGAGCTGGAGGTTTTCGAGCTTGAGGTAGACATCGCCGCCGGCGATCTGGGACAGGGGGCCGCTCTTCGGACAGGGGGTCGGCGGCACGAGCGACGCGATCCGCTCGCGGGCGCGATCGATGTCCGCGAACGTGACCCCGGCGGCGCGGTCGGAGGGTGGGGCGTCGGTCAAGGGAACCTCGGGAGACGACTCTACCATCGGCGGCGGCCACCGCGCCGGAGGGGTTCGGCCGGCGAAGCCTCACGGCGCGGCCGGGGCCGCCTCTGCCGCGGGGCGCGCGGCCTCGCGCAGGCGGGCCTCGACGGCCGCCCGGTCGAAATAGAGTCGGTCGCCGAGGCGGGCGAGCAGGCCGCCTTCGGCCGCGCCCGGCGGCCGGCGGGCCAGGAGATCCCAGAACAGGTTCTGCGGCTGCCAGAGGTCAGGGACGAGCCCCACGTCCTCCGCGAGATCGAGCAGCTCGATCAGCTCGCGCGCCGCCGCCCGGTCGCCGTGTTCGCAGATCGCCTCGATGCGCGCCCCGACCAAGCGCGCGATCTCGGCGCGCGCCGGCTCGCTCGCGAGCGTGATCCCCAGCCGCCGGATCTCGGCGAAGAGGGCGAGCAGCCGGGCGTGGACGACCGCGATCTCGCCGTCGCCGGCCGCGAGCATCTCGACGAGGTCCTCGAGCTCGGCGTCGAGAGTCACCTGCGCGGCCGCCTTGAGCGGCGGCGGGATGGGGCTCTGCATCTCGATGAGGAATTGCACCAGGCGGCGGTTCTCCTCGTGGATCTTCCGGTAGGTGTCACGGTAACGGGCGAGCGTGTCGCGCAGGAGCCAGCGGGCGACGCGCCGCCGCTGGTCGAGGAAGAGGCTGCGCAGCCCGTAGTCGGCCCCGGAGAAGCGGCGATCGAGGGCGCGGACGACCTCGGTGAGCGAGAAGGCGCCGAGCGTGTCGAACAGCTCGCGCGAGAGGTCCGCGAAGTCCACGGCGTCGACGAAGGGGCGCACGGAGCAACGGAAGTCGTTCGCCCCGAAGTGGAGGACCGCGTAGACCGCGTCCAGCTCCGAGAGGGTGGAGAGCGCCGCGAGGCGCAGGTGGCCCACGGTGAGCGAGGCGGGGCCCGCCGTCTCGCGCCGCTCCGAGAGGATCTCGACGCGGAAGCGACGCAGCAGGCCGCCGTCCACCGCCGGCCGCTCGGGGCTCACCGCGCGGGCGAGGACCTCGTGCGCGACGATGCCGGGGAGGGTCACGATCTTCGGACGCACCAGCTTCTCGTAGACGGCGGCGCCGTCCGGCGTCTCGGGGAGGTTCCCCTTCGCGCGGGCGAGGGCCGCGAGGAAGGGTTCCTCGATCCCCGCCGCCCCCACCTCGCCCGCGAGCTGGATGGCGCGGGCCGCGTACTCAAGGTTCTGCACCGTCTCCAGCCCCGAGATCTCGGAGAAGAACCAGCCGCAGCTCGTGTACATGAGGAGCGCGTTGCGCTGCATTTCCAGGAGGCGCAGCGCCTGGACGCGGTCCGGCCCGGCCAACGGCCGGCAGGCGTGGGCCGCGAAGAAGGCGTCGCGGTGGTCGTCGTCCGGGGAGAGGACGACATCGATGAAGGCGTCGCGGGCGGCCCACGGATCGGAGAGGAGCTTCTCCCCCTCGCGCTCGAAGAGGGCGGCGAGAGCGTCCCGGAGCTGGTCGAGCGCCTCGCGCAGAGGACCGCGCCATCCCTGCCGCCACTCGGGGGGGCCGTCGCCGCGGCAGCCGCAGTCGGAGCGCCACCGCTCGACGCCGTGCTCGCAGCTCCAGCTCGTCCCCTCGCGGATCTCGACCTCGTCCTTCGGCGGATGGGCGTCGAGGAACTCGGCGAAGTTCGTGAGCCGGATCTCCTCGCCGTCGTGGCGCAGCCGGGCGAGCGCCGCGGCGAGGACCGCGGCCCCGGCCTTGCGGTGGTGGCCGAAGGTCTCGCCGTCGACGGCCACCGACAACAGCTCGTCGTGCTCGCGGGTCGGGTCGAAGCCCCCGCGTACGGCGGAGAGCAGCGCGTCGGCCGAGTCGAGGGCGTCGCCGAAGGCCACCCGCCGGGCAATCGGGCCGTCATAGAAGAAGACGGTGATCGATCGGCCGCCGGGGAGCCGGCAGCGGTACGGGAGCGTCGGGTCGAACCGGCCCCCGGTCGCGTCGCGGGGGGCGGCGCCCTCCGGGCGGATCGCCTGCGCCTGGTAAGGCGAGAGGAGGACGAAGCGCATCCCCTCGCAGGCGAGGAGGTCGAGCGTCTCGAGGTCCACCGCGGTCTCCGGGAGCCACATGGCCTCCGGCTCCCGCCCGAAGCGCGCCCGGAAGTCGGCCTTCCCCCAGCGAATCTGCGTCAGCCGGTCGCGCCGCGGGGCGAGCGGCAGGATGAGGTGGTTGTAGGCCTGGGCGATGGCGTTGCCGTGCCCGCCGTGGCGGGCGGCGCTCTCGCGGTCGGCGGCGGCGATTCGCCGCCAGATCTCCGGGGCGTGGACCGTGAGCCACGGGAGGAGGGTCGGTCCGAAGTCGAACGAGAGCCCCTCGTAGTTGTCGGCGATGCCGGTGATCCGCCGCGCGGCGGTGAGCAGCCGCGCCGCCGCGTTCGGGCCGTAGCATTCGGCCGCCACCCGCTCGTTCCAGTCGTGGAACGGGGCCGCCGAGTCCTGGACCTCGATCTCCTCGAGCCAGGGGTTCTCGCGCGGCGGCTGGTAGAAGTGGCCGTGCAGGCAGAGGAAGCGCCCCGGCATGGGAAGGGGATCTAGTCATCGCGGGAACGGACGGGGAGGGGCTCTCCCGCCGCCTGTCGGCCCCCCCCCTTCTCCCGTCTCTTCCCGCGCCGGCTACGGCCCCGCCGCGACGGCGAGCGTCGCCCCGGGGCGCAACACGTCGTCCGGGTCGAGGTGGTTCTGGCGGCAGAGCTCCGCGACCGTCACGCGGAAGCGGTGGGCGATGGTCCAGAGGTTGTCTCCGCCGCGGACGCGGTAGGCGATCGCGCGGGCGGCGAGCACGGGGGGCGGCGCGGGGGCCGCTCCGGCCGGCGGCGGGGCCGGCCGCTTGCCCGCGCTGCGCACCCAGAGCTGCTGCCCGGGATAGATGCGCCGGTGGCCGCCGCCGATCCGGTTCCAGCGGCGGATCTCTCCCACGTCGATCCCGTGCGCGTTGGCGATGGACCAGAGGCTGTCGCCCTCGGCCACGGTGTAGCGGAAGGCGTCCGCGGGCGGCGACTTTGCGGGGGCCTCCGACCTCGGGCGCGGCGCAGACCGCGGCGGCGTCACGCGGGCGAAGAGGGGCGCGGGCGGAGGCGCGGGCCGGTCCGCGCGCGGCGGCGGCGCGGCCTCCGGCGCGGCCGCGGGAACGGCGGCGGCGACCTCCGGGTGAAACGGGTCCTGGCCGTCGTCCGAAGCCACCCAGCTCGCCCCCCCGCGCGCGTAATACCAGTGGCGCCGCCCGTGACGCCACCGCCAGACCCGCCGCCGCCCGATCTCCCGCTCGTCGCCCACCAGCGCGATACGCGGGTCCGACGGCCGGCCGGCCGGGAGGGGAATCACCAGCTCGCGCCCCGGGCGCAGCCGCTTCCCGCGCAGGCCGTTCATCCGGGCGATCGCCTCCGGGGTGACGCCCGCGTCCCTCGCGATCCGGGCGAGCGTCTCGCCGGCCTTCACGCGATGGACCCCGAAGGAGAGGCGCGCCGGCGGGGCGGGCAGCCGTTCGAGCGCGGCGCGGACGGCGGCCTTCGTCCCCGGCGGGACCCGCAGCCTCCACGGCGCGCCGTCGGACGAGGGCGGCGTGCAGAAGCGACGCAGCGCGGGGTTGAGCGCGTGCAGCTCGGCGACGCTCGTCCCGGCCGCGCGCGCGATCACGTCGAGGTCGATGAGGGGCGGGACCTCGATCTCCTCGTAGACGAGCGGCGGCCGTGGCGTCACGTCGTCGAAGCCGAAGGCGCGCGGCTGCTTCGCGATCAGCGCGGCGGCGATCAGCTTCGGCACGTAGCCCTTGGTCTCGCGCCGCAGCGTCCGGCCGTGGCCGAGCCGCCAGAAATCGGTCGTCTTCTGGCGGCGGATGGCGCGCAGGATCGTCCCCGCCCCCGCGTTGTAGCCCGCCCAGGCGAGGTACCAACTCCCGAGTTGGGCGTGCAGCTCCTCGAGGTAGGCCGCCGCGGCGCGGGTCGCCGCCTCTGGGTCACGCCGCTCATCGACCCAGAAGTCCGACCGCAGCCCGAAGAGGCGCCCGGTCGAGGCGATGAACTGCCACTGGCCGGCCGCGCGGGCGCGGCTGTACGCCTCCGGGTTGAAGCCGCTCTCGATGAGCGCGAGGTAGACCGTGTCCGCGGGGAGCCCCGCGCGCACGAGGATCTCGCGCATCCGCGGCACGTAGCGGGCCGCCCGGGAGAGCCAGACGACGAAGTGGTCGCGCAGCGGCCCCTGGAATTCCCGGATGAACTCCTGCACCTGGTCGTTCAGCTCGACCGGGATGTCGTAGTGGCGCGCGGCCGAGCCGATGTCGAACGTCGCGAAGCGCTCGATCTCCTCCTGGATGGCCTTCTCCTCGGCCTCGTCCTCCGGAGGGCCGGCGGCGTCGTCGGAGAGTGCGTCGGCGATGCGCGCGAAGAGCGGCGACCCCGGCCCGGGCGCGGCGGCGGCCTCGGCCCGCTCATGGAGGAGGCGGTCCGCGGACTCGATGGCCGCGGCCTCGACCTCGTCCGCGGCCGGTGCCTCGCCGGGCGTGGCCTCGTCGGAGTCGTCGGAATCCGGGTCGTCGCTCGGGCCCGCGCCGTCCGCCGCGGCGGGCCCGGCCTTGGCGGCGGCCGGCGGGGAAGTGGGGGCGACCGGCGCCTTCACCGTCTCCGCCGGCGACGCCGGCGCGGCGCCCGGGAGCAGCGCGAGCGAGGCGGCCAGGACCGTGAGGACAAAAGGGGGCACCCCTCCATGCTTAGGATGGCGCTCGCCGGGGTGTCAAACGCGCGGGCGGTCGCGGGAGGGGACGAACCTGCGTCCGAGCCCCTCGCTCGCGCCCCTCTCGCGTCTCGGCTAGTCTGACCTCGGGCGCCGGACGCGCCGGGCCCGGAAAGGATCGACCATGACCCGCGTCAGCGCCGGGGGGGTGGTTGCGGTCATAGCGCTCGCCACGCCCGCGATCGCCCATGCGCAGGTCGACGCCATGGAGCGGGCGTGGGGGGCGACCAACGTCAACGGGGCGCTCGGGGACGGGCACCTCGCCGTGGGCGTCGCGCGCACGGGTGAGGTCACGGTGCTGCGCTGGCCGGGACCGGCCTCGCCCGACCACGTCCGTTACAAGACGGAGTCCGAGGCGCCCGACGGGGGGAGCGCGCGGACCCTCCCGTACTTCGGGGCGGGGCCGGACATGGGGTTCTTCGCGGGCGTCGTCCTCGACGGCGGGACCTCCTGGCTGCGCGACTGGCCGTCGACGCAGGTCTACGCGAACGAGGACTCGCCCGTGCTCGTGACGACCTACACCCACGGGCCGATGACCGTGGTGCAGCGCGACTTCGTCGTCTGGCAGCAGGACGTCCTCGTTCGGCGGCTCTCGCTCTCCGGACTCTCCGGGCCGGCGCGCGTCGTCGCGTACGGCGCCCTCGCGCCCTGCTCGCAGCGGACGTCCGAGGCGCCGCTCGACGACTGGTTTTACGACGTGCCCGCGGGGGGACCGCCCCTGGTGGACTTCGCCCTCTTCTACTCGCCGGAGGATGGCGCGCTCGTGCAGTTCCGGCCGCGCGCGAACGCGGTAGATTCGCTCCTGCCCGCCGCGGCCACGGCCGTCGCGGCGGCCAACGCGTCGCCCGCCGCGGCGGCGGCAGAGGTCGCGGCGCTCGACGGGACGTTCGGCGCGGGCTTCTACTTCGCGTGGGGCGGATCGCAGGCGCCCGCGCAGGAGACGGCCGCGACGATGGCCTACCCCGGCCGCCCGGACGCCGGGCCGCCGCCCGCCTACGACGACGCCACGGCCGGGGCGCTCTCGGGCGGCGAGGCCGCGCTCGCCCCGGCCTCGGGCGCGCTCGCCTTCGACCTCACGCCGGACGGCGGCGCCGCGGCCTTAGACCTCTTCCTCGCCGCCGGGAGCGGCGCGGGCGCGGCCCTCTCGGCGCTCCGCTCCGCGCGGGCGCAGGGGGCGGCTTCGCTCCAGGCGTACACCGAGCAGGGCTGGCGGGGTCTGCTCTCGGGCTTGACCATGCCGCGGACCGGCGACGCGCGGATGCGGTTCGTCGCCCGGCGGGCGATCATGACCATCGTGACCGCGACCGACGCCCCGAGCGGAGCGATCGTCGCGTCGATCACCACCCAGCCCCCCTACGCCCAGGACTGGCCGCGGGACTCCGCGTTCATCAGCGCGGCGCTCGACCAGGCCGGCCTGCCCGACCGCGCGACCGCGAACCTCCTCTTCATCGCGAGCTGCCAGCGCACCACGAGCGAACCCGGCGAGCCGGCCGGGTCGTACGCGATGAACGAATACCCGGACTGCCGGCCCGGCGGCCCGATCGCGTTCGAGATCGACCAGACCGCGCTCACCCTCTGGGCCTTCGAGACGCACGCCGAGTGGCTCGAATCGATCGGCCGCGACGTGGACGCGAGTCGTTTCCGCGCGCAGGTCTACCCCGCCGCCGAGCGGACCGCGGACCTCCTGGTCGCGTGCAAGGACCCAGCGACCGGGTTGCAGTGTCTCGCGAACGAGGATGACGACCCGGTGGAGACCCAGTCGCTCGACGGCGCGATCACCGTGTTCATGGGGATGCAGGCCGCCGCGCGGCTCGCGGCCGCGCAGGGGCAGGCCGCGGACGAGGCGGCCTGGAGCGCGCGCGCCGGCGAGATCAAGGCCGCGATCCTCGCCCACCTCGTCGACGACGCCGGCTTCCTCGTCGGCGGGAGCGGCGAGCGCGGCTGGGCGCTCTGGCCCGCCGGTCTCTTCGACGGCGGCGACCCGCGCATCGATCGCGAGGCCGACGTCCTGCTCGACGGCCTGACGGCGCTCGCGACGGGCGAAACCGCCGGTTCCGCTTACGACGCCAAGGAGACCGACGCCCTCGCGGTCGTGCTCCGCGGCGACCCGGCGCGGCTCGGCCGGCTCGATTCGATCGTGACGGTGCTGCTCGACGACGTGCCGACGGCGACCGGCCACTACGGCGAGGCCTACGTGACGATCGACGGCGGCGTGACCCCGCCCGTCTTCGAGGACGTCACGGCCATCCCCCACGTCTGGGAGGCGTCGATCAACTACCTCTCGGCCATCCTGCTCTACGGCCCGCAGCCGCCTGCCGCGGCCTCGCCGGAGGAGACCGTCCCGGAGCGCGGCTGCGGCGGCTGCGCCGCGCCGGGCGCGGCCCCGCTGGGGGCGTTGCTCCTTTCGTCCATGCTCCTGCGGCGCGGGCGCCGGACGGCCCGGAGAGCGCAGCGAGGACCTCCGGCGGGCGGGGCGAGTTGAACCCGCTCGATCGTTTACGGGAGGGGATTGATTCCCACGATCCGAAGCCCCGGAATGACCAGCCCCGCGAATCGGTTGCCCCGCCATGCGACCAGTCCTCGCTCTTCTCGCTCTCCTCTCGCCGGCGGCCGCGAGCGGCTGGACCTACGCCGGCACCTTCGACGGCGTGGAGGTCCGCGAGCGATCGCTGCCGGGGACCCGGGTCCGCGAGGTCGTCGGCGTCGCCACGTTCGCGGGGCGGGCCGCGGACTACGTCGCCGTGATCGACGATGTCGCGGGGTTCCCGCGCTTCTTGCCCCGGGTCCGGGAAGCACGGGTCATCGAGAGCGGCCCCGGGGGCGAGCAGGTCGCTTACGTACGCTATGAGCTCCCCTGGCCCCTCGAACCGCGCGACTACGTGACCCGGCGCATCATCGAGCAGACCCTGGGTCCTGACGGCGGGGGCGAGTACAGGAACCGCTGGACGGCGCTCCCCGATCGGGTCCCGCCCGCGCCCGGCGTCGTCCGACTCCAGAAGAACGACGGCTTCTGGCACGTCGCGCAGTTCGGGCCGAGGACGGTCCGGCTGGAGTTCGGCTGCGCGGCGGATCCCGGCGGCGCGCTCCCGGCCTGGGCGATCGACGCGGCCGCGCGGGAGGCGGTCCCCGACATCTTCCTCGCCATCCAGCGGGAGGTGCTGCGGCGGCGGGAGCGAGGATCTGCCCCCCTTCCTGGGCGCTGACCGCTGGAATCCGTAGGAGGCGGCTCCCCGTGCGCGCGGGGCTTCCTGGGTCCCCGCCGCTCACCCCCCAATTCCGCGAAGCCTTGCAGGCCTGCCTGCCTTCCTCGCCCCCGGCCTACTCCGAATCTCAGCGTGGGCGACGCGGCGCTTTACTTGGGGAATCGCGGTGGTAAGGTGCCGCCTTCGAAATGGATCAAGTCCGTCTGCCGGCTACCGCCCGCACGGCCGCCGCCGTGCTGCTGCTGGGTCTCTCGGCGTCGTGCCGCAAGAGCACCTCCCTGGAGCCTCCCCGTCCGCCGCCTCTCGCGCCCGCCCAGAGTTGCACCTCCGAATTCCCGGGCCTCCCCCTCGCCGAATTGCCGCCGCCGGCCCGCGCGGAATTCTGCCGGTTTGCCAAGGACACGCTCTGTTACTGCGGCTGCCCCCACTCGCTCGCCGGCTGCCTGAAGAACCACCCGAGCTGCCCGCACGCGAGCCGCATGGCCGCGATCGCTCTCGGCGAGCTGGCCATGGGGGCGACGGCCGAGCGGGCTGAGCAGTCCGTCTCGGCCTACTACGATTCGTTCAAGCCAGGCAGCCGCGTCCACTTCGACGTCGCCCGCCTCCCCTGCATGGGGAGTCCGGACGCGAAGGTCACCCTCGTCGAGTTCTCGGACTTCGATTGCCCGCACTGTCGTGAGGCGCGGCCCCTGCTCGAGAACACGGTCCAGAAGCGATCCGACGTCCGGCTCTGTTTCATGCCCTTCCCTATCCATCCCCACTCGATGATCGCCGCCGAGGCCGCGACCTATGCCGTCGAGAAGGGCGACTTCTGGAAGCTCCACGACCTGCTCTTCGACGACCAGGCCGCGCGCGCGAGCCTGGATGAGATGGCCTATACGGAAGAGATCCTCCGGCTCGGAGAGAAGGCCGGCCTAGACCGGCAAGGTCTCGTGGCCGCGTTGCACGACGAGGGGATCAAGGCCGCGATCGAGAAGGAACAGGCCACGGCCCGCACGCTCGGGGTGGACGGAACGCCGTTCATCTTCCTGAACGGCCGCCCGCTTCCGCCGATCACCCCGGAGCTGCTCGACCTGACGATCGGCGACGAGCTGGAGTGGATCTCGCACGGCGGCGCCTGGGCCAAGGACAAGGATTGAGGAGGGCCAATCATGCGAAAAGTGATCGTCTTCGGTTTGCTGGCCGCTGGGTCGCCTGTGGCGCTCGCGCAGCGGGTCGTCCGGCCAAACGACGCCGAGGCCCCGGTTCAGGTCGCGCCGTCGTCTTCGTCGACCCCTTCGGCCGCCCTCTCGCCGGAGCCCGTTCCCTCGGCCAGCGCGAAGGCCTCGCCACGAGCGCCGACGCCCGCGGCGAGGCGCGCTCCGGCGCCGGTGTTCAAGGACGACATCGACGACGCCGTGCCAGCGACGAGCCTGCCGGCCGCGCTCGGCACCGGCGGCAGCGAGGCGATCACCAGCCGCACGCTCGAGAGCAACGTCTTCGTCCTCCACGTACGTCCCGCGAAGCTCGCCCCAGGCAAGCTCGCGGAGATCGTCCTCGAGGTCTTCGAGGTCATGGACCCGCCCGATCCCGAGTACGGCGAGCGCAAGCCGGTGACCGGGGAGACGCTCGTTGGCCATGTCGAGGGCATCGGCCGCTTCCTCCTCCATCCGATCCCCGGCAACGCCGGCGGCTACGGGTTCCACTTCACCCCGACCGGCCCGGGCTCTCGGGAGATCGTGTTTCGCCGGCTGGACGGACGGGAAGGCATGGACGTGACTTTCCACGTTCCGGTGGGCGAGGTGCCGGGCAAGGGGACCGACATTCGCGACTGGAGCTCGCCCGGCCCCGACTGCTACCAGGCCGTGGATACGACCCCCAACAAGCCCGCCGAGGAGGAGTGAGCCATGCGCACGCTCGCCACGATCCCGATCCTTCTCCTGGCCGTGCCAACGCGGGCCGAGCCGCCGCTGCTCGGCGACATCGGCCATGGGAGGGCGCTCTTCGCCGCGTACTGCGCCTCCTGCCACGGGACGGACGGCCGCGCCCAGGGTGATCTGCCCGGCCACCCGCCGGTCCGGCCGGTCTCCTTGAGGAGCTCGGCACTCCTCGCCATCCGCTCTGACGACCAGCTCATGGCGTCCATCCTCCATGGCACGCCGAAAGGCATGCCGGCCTATCCACGGTTCCCGGCGCTCGACCTCTGGGACGTGGTCGCGTTCCTCCGGCAGGGCGAACTGCGGGTGACGGACTTCTTCCCCGAGGCCGCGTTCTTCACTGGGAAGGCCTACCCGCTCGATGACGACGCAAAGCAACGGATCGCCGATGCCCTCGGCGAGGATCCCTCGGCGGCCGCCGCCACACTCACGGTCCTCGGCTTCTACGGCCACTCTGAGATGGGCCCCCAGGCGGTCGCCCAGGACCCCGTCAGTCTCGATCGGCTCAAGCCCAGGGACAAGATCGGCTACCTCGTCTTCGTCGACCTGCCCAAGGGGTCGGGCAGCGCGACCTACGGCATCGCGCTCGGCCGGGACGGCAGGATTCTCAAGATCGCGAGCGAGGAGGGGCTCGCGACGCCGTCGAGCGACCGCGCCTACCAACCATTCGTGGGGCTCGGCCACAAGGGCAAGGACGTCCTGCTGCATCCGAAGGGGAAGCGCGTGCCTCCAAGGCTCGAGAAGGCTTTCGGGCGAGCTTTCGTCCGAGTGCTCGAAGCGTTGACGATGTACGACAAGGAAGAGCGCGATCGTCACTGGGCCGACAACTGACGGCCCGGGAACGGGAGCCGCTCGTGTCCCCGTTCCCGTGCGGGTCAGCTTGCTGGTCCAGGCGATGAACGGTTACCTCAGACTTGGGTTTCGCCCTTTCCCCGCCTACTGGCGGTCGGTCCGGCGCGGCCGGCGCTCCGGTGCTCGGCGGCGGCGCCGCCCCGTCCTCGACCTCGCGACGGCGAAAAGGGCGGAAACCCAAGTCAGAGGAGAGCAGGAGCGCAGGACGGCTCGCGGAGGAGCCCCCTCGGATTCCTGCCTTCCCCCTTCGGAGAACGGAGGACCTGCATCATGATGAACGGTTGTGATAGCCCCTTCATCACGTCCGACCTGCCCGGAACGGGCGGGGCCTTCAAGATCACGCCCGAGGACTTCGAGGTCGAGGAGCTGCCGGCTTATCTGCCCTCGGGCGTGGGCGAGCACGTCTACCTCTGGGTCGAGAAACGCGGCCGGAACACGGCCGAGGTCGCTCGTGCGCTCGCCGCCACGCTGGGCGTCGGCGAGCGGCAGGTCGGCTGGGCCGGCCTCAAGGACCGGCAGGCGCTCGCGCGTCAGTGGTTCTCCGTCCTCACGCCGCGTGATCCGCCTCGCTGCATCGCCGGTGACGGCTTTCGCGTCCTCGCCGCATCCCGGCACGGCAACAAGCTCCGTCCCGGCCATCTACGGGGCAACCGCTTCGCGATCCTCCTGCGCGGAGCGGACGACGCCGGCCTCGCCCGCGCGGTGCTCGACGCGCTCACCGTCCTGGGCGCGCCCAACTGGTTCGGCCAGCAGCGCTTCGGCCGCGACGGGGACAACGCGGCGCTCGGGCTCGCGCTCCTCCGGCGGGGTGAGCACCCGGCGCTCTCCCGTGCACGGCGGGATCGTTTCCTGCGCAAGCTCGCCCTCTCCGCGCTCCAGGCCGAGCTGTTCAACCGCGTGCTGGCGCTGCGCCTGTCCGAAGGAGCCTTCGGGAGGATCGAGGAGGGTGACTTGCTCCAGCTCGGCGAGGACGGTGGCGGCCCCGTCTTCGCGTGCGACCCCGAGGTGGACCGGCCACGCTTCTCGACCTTCGCGGTCTCGCCGACCGGCCCCATGTTCGGACCGAAGATGCGCCGGCCCGACGGCGATCCGGCGCGGCGCGAGACGCAGGTCCTGTCCGCGGCGGGTCTCGACGTTGCCGCGTTCGATCTGGGCGGGCGGGAAACGGAGGGGACACGGCGCTCCCTGCGCGTTCGCCCGCGCGAGCCGGTGATCGAGGCCGCGGCCGGAGGGCTCCGCGTCTGCTTCTCGCTGCCACCCGGCGCGTACGCCACCTCCGTCCTGCGCGAGATCACGAAGGGCTGAACCGACATGCGCCGCCCCACGGGTCCCCCCCCCGACGCCCCCGTCCTGCCCGACCAGCCCGATTGGTCCGCCGTCTTCGGCCGGCCGGCGCCGCTGCACCTCGAGATCGGCAGCGGCCATGGCGGCTTCGCGCTCGGGTTTGCCGCAGCCCATCCCGAGGTCGATTTCGTCGCGATCGAATGGCGGAAGAAGTTCGCGGAGATCACGTGGGCTCGCGCGGTGGCGCGCGGCCTCGCGAACCTCGTCGTGGTCGGGGCGGACGCTCGCACCGAGGCGCCCCGCCTGTTCGGCCCGGCTTCGCTCGCCGCCATCCACCTCCACTTCCCCGATCCCTGGTGGAAGCGGCGACACTTCAAGCGGCGGGTCATCGACGAGGGCTTCGCGCACCTCCTGTTCGCCCTGCTCGTTCCGGGCGGACTGCTCGATGTCCGGACCGACGTCGAAGATCGCGCGCGCGACATGGAGACCCTCCTCGATGCCGCCGGTTTTGCGAACGAGGCGGGCCCGGGTGGTTTCTCCGCCCGGCCGGAGGGGGAGATCCCGAGCAGCCGGGAGAAGCGTTACCTCGCCGCGGGCGAGCCAGTCTGGCGGCTTCGCCTCTTCCGGCCCCGCTAGCCTCGCAGCTTTGCCGCGGCGAGGAGCGCGGGCGCGTACCGCTGCGCGAGGACGAGCAGGCCCATGACCGATGCGAGGGTGGGCACGAGCACCGCGGTCGCGGCCACTCCCGGGCGCGTCCGCTGCGCCTGCTTGACCGCGTGGATCGTGCACAGTGCCGACCAGACCTGCGGGACGAAGAGCGACGGAAGCACGATCGTCGCCCAGAGCACGGCCGGCCCCTGCCCGTAGCAGACCGCGCGCACCGTCGCTCCGACGCCCGCCTTCCCCGCGTCGAGCAGCCTCAAGACCGCGTGGACGAGCAGGGCGAGCAGGAGGTCGAAGCCGACGAGGAGCACGGCGAGAATCGCGAGCATCTGGATCGCGCCCGTGATCCGGTCACCGAGCCCCACGACGAGGCCGCCCATGGGTGCGGCGGCGGCGAGGAGGGCCAGCGTCGAGAAGCCGGCGAGGTGCGCCAGGAAGGCGTACCCGAGGGCCGGCGCGATCCGGCCCGGCGCGTCGAGCCGGCGGAAGAAGCGTTCGGGCGCCAGCAGCGACGGCTGGAGGGTGAGCGCGAAGGCGCGCGCCGTCCCGAGCCGGCGCCGCTCTTCCCAGGGCACCGGCGTCGCCGCGCAGGCCGGACAGAGCAGCCCGCCGGGGATGGGCCGCGCGCAGGCCTCGCACGCCGGCCGCGCGCAGCGCGCGCAGGGCCCCACGGCCGGGACGCCTGCATGGCCCGTGCAATCCACGCCGGGGTTGTATCCTGGACCGGTTGCCGCCACAATGCCGTGGATGAAGCTCCGCGTCCTCTACCACGATCGCTGCTTCGATGGCCTCGCCTCGGCGGCCGTCTTCTCGCGCTTCTATCGGGAGAAGATCCGGCCGGACGCCGAGATCTCCTACCGCGGGCTCGCCCATCAGCCGGGCCAGATCTTCCCCGCCAGCGCCTTCGACGGCGACGAGAACGCGGTGGTCGACTTCCGCTACAGCCGCGACCCGCGCCTCACCTGGTGGTTCGACCACCACGACAGCGCCTTCCCGACCCCCGAGGACCGCGCCCACTTCGAGGCCGACCGATCGGGAAGGAAGTTCCTCGACCCGGCGGCGAAGAGCTGCACGAAGTTCATCGCCCGCACCCTGGCGAGCCGCTTCTCCTTCGACCCCGCGCCGCTCGCGGAGCTGATCGACTGGGCGGAGGTCATCGACGGCGCGCTCTTCCCCGACGCGAGGACCGCGGTCGATCTGCCGGAGCCGGCCTTGAAGCTCATGGTCGCGATCGAGGGATCGCATGACGAGGCGGCCCGCCACCGGCTGATCGGGGACATGCAGAAGCTGCCGCTCGCGCAAATCGTGAAGGAGCCCTACGTCGCGGGGCCGCTCGTGAAGCTCCTCACGGCCCACGAGGAGACGATCGAGCTGATGCGTCGCGAGATTCGCTTCGACCGCGGCGTCCTGCGCTTCGACCTCTCGACCCAGGGGATAGAGACCTTCAACAAGTTCATCGGCTACTACCTCTACCCAGAGGCTGCCTACACGGTGGGCGTGACGCTCGGCCCGGCGCGGGCGAAGGTCTCGGTCGGCAGCAACCCCTGGCATCAGGAGTGGCGCCAGCACGACATCGCGAAGATCTGCGAGCGCTACGGCGGCGGCGGCCACGCGGCGGTCGGGGCCGTGAGCTTCGTGGCTTCCGAAATCGCCCGCGCGCGGCAGGTGGCGGCGGAGATCGTCCGGGAGTTGGAATCGTAGGACCCCGGGTTCGCTCCACGCCCTCCCGCCGTGGAGCCGGGTGCATCTCGCCGAGCGGGTACGCCGGGAGCGGCAGCCCCCGGCGTACCCGTCCCCTCACTGCTGCGGGATGACCCTCCGCTCCTCGCGGTAGAACGGCTCGCGCACCCGCGGGCGCACGGCGAACAACCCGCCCGCCATGGCGCCGAACAGTTGCAGCCACGCGGAGAAGAACATCAGCCACAGCGCCGCGTTGTACGGCCCGTAGCCCCCCGCCGGCCGCGCCGCCGCCGCTCCGAAGTTCATCAGCGAGGCGACGACCACGTCGAACAGGCCCACCAGCGCCCAGACCACCATCCCGGACACCATCCCATGCAGGCTGTTGTAGTAGCCGGAGAGCAGGCCCGAGAGCAACCCGCCGACGAAGAGGCAGCCGAGCGGGATACCGAGCGTCCACAGGATCGATCCGGTGTCCAGCGTACGCGCCGCCGCCAGGTTGAGCGGGTTGACGAGTCGCAAGCCGATGGCGTTGCCGACGAAGGTCAACACGCCTTCCAGCGCCATCGCAACCACCACGCCCACGAAGATCGAGCTCCAGCTCACGCGCTGGATCGGACGATCGTGGGTCTCCACTGCCACCGCCATGAGAATCCTCCTGACAGACCCCCGGGCACGCCGGTGGGCTGTCGTTGTCCCACCACATGATCCTGTCTTATTCACGGTCCGGCTGCTGCGGCGTCCGATCCCGCGCCTCCCGAAGGGGAGGCTTGCCACCCTCCAAACGACTTGGGGGGAGGTGCTTTACGCGACGCCTCGTCGGTCGTCGCTCTCGCTTGCCCTTCTCGGCTGCGGTCTGAAAACGCCTCGCTACGCCGTGCCGTGAATAAGACCGGCTGATGGAAACATGGGGACGGTCCAGAAAGAAACCAGCGGCTCGAACGCAAAAGCCCTTCCGCCGTTCGAGCGGAAGGGCTCTTGGACCCTCGAATGCCGAGGACAGGAATCGAACCTGCACCCGCTTGCGCGGACCAGACCCTGAATCTGGCGTGTCTGCCAGTTCCACCACCTCGGCGGGCGGCGTGCCTTATAGGCGTCGCCCGCGCGGGGAGTCAACGGCGTGGCCTACCGGATCGTGATCGTCGGGTTGGGAGTCATCATCGCGCCCTTGTGAATCGAGCAGAAGTACGGCTGAACCGTCCCGCTCGCGAGGCCCGCGGGCACCGCGATCGTCGCCGACGCGCCGGGCGCGATGGAGCCGGTGTCGAAGCGGAAGCCGCCCGTCGCCGCCCCGGGCTGGTAGGAGCCCGCGGTTGCCTGGCTCGTCGCCGTGTGGACCACGCTGTCCTGGTTCTGCCAGGTGATGGTCGACGGCGATGGCGCGGAGAGGTTCACCGGAGAGTCGGCAAACCCCTTGATCGTGACCGTTTGGGTGACCCCGCCGTCCGTTCCGCCGCCCCCGCCGCTGCCGCTGCCGCCGCCCGGGGGCTTGGTGCCTCCCGTGTAGCTCGAACCGCACCCGATGAACACGAGGCTCACGATCGCCAGCACGCCCCTCCTGCCGCTCACCATGCGAAGACCTCCGGTAATCCGCCTGGCGGCAAACTAACCAGGCGGCGGCGCCGCCGCAACGGCGTTCTCCGGCATCCCGAGCCGGCGCAGGGCCGCCCCGCCGGCCACGAGCGCGGCGAGGAGGACGCCCGCCATGGAGAGGTACGGGGCCGGATAGGACCATTGGTCGTAGGAGAGGCCGCCCCAGGCGGGGCCGAAGATGCGGGCGAGCGAGCCCATGGAGGCCGCGATGCCCAGGATCGCCCCCTGCCGCCCGAGGCCCGCGTGGCGCGACAGGAGCGAGGAGAGCGACGGCACGCATAGCCCGTTGCCGGCCGCGAGGAGAGCCATCCCGGCGAATGTCCCCCTGGGCCCCGCGTAGGGAAGCATCGCGAGGCCCACCCCCTCGCACGCGACCCCGCAGAGCAAGAGCGCCCGCTCGCCGAACCTCCGCGTCAGCCGCCCGATGAGTCCGCCCTCGACGATCACGAGCACCACCCCGGAGAAGGCGAACACGCCGCCTACGGCCCCGGCGCCCCAGCCAAAGCGATCGCTCACGAGCAGGGGGAAGGTCGCCTCCATCGTGGAGAAGGACGAGGTCAGGGCGAGGTGCAGGAGGAGCAGCGTGCCGAGGCCGGGGACGAGCAGCGCCGTCCAGAGCTCGGCGAGGCGCCCGGGCCTCGCCGGGGCGGCCACCGCCTCCCGCCGGCTCTCCGGCAGTCGCTCCCAGGCGAGGAAGAGGTTGACCGCGGAGAGGCTGGCCGCGAAGAAGAGCGGCACGGCGAAGCCGAAGGCGTGGGCGAGCCCGCCCGAGAGCGCCGGCCCGACCACGAAGCCGAGCCCGAACGCGGCCCCGATGAGCCCCATCCCCTTCGCGCGGTTCTCCGGCGTCGTCACGTCGGCGACGTACGCCTGCGCCGTCGCGAGGTTGGCCCCGCACGCGCCCGCCCCGATTCGGGCGACGTAAAGAAGGCCGAGGCCCGCCCAGGCCGGCAGGGCGCGATGGCCGAGCTGGGTCGCAGCGAAGAGCGCCTGGGTGAAGATCGACCCGCCGATCGAGAGCAGGAGCACCGGCCGGCGCCCGATCCGGTCGGAGAGCCTTCCCCAGATGGGCGCCATCAGGAACTGCGCGGCGCTGTAGGCCCAGTTGAGTCCCGTCACCCCGGACTTGCTCGCCCCGAACTCCAGCGCGAGGTACGGCTGGAGCGGGATGAGGATCCCGAAGCCGACGAGGTCGACGAAGACGGTCAGGAAGAGGGCGGCGAGCGGGTTCTTGGCGCGGCGCATCGAGCGTGAGAGCGTAGTCGGCCGTCCACGGGGGCTCAAGGGAGTTTTCGCTGCCCTGATCCGTCCGCAAGAAGCGAACACCCCGTGTGAGGCGCGGCCCTGGCCGGCGAGAAGGGTGCCGATCCACAAGCTTCACTCTTGGCTTGGCCCCAGAAGTAGATCCGCCCTTATCGACGGATCAGGGCGCTGGGCCACGCCCGAGCCTTCGCCTGCGGCGACGGAGCGCCAACGGCCCGTCGAGCCGCCGGGAGAGCCCGGTCCGGCCGCTCGCGCCGGCCGGAGGGCGGACCTCGGGAGCGGGCGCTACCCCGCCTGCGCGCCCGCGGTCATGCCGTGGCACTTCTTGTACTTCTTGCCGCTGCCGCAGGGGCAGGGGTCGTTGCGGCCGACCTTCGCCCCCTCGCGGTGGACGGTCTTCGGGGCTTCGGACCGCGCCGCCTCCAGATCGCCGTGGGTCTCGACGATCCGCTGCTGCTGCCGCCGGGCGGCGAGCTGCCGCTCCATCGCCTGCGCGTCCTCGGTCGGCCGGGGCTGGACGCGCAGGAGGTTCCCGATGACCGCGCTGCGGATGCGCGCGGTCATCATCTGGAACATCTCGTAGCCCTCTTTCTTGTACTCGACCTTGGGGTCCTTCTGGCCGTAACCCCGAAGGCCGATCCCCTGCCTCAAGTGATCCATGGCGAGCAGGTGGTCCTTCCAGAGGGTGTCGATGACGTTCAGGTAGACGTACTGCTCCAGGCGGCGGAAGGAGTCGGGCCCGAACAGCTCCTCCTTCCCCAGATAGGCCTTCTCGGCCACATTGAAGACCTGCTCGGCCAGCTCGTCGGTGTCGCCGGGGAGCTTGTCGCCGAACTGGATGGTCAGGCCGAACTGCTCGTGGACCATCTCCTTGAGCCGGTCGAGGTCCCAGGAGTCGGGGCTCTTGCCGGCGGGGCAGGTGGCGGCGAGGAGATCGTCGAGGATGATGTCTTCGAGCATCGAGAGGACCTTCTCCCGCTGGTCGCCCCAGGAGATCTGCCGGACGATCCGCTCCTTAATCCGCGTCCGCTCGTCCTTCTCGACATACTCGATGAGCGGCTCGGAGGAGCCGGCTGCGAGGACCTCGCGGCGCAGGGCGTAGATCGTCTTGCGCTGCTGGTTCATCACGTCGTCGTACTCGAGGAGGTTCTTGCGGATGTCGAAGTTGTGCCCCTCGACCTTCCGCTGCGCGCCCTGGATGGCCCGGCTGAGCCAGCGATGCTCGATGGGCTCGTCGTCCTGCATCCCGAGCGTCTCCATCAGACCCTTGATCCGGTCCGACCCGAAGATCCGCATCAGGTCGTCCTCGAGCGAGAGGTAGAAGCGGCTCATGCCGGGATCGCCCTGCCGCCCGGCGCGGCCGCGGAGCTGGTTGTCGATCCGCCGGCTCTCGTGGCGCTCGGTGCCGAGGATGAAGAGGCCGCCGAGCGCGATCACCTCGTCGTGCTCTTGCCGGCAGCTCGCCTTGTGCCGCTCGACCGCCTCGGCGTGCTTCTTCTCGTACTCGACGAGGGCCGCCTGGTAGGCCGCTTGCCGGACCGCGGGATCGGGCGGCGCCTCGCCCTGGGGGACGGGGGCGTCGGGATCGGGCGGATCGGGCGGCGGGCCGATCTCCGCGCGCGCGAGCACCTCCGGGTTGCCGCCGAGCAGGATGTCCGTGCCGCGTCCGGCCATGTTGGTCGAGATGGTGACCGCCCCCTTGCGTCCGGCCTGGGCGATGATGTGCGCCTCGCGCTCGTGTTGCTTCGCGTTCAGGACGTTGTGGGGGATGCCCCGCTTCTTGAGGAGGTTCGCGACGACCTCGCTCTTGGCGATCGACACGGTGCCGACGAGCACCGGCTGCCCCTTCTCGTGCAGCTGCGCGATCTCCTCGACCACCGCCTTGAACTTCTCGCGCTCGGTCTTGTAGACGACGTCTTCCAGGTCGTCGCGGACCATCGGTTTGTTGGTCGGGATGACGACCACGCCCAGCTTGTAGATGTCGTGGAACTCGCCGGCCTCGGTGTCGGCCGTGCCGGTCATCCCCGATAGCTTGCTGTACATCCGGAAGTAGTTCTGGAAGGAGATCGTCGCGAGCGTCTGGTTCTCGTTCTCGATCCGGACGCCCTCCTTCGCCTCGATCGCCTGGTGGAGGCCATCCGACCAGCGGCGGCCGGGGAGGATGCGGCCGGTGAACTCGTCGACGATCAGGACCTCGCCCTCGCGGACGACGTAGTCGCGGTCGCGCTTGTAGAGGGTGTGGGCGCGCAGCGCCTGCTCGACGTGATGGAGGGTCTCGATCTGCTCCGGATCGTAGAGGTTGCCCACCCCGAGCTTCTTCTCGACCCGCTCGATCCCCTCGTCGGTGAGCATCACCGAGCGGGCCTCCTCGTCGATGGTGTAGTCGCGGTCGAGGGTGAGGCCGGGGATGACCTGGTTGATCTTGTAGTACTTGTCGGTGCTCTCCTCCGCCGGGCCGCTGATGATGAGCGGCGTGCGGGCCTCGTCGATGAGGATCGAGTCGACCTCGTCCACGATGGCGTAGTTCAGCTCCCGCTGGACGTAGTCCTGGAGGCGGAACTTCATGTTGTCGCGCAGGTAGTCGAAGCCGAACTCGTTGTTCTGCCCGTAGGTGATGTCCGCCCGGTAGGCGTGCTGCCGCTCCTTGTCGGTGAGGTCGTGAACGACGACGCCGACGCGCAGGCCGAGGTAGGAGTGGATGCGTCCCATCCACTCGGCGTCGCGCTTGGCCAGGTAGTCGTTGACGGTGACGATGTGGACGCCGCGACCGGCGAGCGCGTTCAGGTAGGCGGGGAGGGTGGCGACGAGCGTCTTGCCCTCGCCGGTCTTCATCTCGGCGATCTTGCCCTGGTGGAGGACGACGCCGCCGACGAGCTGGACGTCGAAGTGACGCATCGCGAGGACGCGGCGCCCGGCCTCGCGGCAGAGGGCGAACGCCTCGGGGAGCACGCTGTCGAGCGGCCGGCCGCGCTCCTGCACCTCCTGCTTCAGCTCGGCCGTGCGGCGAGGAAAGGCCTCGTCCGGCAGCGCGCGGACCTTCCCCTCGAGCTCGTTGACGCGCGCGACGATCGGGGCGATCCGGCGCAACGTGCGCTGGTTGCTCGTCCCCAGGATGAGCTTTGCCGGATTCAGCATGGGCCGCTGCCTTATAGCCGGTCTGCCCCCACTGACGCCACGGGTCAAGGAGCCGTGATGAGGAGCTGCCCCATTCTCTTGAGGCAACCGATCGATTCCTGGACCCGTTCCCATCCCCGAGGCCCCGATTCCAAACGGAGGGCCGGCGTCCGGTTTCCTTCGATCGTTGCGGACCACGGCTTCGGAGGTGGGGGCGGGTTTGGGCAACGACGCGGGGGGGGGTGGTCTGGGCCAGACGAGCGGCCGTCCAGGCGAGATCAGCGCTCGTCTGGGCGAGATCAGCGCTCGACAGGCCCAGCCCAGCGCTCGACAGGGCGAGCCCAGCGCTCGACAGGCCCAGATCAGCGCTCGGCAGGCCGATCTGCTTTGACAACGGGCGATGAGTCGGCAATGACTTCAATGGGTTGTGCCGTGGGTTGAGCCATTTTTCGCCGGGGATGGTGCGCCGCAGCCCATCCCGGGGCGAGCCAGCCGAGCGCGCGGTGTGCTATAAGGTGCCGTTCTTTCAGAAGGACTCCGGCGGAATGGGCCGCCCGAGCCACTCGGCCAACACGGGGAACCATGCGCGAGCCGCTTCAGCAACGAATCGACCTGGAAATCGCCCCACCGGCGCCGAAGCTCGCGCCGCCGGTCCACCCGCCCGCGCTCGCCCTGACGTTCCCGTCCAGCGCCCCAGGCCGGGGCGCGCTCGCCTCGCTCCTCTTTGCCGCCTGCTCGGTCACGCCCAGCGGACCCGCGGTCTCCCGCTGCCCCGACGGGGGCTGTCCGTCCGGTCTCGCCTGCGACGCGGGCACGAGCTGCGCCGCGACGCCCATCCTCGACGGCGGCTCCAGCGGCGGCGCTCCCTTCGACGCGGGCGTCGACGCCGGGCCGCCCATCGCGCTCGGCATCCCGGCAAGGTGCAACCCGCTGCGCGGCGCCGATCCGGAGGACTGCCTGACCCCTTGGCCATCCCTCACCTACGAGCGGGCATCGGCCGGCACGCCGAGCGGTTACCAGCTCGACGTCCCGATCGCCGCCATGCCGGTCAGCTCGGCCGGCACCGTCGTCGACCCGGCGCTGCTCAACCTGCACGACGGCTTCTCCCCCGCCGCGGCGATGGTCGTCCACTTCGACCAGGCCATCGACGGCAGCTCCCTGCCGGGATGGGAGAACCTCACGGCCAGCCTGTCGGCGTCCTCGCCGACGCAGATCCTCGCCCCGGACGGCAGCCGCGTCCTCCACTTCGCCGAGCTGGACGCGACCAACGCCCCGCCGCGGCAGGCGCTCTACGTGAGACCGATGGTCCGCCTCGCACCGAAGACCCGCTACGTCGTCGTGCTTCTCCGTTCCCTCACCGACCAGAGCGGCGCCCCGCTGCCCATCCCGGCCGGGATGGAGGCCCTGCTGTCGGGACGGCCGACCGACAACGCGCGGCTCGAGGCGCTCCGGCCCGACTTCTCGGCCTCGGTCCTGCCCGTCCTCGCGAAGGCCGGCCTCTCGAACGACCAGGTCCTGCTCGCCTGGGACTTCGTCACCGGATCGGATGACGGGCTCACCGCGCACGTCCGCTCCATGCGAGACCAGGCGCTCGCGCAGATCGGCGACGGCTCGTCCGTGACCTACACGCTGACCACGGTGGATGGCGGCCCGAACGAGGCGGCCGACGCGGGCGAGGCGGACGGGGGCGCCCCCCAGCTCTACGCGCGCATCGTGGGGACCTACACCGTCCCCCTGTTCCTGACCGCGGACGGGGGAGCGGAGGCGACGCTCGCCCTCGACGACGCCGGGGTGCCCCAGATGCAGGGGAGCTATCCGGTGACCTTCGCCGCGCTGGTCCCGTCGGCGATCCGGACGGCGACGCCCGACCATCCGGTGCCGGTCGTCGTCTTCGGCCACGGGCTGCTCGGAGACGCGGTCGAATACTCCGCGAACCCCCAGATCCAGCAGGCCGCCGAGGAGAACCACGTGCTCATGGTCATGACCAACTGGACCGGCCTCGCCAAGGAGGACGTGGGCGCGATCGCGGCGGCGGTCAACGACATGAACCAGCTCCCGCTCATCACCGACAAGCTCCAGCAGTCGATCGTCAACGCGATGGTCCTGCTCCGCTTCGCCCGCACGGCGCTCGCTCACGACCCGGTGCTCGAGCCCAACGGACAGGAGGTGATCGACCCGACGAACGCCTATTATTATGGGATCTCGCTGGGCGGGATCATGGGCGGGACGTTCATGGCCTACGACCCGGACGTCCCGGTGGGCGTGCTCAACGTGCCCGGCGGCTGCTGGAGCCTGATGCTCCAGCGAAGCAACCACTGGACGCAGCTCGGGGCGTCGACGCTCTTCGATGCGGCCTACCCGGACGGGGTCGATCAGGCCGTCCTCTCGTCGTACACCCAGCCGTTCTTCGACTTCTCCGATCCCATCACCACCGCGCCCTACCTCCTCTCGGGGAGCCCCCTGACCGTGGCGGCGGGGAAGCGGATCCTGATGCAGGAGAGCCGCTGGGACATGCAGGTGCCGAACCAGGCGACCGAGATGGTCGCCCGGACGATGGCGATCCCGCTGATGCTCCCGACGGACGACACGCCGTACGGCCTCGTGGGGGAGGACGCGCCATTGCCGTCGGCCCTCACGATCTACGACTTCGATCCGGCGAAGCACCCGCCGGTGACGAACGCCCCCAACGATCAGAGCAACGGCGCCCACGACGACGTCTACCCGTCCGGGGCGGCACAGCGGCAGGTGACCGCGTTCCTCCAGCCGGACGGCGAGGCGATCCAGGCGTGCACGGGCGACGGGGGCTGTGTGTGCGCGGCCCCGGCGGACGCGTGCAACTAGGAGGCTGGTGTTAAATGGCCGCCTACTGCGAAAGCCGAACCCTTCGCTGCGACGGGCGGCCTCGTCGCTTCGCTGCAAAACGTACTGCAAAGAGTACGTTTCCGCTCTTCACTCCTCGGGCGCCCGTCTCGCCTCGGTCTCGGCTTTCTCGCGACGGCACCCATTTAACACCAGCCTCCCAGGTGGCTCACGTGAACCGAGCGCGAAAAACAGCGCCACCCGAGCCCGCTGCGCGCGGCCTCCCCCGCGTGTCCTCTGCCTCGGCTATTCGAGGATGAACCGGCGCGGGTTCTCGGGGATCCCGTTGATGCGAACTTCGTAGTGCAGGTGCGGGCCGGTCGAGCGGCCGGTGTTGCCGATGGCCGCGACCTTCTGGCCGCGCTTCACGTGGTCGCCGAGCTTGACGAAGATGCGCGAGAGGTGGCCGTAGCGAGTCCGGACACCGTTGCCGTGGTCGAGGACGAGGACGTTGCCGTAGCCGCCCTCCGTGCCATCGAAGATGACCTCGCCGTCGGCGGTGGCCACCACTGGGGTCCCCGGGGCGTTCGCGATGTCCAGGCCCCGGTGCATCACCCGTTCGGCGGTGTACGGGTCGAGCCGAATGCCGAAGTCGCTCGTGACCCACCCCCGGGCGGGCCAGATGGCCGGTGAGGAGGCGAGCAGGTCCTTCTGCTCCTGGAAGTAGCGGGTGAGGGCCTGGATGTTCTTCTCCTGCCGGTCGGCCTCAGCGGACAGGCTGTCGAGCTTGCTCGGCAGGAACGACGCGTCGTCCGGGACGGTCGTGTGCGTCGCGGCCGCCTCCTCGGGGGCTTCCTCGCCCTCCTGCGATCCCGCGGCCTCGACCGGACCGATGGCCAGGTTGCGCTCGGGGTCGTTGAGCTGGGTCAAGGAGCGGAGCTTCTGATCGAAGCGCTCGACGCGGTCGAGGGTCGAGGTGACGTGGGCGACCTTCTCGTGGATGAGCTTGACCTGGGTCCGGAGCTGCGCGTTCTCCTCTCGGAGCACCCGATTTTCCACGACCTGACTGGCGACGTAGAAGTAGTGGACCGACATGCCGGCGGCGGCGAGCAGCAGGACGCCCGCGATGGCCGCCGCCGCGGCGAGGTACGAGTGGCGGACCCGGAAGTGGCGCGTGCGGACCCGCGGGTCGTCCGAGATCAGCTTGATCGTGTAACTGCGATTCGCCAACCGCCCGCCTTTCGTCGCGCTGCCGAACGCCAGAAGACTTATGCCCTCCCGATTGGGGAGTGCCACCCCGGCCAGCCGGCGGCCGGGCCCCCGTCGTCCTCGTTACCATCGAGCTTGTGACGGCGTCAACCACCCGAATGGCAGGACCAGGGACCCATGAGGGCGGGAGCAGCCCCCAGCGGGGCGGCGTGGCCGAGGGGCCCTCGCCCGCACGTCGGCGCGTGAGCGGACGGACCGATGGCCGCGTCTGGCGCCCTCGCCCCTCCCTGAGCGACGGACCCGAGAGCCCGTGGCCAATGAGGTCTCGGGCCTCGGGTACGGGAGCGAGCGGTCAGCCCGGGTCGACCTTGCCGGGATCCTGGCCCGCGAACCCGCTCCGGCGGCGGAGCGAAGCCGCCCGCTCCTCGAAGAAGCGCAGGCCGCCCGCGAGCGCGTTCTCCGCCGCCTCGGCGACCAGGAGGCGCAGGGCGGTGTTCGGATGGCGCAGCGTCTCGTAGTAGCGCTGCCGATCGATGGCGTGGATGATCGCCGGAGGATAGCCGTGCCGCATCAGGAGCAGGTTCTGCAGGAGGCGGGCGAGCCGGCCGGAGCCCTCGGGGAAGGGATAGACGCGCATGAAGCCCCAGTGGATCGCCGCCGCCTGATCGAGGGGATGGAAGCGTTGGAACTCGGAGGTGGCGCAGAAGTCGAGCAGCTTCCGCAGCTCCGACGGGACGAGCGCCGCGGGCGTGATCTCGTGGAAGTAGGCCCGGTGCAGCGGGAGGTCCCGACGCCAGGACACCTTGTCTCGCCCGGGCAGGCCCGCGCCGGCGATCTGGTGGAGCTTCTTTACGAACGCCGCCCCGAGGCGGAGCTTCGGACTTCCAGCCTCGGCGCGGATGAGGGCGATGGCCGCCGCGAGGGCCTTGACCTCGATGTACATCGGGACGAGCGTGGCATCGGTGGCCACGGCGCCCGCGAGCGCGTCGGCGATCTCGGTGGCGGTGAGCGGGACCCCCTCGAGCGCGTGGTCGTGGTAAATCCAGGACAGGTCGAGCCGCCGCTCGAGCTCCCGTGCCCAGTCGCGGTGCGCGGCCTGGATCTCTCCGAAGGCCGCCAGCCGCTCCTCGATTTCCACGTACCGCGCCCGCATCGAACGCCCGCGCGCCTCCTTCAGAAGGGAGCGAAGGCTCCGTTCGCCTGCTTTTCCCCCCAGGGCCTGTTGGAACCCTAGCGGAAGGCACGAAATGCGTCAATCGGAGGCCCTACGGCCACAGGGCCCCGGCAAAGTCGCGGCGCGCGAACCTGGCTATGAGGAATCCATGAAACCAGGAGGTTTTCTTCCTGCCTTCCTGGTTTCCTCATCCAAGTTTCGCTCGCTGCACGACTTGGCTGGGGCCCTGCCTACGGCCATGGTCGCCGATCGCCGCAGCGCTCCGGGTCGCCGCGGGCTACCTGGCCGGGTCGATCCCGTTCAGCCTCTTCGCGACCCGGAGCTTCGCGGGGCGCGACGTGCGAGAGGTGGGGGCGCGCAACATCGGGGCGACGAACGTCGCGCGGGCGGCTGGAGCACTCGCCGGTGGCATGACGCCCCCCCTCCGACGCTGGGAAGAGTGCCTCCCCTACTACTACTACTACTTCTTCTTCAGGAATTTCTCGAGCAGCGCCGAGACCACGCGGTCGTGCTCCTCAGGGGTCCGGGCGCGTCCCAGGCGGCGGACGACCTCGGTCCAGCCGGGGGTGCCGGCGAGCTTGTGACAGGCGAGGCAGGCGCCCTCGCGTTCGGTGGCCGCGCGCTCACCCCCAGAGAGCGGCCGCTCGCCGGGGTCGACGAGGTTCTTGACCTGGAGGCCGCCGCGGGTGACGAGCCGATCGACATCGAAGCGTTCGAGACCTCGGGTGCCGCCCCCCGCGTGGCGGAGCACCGCGGCCTCCGCCCCCCGCTGGGGGCGAGCCGGCTCGCCGGCCGGGGAGAACATCGCGGGCTCCGGCGGGAGCGGGCGGTGGGCGCGTAGGGCGTCGAAGCGACGCAGGAGCTGCTCCTGGTGTTCGGCGGCGCTCCGGTCGGGCTGCGGCCCGCCGCCTTCCTCGGCGACTTCGAGCGCGTTGACCTGCTCGAGCGTGGGGACCCGCTCTGCGACTGGCGCGGGCTCCATCGGCTCGTCGCGGCCGTGGCCGATTCCATAGCCGACGGCCTGCGGAGCCGCGTGGCAGCTCTCGCAGCTCCGGGACGCGAGGCTCACCTCATGGGGGATGAGCGGGGCGAGTGAGAGGCTCGGCAGCCCCTCGCTCGTGCGGTGGGGACCGAGGAAGCTCACGCCGCCGTCCAGATCGATCGCCCGGAGCGAGAGGAAATCGCCGGGGACGAGGCCGGTCACCCGCCCCTGGGCGTCCACCCCGAGCGTCGGCTCGACGAGGGCGTGGGGACTCGGGTGGAAACTCTCTTCGCCGGGCGTCGCGACGCGGCCGGCGGCCGAGAACGGGCTCGCCCGAGCGCGCAGCGAGGCGACCCAGTCGATGGAGCGGCCGCGGAAGTCGGCCTCGACATGGCAGCCCTGGCACTGGACGATGCGCGGGATGTGGCAGGCGACGCATTCGAGCTTCCCCTCGTGGGCGGGGATGGCGTCCATCGCGACCCGCGCCACCTCGCTCTTCCAGCCCCCCGAGAGGTGAAGGTTCTTCAGGAGCGGGATGGCGTGTTCCCGGCCGTCGAGCCCTTGGAGGATCGCCTCGTCGCCGCGCCGGATCCAGCGCGCCTCGGCGTTGCCGCGCGAGGAGAGGAGGTGGTCGGCGCCCGCGACCCGAACGACCCCGCGAGGGCCGTCGAGCGTCACGGGCGTCCCGTAGCCGACGGGCAGCTCCCAGGGATACGCCCGCGGCGTGCCGTGGCAGTCCTCACAGGCGACGGAGACTTGCAGGTGCATCGTCGGGTAGACGTTGCCGTCGCCGTGGACGTCGATCGAATCGTGGCAATCCTGGCATTCGAGGCCGCGCTGGTAGTGGAGATCGTCGTAGTAGCCGCCGCCCTGCCAGTGACAGTGGGCGCACTGCGACGACGGGACGCGGGCGGTGATCCGGTGCTGCAGCGGATGACCGGGCCCCTCGCCGGCGAGCGTCGGGTCCGTGGAGTGGGAGAGGCCGTCGACGCCGTAGAGCACGTGGCAGGCCGAGCAACCCTCGGAGCGCCACCGCCCGCCCGCGCCGGGCCGGCCGCGGTCCCACAGGTGGCAGCGGGCGCAGTCCTTCCGGAACATGTCGCCGACCGCGGCGCGCGGGAGGCTGCCGAAGCGGGGGAGACCCGCCGCCGCGCCGGGGATGACGTCCGCCCGATCGACGTGGCGCAGGAACCCTTCAGCCATCGCCCGGCGGACCCACTCGTGGTAGGCGGGCGAGCCCGCGACCGGCACGGGGCCGTCGGGATCGTCCACGACCACGTCGGCGAACGCGGCCTGGCCCTTGGGCGCGAGGCCGTTCGCGGCGAGCGTGTTCGTCGCCTTGCCCAGCTCGGCGGCCATGAGACCACGCGGGACCCGGTACGCCTGGTCGCCGCCGGTCGCGCCGGTCGGGTCGTCCACGCTGCTGACGACGGTCATGAGGTCTCCGCCCATCGGCCGCGGCAGCGGGATCCCCTGGAAGGTCGTGAGGGAGCCGGCGGCGGCGTGACAGCGGGCGCAGCCTTGTCCGAGGCCCACCGCCCAAAGGCTCCCGGGGTTCGCGATCATTCCGGCGTGCGCCTCGCCCTTGGTCGCGCCGTCGGGAGCGCCCCCGTGACAGATGGCGCAGGACGCGCCCGGACGGCTGCCGGCCAGGGCGTCGGCGACCCACTGCATCTTGTCGTTGATCGGCTCGATGCCGCGGTGGCAGCGCAGGCACCCGTCGTCCTTCGGCCGGGTCGGCTTCATCTCGGCGTCTTTGATTACGGGCGCGGGCGCCGGGCCGAGGTCGAGGCTGCCCAAGAAATCGCGCCAGCGGGCGACCCAGCGGCCGCGGCCTCGCGAGAGATCCGAGACGTGGCGCGCGATGGCCCAGAGGTCGCGCCGAGAGAGGCCGGAGGTTTCGTACGAGGGCATCGCGCTCCCCGGCATACCCGTGAGGAGCGTGCGGAAGACGTCGCGCGGGGACGCGCCGGCCTTGAAGACGGCCGGGCCGAGCGTCCAGTCGGCGGGCGCCGGCCGCAGGCCCTTCGCGGAGGGACCGTCGCCGCGGCCCCGTGCTCCGTGGCAAGCGACGCAGCCAGCGGTCACGTAGAGGCGGGCGCCCTCCCCCGAGGGTAGGGCTGGCTCCTCGCGCAGATCGACCGGTCTGGGGGGCTCCGGGGACGGCGAGAGCGACTTGACGTAATCGACGAGCGCCCAGCGCATCTTCGCCGAGAGGTGGGCGAACGCAGGCATGCCGGAGGCGGGGATGCCGGCGGTCAGGGTGCGGAAGAGGTCCGAGTCCGCGGGCGGAGAGTCCGGGGCGGTGCTGCGCAACTCGAAGTTGCCCGAGCGCAGGTCGCGCGGCGGGACGCGCAGAAACCGGGCCAACTCGCCCTTCCCGTCGGCGGCGGTTCCGTGACAGGGGGCGCAGTAGCGGCCGAAGGCTCGCCAGCCGACGTCAATCGCGGGCGCGGCTCGTTCGGGCACCTCGACCCGCGACCAGGCACGGGCGGGCGCGGCCGGCACGAGGCGGTCGGCGGCGGCCTCGAGCGCCGACGGGGGCGCGCGGCAAGCGACGAGCGCGGCGAGCGCGAGGATCTGGGAGACGAGGCGGCGCGCCGGCACGCGGGCACCGTACCGTCACGGCCCGTTCTCGATCAAGAAGCGTCGGCTTCCAGGAGCTTGGTCCCACGCGCAACCCGCAGGCGGTTGCCGCGCCAGATGACGGTATCGCTCAGGAGCGCGTGGGCAAAGGCGGCGCCGGCGACGAGGTCCTTGAGGGGCGTGACGAGGAGGTCGCGCAGCCGCAGCCGGCTCCCTTCGAGCCAGGAGCGCGCGAGGCCATCGACGACGCTCTTGGCCGCGCACAGCAGGAGGAAGAGGCGGACGCTCGAGCCGCTGGGGTGGCTGAGCAAACCGAGCAGGGCGAGCGCCGGGGGGTTGAGGAGGAGCTGGGCCGCGTAGAGCGGGCGGCCCATGAGCTTGTGCTGGATCGTGTCCCAGCGCAGCCAGCGGTGGTAGAATTCGACGACCGAGATCGACCCCGAGACGTTGACGACCGGCGTGTGGGCGATCCGAACCTCCCGGCCGAGGACGAGACGCACGTCGCGGCCGATGAGATAGTCCTCGGCGAGGACGTCCTTGTAGGCCTCGAACCCGCCGAGCTTGCGCAGGTCCTGGCGCCGGAGGGCCATCGACTTGCCGACCACGAACGAGATGTCGAAGAGCCGCGCGGGGGCGACCATCCCCGGGGTGACGAAGGTCGCCAGGTGGAGACGGTCCATGAGCGACCCCAGCCGCGAACCTCCGGTGCCGACGATCCCGTGAGTGACGAGCGCGACCGATGAGTCGGAGAGCTGCGCCGCGATCTCATCCAGGTAGCGCGGGCCCACTCGGACGTTGCTGTCGGAGACGACCAGGATGTCATGGCGGGCCTCCCGCGCCAGCGTCGCGAGCTGATTCACCTTCGCGTTCAGGCCGGGATCGCCGCGCTGGATGATGGCCCGTACCCGTTCGGGATGCCGCCGCGCCGCCTGCTGGGCGATCGGCCAGGAGGGATCGTCCTCGCGGCGAACGCCGAGCACCAACTCATAGCGCGGATAGTCGAGCGACGCGAAGACCTCGATGTTCTCGGCGAGGCCATCCTCCAGGCCGCAGAGCGGCTTCAGGATCGAGATGCCCGGGCGGGACGGCGGCAGGGGGACGGCTTCCCGGTAGTGGCGCCAGAGAAGAACCAGCTCGAAGATGACCGCGAACAACCCGAAGATCGCCGCGGCGAAGAGAAGGTTGGAGAGGAGCGCCGGCATCTCGCGGGCCGGCGGCGATCCCCGGATGCTGTCGGCCCTGGCTAAGGACGGTGGGGGCTCGGCCGCGGGACGGCAACCCCCGTGGCGGTCGCGGGTACGATCCGCGGCAGCGGGTGGGGACCACCGTCCATGGCCGCCTCCCTCGCGGCGGCCGCCCGGGCTTCGGCGAAGTGGCGGGAGAGCTGCATGATCCGAACGTTGCGCAGGGCCCCGGGCGGGAGCGTCATCACCGGAGCCGGATGGGGCGCGGGCTCACCAGCGCAGGTGGAGCAGCCGGCCGCGGCGAGGATCAGGAGCAAGGGGGCGTGACGAAGCATGGAGGTCACGCTACCCGGAGCCGGCGGCGGCTGCAACGCGACCGGCGGTCAACGGGGCTCGCGCGTCCCTGAACCATCCGTGAATCAGACGGGCTCAGGGCGCGTCCTCGCGGCGGTCGCTGTTCGCCGCCTGACTACTTGCCTCCGATCGGCCATGGAGACAGCCCGCCCGCCGGCACATCGACGGGAAGATCGTCGTCACGCGGCGGCGGCATCTCCTCGGTCTCGGGCGGCGGCCCGCGCTGCGGGAGGAGCTGCATCCGGACGAGGATCCGGCGTCCGTCTGAATCGACGCGCCACGAGACGCGAACCTCCTCGCCCGGTCGCAGGGCGGAGAGAGGCAGCCAGCCGAGTCCCGTATCCTCCACGATCTCGCTGTTCTTCGTAGCGCGCAGCGAGAGCGAACCCGCAGGGGTCGAGACCTCAATCCGTCGCTCGAACGCATCGACCGAATCCACGCGCCCTTCCGCGTCGCCGGCCGCGGGGCGGGAGGCCGAAACCGTGGCGTGCGCGCAGGCGGCGAGACAGGCGAGGGTCGCCCCGGCGCGACTCACTGCGCGCTCCCCGTCCGCTCGCCACGAGGCGCCGATTGCGCGAACCGCACCGGCCGGCGGCGCTCATGGGCGGCCACCCGCTCCATCGATCGCAGCTGCGAAAGTGCGCTCCGGCACGCGAGGGCCGAGACGTGACGGTGGCGACGGGCGAGGAGGACGAAGGTCTCGACGTGCGCGCGGTCCACCGCGAGACGCGCTTCGAGGCGATCGATCTCGGCGGAGAACCGCGCTGTCTCCGCCTCCATCCGACGGCGAACGGCGATGACCTCCGGCGGATCACCCCGCAGGCAGCCCGGGCCGACGACCGAGAGCGCCAAGAGGAGGACGAACCATCTGGGCCGGAGCGGGTCGGGCATCTCCGAGAAGACTAGCCACGGCGACGAGCCCGAGGAGTCGGTATATGGTGACCCCATGCCCATCTGCCCCGTCTGCCTCGCCGAGTACCGCGAGGGGTTCTCCCGCTGCGAGGCGTGCAACGCCGACCTCGTGGAGCACGTGCCGGAGACCGGCGACCGCTTCCAGCGGCTCGAGCGGGCGGCCGCCTCCGGGCAAGCCGTCCTCTCCGACCCGCGGACCCTCGAGGACGCCCAGCGGGACGCCGAACTGCTCCGCGATGCGCAGATCCCCTGCCTGCTTCAGGCCAACCCGAGCGTTCTGGGACCGAGCGGCGCGCCGCTCTACTACCACCTCGTGCTCCTCGCGGAGGACGTCGTGTTGGCGCGCGAGACCATCCAGAGCCGGCGCGACCAGATGCTCGCCGCCGAGGGACTGGCGCACAGCGACGTGGTCGTCGATCTCTCCGCGTCACGGATCACCTGCCCGGCTTGCGGCTTCACCTTCCCCCGCGCCGAGGAGTGCCCCGACTGCGGCCTCTTCGTCGGTCACCTGCCGCCGGACGAGGCGGCGGCGGTCGCCGAGGCCGCCGCCGAGGAGAGCCACGGCGAGAAGAAGGGCTAACGGGCCTGCTCCTCTCCCTCGTCGCCGCCCTGCTGGCCGGCTCGCCGGTGACTCCGAACGGCGGGCCGACCGCCCCAGTCCCCGGGTTCGCCCCAGCCCCCGTGCCCGCGGAGGGGGGGCTCCCTCCGCCGCTTCCCTCCCCCGACGAGTTGGAGGAGCCGGCCGACGGAGGCCAGGCGAGGCCGCCGCCCTTCCCCGACGACCCGCTGGAGTTCCTCTATGAGCACCGGATCAACTTCGCGGCGGGCGGCGTCCCGCTCGTCACCATCCGGTTGACCGAGGGACAGACCGAGATCCGGCTCACCAGCGGTTCCCCGCTGACGGTCGCCCTGCGCGGCGCGGGCCCGAAGTCCGTTCGCGTCCCCGCGCGCGCGACGCTCTCGCTCCGGCTCGGCCGCTCCAAGCCGGCCGAGGTCCGTCACTTCGTCCAGGTCGGAGACCTCCTCTGGCGCGATCACGAGGCGGTCAGCGCCGCGCGCGCGCTCTGGCGCAGCCGGGGCTTTCAGGTCTCCACGCGCGTCCTCGGCACCGTCTTCGGCATCACCGGACGGGTGCTCGACAACCGCCACACGGTCGTCCTCCTCGGCGAGGGGGACGACGCCGCCGCCGCCGAGAGGCTCATCCGAGAGGTGGGGCGCCGGTTCGGCGTCACCGCGACGGACTACCAGGAGCTTTCGCGACGACCCCGCGGTGTCGTGGAGATCGCCGACGGGACCGGCGCGGTCGTAGCCGCGTCCCTGGATCTCGCCATTGTCTCCGCCGACGGGGGCGCCACCATCCTCGTGAATCAGGTCGAATTCGGCAAGGGCTATCCCTTCCACGGCCGGCAGGATCGGCGCTACCGGGGTCGGCTCTACGTGACCATCGGCGCGGACGGTAGGCTCGCACTCGTCGAGGCGGTGCCGCTCGAGGATCTGTTGCGCGGGCTGGTCCCGAAGGAGATCTACGCGGCGGCGCCGCCGGCCGCGCTCGAGGCCCAGGCCGTGACCGCACGGGGGGAGGTCCTCGCCAAGATTGGCATGCGCCATCTCATCGACCCCTACCTGCTCTGCGCCGAGCAGCACTGCCAGGTCTACGGCGGCGCGGGAGGCGAGCAGCCCTCCACCGACGCCGCCGTGGCGGCGACCCGCGGCGAGGCGCTCTTCTCCAAGGACGGGGTGCTCGTCGATTCCGTCTACTCGGCGGTCTGCGGCGGTCAGACGGAGAACAACGAAACTGTCTGGGGCACCCCCCCGGATCCGTCCTTGCGCGGGGTGAGCGACCTCGTGGAGGGCGCCGCGCCCGATCTGCGCCGGGAGGCGGCGCTACGTCGCTGGGTCGAATCCGATCCACCTGGCTACTGCGGGCTCGCGAGCTTCGCGGGGCCGGGTAAGTACCGGTGGACCCGCCGGCTCGGGGCCGCGGAGATCGACCGGCTGCTCGCGCCGCTCGGGGTCGGACGGATCCTCGCGCTGCGGCCTTACGCCCGGGGCGTTTCGGGCCGCGCCACCGCCCTCGCCGTTCGCGGCGACCACGGCGCCACCGAGATCCGGGGCGAGCTCTCGATCCGGCGGTGGCTCGGCGGTCTGAACAGCTCGGCCTTCGTGGTGGACGTGGAGCTTGGACCTGGCGGCAAACCGGCCGTCTTCGTCTTCCATGGCGCGGGCTGGGGGCACGGAGTCGGAATGTGTCAGACCGGCGCCATCGGCCGCGCCCGGCGCGGGCAGAGCTACCGGCAGATCCTCCGCCACTACTTCGGGGGCGCGGAGATCGTCCGGATCTATGGATCCGGGCCTTCGTCCGGCGGCAGGTGAATAGACTTCCCTCGGCTGCTAGACTTGAAGGGGTACGGCCCGACGCGGCCGTTCGTGGAGCAAAGACCGGTGCCAGTGCCGAGGCAACCTTATCCCCGTTTTCGCGACCGCCACCGGTGGGAGGATCTGCGGCGCGCCGCGTCGGCGATCGCGCTGGCGGTGCCGCTCGCGCTCCTCCTCGTCGGTTTCGGGGCCTTGCTCGCCAGCCTGCCCGAGCCTCCCGTCAAGCTCCGGGAGCCGCCCGCGAACGTGTCGTTGCTCGACATGCCGGCGCAGCAATGGGCCGAAAACCGCCGGGTCAGCCCCTCGAACGGGCACCGGCCTGCCGAGCGGCGGACCGCGGCGTCCAGCACCCCGGCGCCCGAGAAGGCGAAGCCCAAGCCGCCCGAGCCGGAGCACATCCCGGGCCAAGTCGTGGACGTCGCGCCGACGCCGGACCAGAACCCGCCCGCCGACACGCACCTGTACTCGGAATACAACACCCACGTCGAGCACGAGACCCAATCCCGCGACAAGAGTCGCTTCTACAAGAACGCGATGCCGCGCCACACCGCGGTGCAGAAGCCCCAGAAGCTCCCCGGCAAGGACGTCGCCGACAAAGTCCAGGCGGTCGGGCAGCCGATCGCCGGAAAGGAGCGGGCGGGCCAGACGGCGCAGGATGTCGGCCATCGGATGGAGATCCCGAGCGCCCAGAAGCGCTCCCGGCTCGCGCTCAACCCCGGCCCCGGCGGCCACATCCCCGAGCGAACCGCGTCGGAAGAAGTGCGGGGCAACTCGAACCGGCTCCGGATCGAAGCCGGGAAAGGGGAAGGTGAGTCGCCTCGACTCGCCGGAGGGGGCGGCACAGGCGCGCACCTGGACCTCATGCCGTCGCAATCCGTCCTCGACCGAATTGCGGGTGCGCCCGCCCCCGACCACCTCGAAGGCATCGAAGAGGGGGAAGGCACCTACTTGAACAGCCGCGAATGGAAGTATGCGGGCTTCTTCAACCGGGTGAAGCAGAGCGTCGCTGAACATTGGGATCCCGGTTCGGCCATGCGCCGCCGCGACCCGAGCGGCCAGATCTACGGCTGGCGGGACCGCCGCACGATCCTCAGCGTGACGCTCGACAAGAACGGCAGCCTGCGCACCCTGACGATCGAACGGAGCTGCGGGGTCGATTTCCTCGACCAGGAAGCGATGGACGCCTTTCGGCGCGCCCAGCCCTTCCCCAACCCCCCGACCGCCCTCGTCGACGGGACTGGCGGCATCCAGTTCAGCTTCGGCTTCTACCTGGAGATGAACAGCGGGGGGCTCATGCAGCTCTTTCGCGGCTCGCCGGACTGATCGACGCCTTCCGATGCGCCGTCGAGCGCGTGGGCCGGGTCGGCGCGGGGCAGCGCCTCGCCGATGCGAGGGCTCTCGGGGTCCAACCGGACCCGGCTCGCGATCGCGCGAGCGGCCGGTTGACACCCTCGGGGGGCCACTCCTAGAACCAGCGGCGGATGGACGGCCGGGCGGCTTTCTTCGACGTGGACGGGACGCTGGTGGGGACGAACATCGTCCATGCCTTCGCCTACTACGCGCTCAACGAGGGATCGCTGCGGTCGACCGCGCTGCGCACCGCGGCGACGGCGGCCTCGGCGCCGCTCCTCTGGGGGCTCGACAAGCTCAGCCGCAAGGGGTTCAACCACTTTTTCTACCGCTACTATCGCGGCATGAGCGAGGACCGGCTCCGCCTGCTCGCCGACGACCTGTACGAGGACGTGCTCTCCGGCGCGATCTATCCGGGCGCGCTCGACCTCGTCGGGCAAGCGCGGCGGGCCGGCTGCCGGGTGGTGCTCGTCACCGGGGCGCTCGACTTCACGATGGGGCGGCTCGCGCGCCGGATCGGGGCGGATGATCTGATCGCGAACCGGATGGAGTTTACGAACGGGATCGCGACCGGACGGGTCGTGCCGCCGATCGTCGAGGGGGCCCACAAGGCCCAGCGGATCCGCGAGCACTGCGTCGAGCACGGGCTCCGGCTCGACCAGAGCTTCGCGTACTCCGACAGCGCCTCGGACTACCCGATGCTCGCGGTGGTCGGGCGCCCGACGGCCGTCAACCCGGACCTGCGGCTCCGCTCGCTCGCCCGCGCCTACGAGTGGCCGATCGTGGAGTTGCGGTAGGATCCGCGGGAGCATGGCCATGCGATCGCCCAGGTCCAGCGCTTCGCTCGGCTCGCGCCGGGACGGAGAGGATCTCGTCGTCACCCTCGACCGCGACAGTGCGCCGCGCGTCCTCTTCTCCGGCGAGGACCTGCTCCTGTGCGATTTGCCCGAGGGGACGCGGGTCGTCTATCCACCCGCCCCGATGGCGCCGGTCCCGAACCGCCGGGCCGCGATCCGCTGGGCGCTCAACCACCCCGAGGGCTGCGATCCGCTCCACGCGAAGCTGCGGCCGGGGATGAAGGTGACGATCGCGCTCGACGACATCAGCCTGCCGCTGCCGCCGATGCGCACCCCCGACGTGCGGCAGACCGTGCTCGAGATCGTCCTCGAGCTGCTCGCCGACTGCGGCGTCGACGACGTCCACCTGATCATCGCGAACTCGCTCCACCGGCGGATGACCACGGCGGAGATGAGGCGGATGGTCGGCCCGCGGATCTTCGCCGCCTTCTATCCCGACCGTTACTACAACCACGACGCCGAGGACCCCGAGGGGATGGTCACCCTCGAGAAGACCGACCACGGGGAGGTCGTCGCGGTCAACCGCCGGGCGGCCGAGAGCGACCTGCTCCTCTACGTCAATTTGAACCTCGTGCCGATGGACGGGGGCCATAAGTCGGTGGGGGTGGGGCTCGCCAACTACGAGTCGCTGCGCGCCCACCACACGCCGGCGACGATCCGGGCGAGCCACGGGTACATGGATCCGGCGCGGTCGGCGCTCCACCGGTCGACCGATCGGATCGGCCGGGTGATCGACGAGCACCTCGACGTATTCCACATCGAGACCGTGGTGGACAACCGGATGTTCGATGGCCCGGCCGCCTTCCTGGGCAAGAACGAGGACCGATACACGGAGATCGACCGGCTCGCCCTGGAGGCGCTGCGCTTCTCGCTGAAGAAGCTGCCGCGGGCGGCCAAGCGCAAGCTCTTTCAGGCGGTGCCCGCGGGCTACGAGATGATCGGCTGCTTCGCGGGCAAGACCGAGCCCTGCCACGCGAAGACGCTCGAGCTCTGCTTCCGGCAGTATCTCGTTCCGGTCCGGGGACAGTCGGACGTGGTCATCGCGGGGATCCCGTACATCTCTCCTTACAACGTCAACTCGATCCTGAACCCGCTGCTCGTGCAGGTGATGGCTTGCGGCTACCTCTTCAACCTGTACCGGGGCGAGCCGATCGTGAAGAAGGGCGGGACGCTCATCGTCACCCACCCCTGCCCGGACGAGTTCGACCCGGAGCACCACCCGAGCTACATCGAGTTCTTCCACCGCCTGCTGCCGGAGACGCGCGACGCGATGGCGCTCGAGAAGAAGTACGAGCGCGAGTTCGCGCAGAATCCTTCGTATGTCCACCTGTACCGCAAGGGCCACGCCTACCACGGGGCCCACCCGTTCTTCATGTGGTACTGGGGTGAGAACGGGCGGCAGCACGTGGGCCGGGTCATCGTGGCCGGCGCCGAGAACAGCCACGTGCCGGAGGCACTCGGTTGGGAGCACGCCGAGACCGTCGCCGACGCGATCGACATGGCGCGGGGCCACCACGGCCGGTCGGCGTCGATCACGCTCTTCCACGCGCCGCCGATCCTGATGGCCGACGTGGGCGCGTGACGTGGTCGGCGCTCCTGCGGAACCGGGCTGGCGGCGGGCAGCCGGATGGGCCATCCCCAGGGCGGGGGCTTGCCCGCCGCCGGAGGACGGCGAGAGCGGAGCGCGCGTCCCCCCGCGCCGGCGAGCGACAAGAACGCGCCCGGGCTCCTCCCTCGCAGGAACGCTTTCGTGAACGCTGACGGCGGCCTGAACGGGGGGATCGATCTCGCGCGGGTCCTCGCCGGGCGCCGGGTCGCGCTCTCCGGCGCGACCGGCTTCGTCGGCAAGGTCGTGCTCTCCATGCTCCTTCACCGGTATCCGGAGGTCGGGGGTGTGGTGGTGATCGCACGGCCCGGCACGAGCGGTTCGGCCGAAGCCCGCGTCTTCGCGCAAGTTCTCCCCAGTCCGCCGTTTGATCCCCTACGGAGCCGTTATGGCGCGGGAGTCGAGCGGTTCTTTCGCGAGAAGATCCAGGTGGTCGAGGGCGACATCGCCGCCGCCGACCTCGGTCTCTCGGCGGCGGGGCTCGCAGAGGTCCAGCGCACCGCGGCGCTGCTCAACTGCGCGGGCCTCGTGACCTTCAACCCTTCGCTTCCGCTCGCGCTCGACGTGAACACGGCGGGCGCCGGGAACGCCGCCGCACTCTGCCGGCGGCTCTCGATTCCGCTCGTCCACGTCTCCACCTGCTTCGTCGCGGGCGATCGCCACGGCCCCGTCTTCGAGGACGAGCCGGTCGCCGGGGCGTATCCGCGGCGCGGCCGAGACGGCCTGCCGCTCTCGGTCCCCCAGGAGATCGAGGACTGCCGGCGCCTCGTCGCGGACGTTCGCCGGCAGGCGGAGGACGGCGTGCTCACGGCGGCGTTCCACGAGGCCGCGATCGCCCGGCTGCGCGGGGAGGGCCGGGATCCGCAAGATGAGCATGCGCTTCGTCTCGCCGTCGCTCGCGAGCGTAAGCTCTGGCTGGCGGGCGAACTGGTGCGCCTGGGCATGGATCGCGCGCGCCGCCGCGGCTGGCCCAACACCTACACCTACACGAAGGCGCTCGGTGAGCAGCTCGTCGCCGGGACCGAGGGACTCTCCTACGCACTCGCCCGGCCGTCGATCGTCGAGTCGGCGCTGCGCTATCCCTTCCCCGGCTGGAACGAAGGCTTCACCACGTCCGCCCCGCTCGCGTTCCTCGGGCTCGAGGGACACCGGTCGCTGCCGGCGGGGGAGCGCTGCATCCTCGACATGGTTCCGGTCGACCTCGTGGCCGCCGGACTCATCGCGATCACGGCAGCGGCCGCCGCCGGCGAGCAGGCGGCGGTCTACCAGCTCGCCTCCGGCGACGTGAACCCGTTCTACGCGGCGCGGGCGGTCGAGTTGGTCGGCCTCTACCGGCGCCGTGTCTACCGCCGCAAGGAGGGTGACCGGATCGGGGACCAGATCGCCTCACGAATCGAGACGCGGCCCGTAGGGAGGACGCGCTACGAGTGGACCTCGGCGCCGATGGCCCGCCGGGTGGCGAAGGGCCTGGTGCGGCTCATCGACGAGGCGCGGCCGCGGTGGGGCGCGCCGCGCCTCTCGGCGCTCGCCGGGCGAGCCCGCCGTGAGGTCTCCGCGTTCGCTCGCCAGGCGGAGGCGATCGAATCGCTGATCGATCTGTTCCTCCCGTTCCTCTGGGAGAACAGCTATGTCTTCCGCTGCGACCGGACGAGGGCCCTCTACGCGAAGCTCACCCCGGCCGACCGCGAGAAGCTCCCTTGGGACCCCGAGCGGATCGACTGGCGGACGTACTTCATGGACGTGCACATGGCCGGCCTCGAACGCTGGGTCTTCCCCGGCCTCGCCGAGCAGCGGGCCGAACGCAAGCGCTCCAGGCGGGCCCATCGCGACCTCGTCGAGCTGTTCTACGCCGCCGCCCATGCCCACGGCGCGCGGATCGCGTTTCGGAGGGTCGGCGGAGAGGGCGAGTCCGAGGAGCAGGTGACCTACGCGCAGGCGCTGGACCGGGCCGAGCGGGTCGCGGCGCGGTTGTGCCGGCTCACCGTGAAGCCCGGCGACCGGGTCCTTCTCGTCTCCGAGAACCGGCCGCAGTGGCCGATCGCCTACTTCGGGATCCTGCTCGCGGGGGCGGTGGCGGTGCCGATCGATCCGGACCTGGGGGGCGCGGAGGTGGGCAACCTCGCCCGGGCGAGCGGCGCGCAGGTCGCCCTGATCTCCGCCGCCGCGCGGGACCGGCTGCGACCGAACGGCGGCACGCACTGGATCGACTTGGACGAGGCGATGCGCGAGACCGGCGAGAGAGCGCCTCGTCCTCACGTCGGCGGAGATTCTCCCGCGTCGCTGATCTTCACGTCCGGGACCACGGGCAAGCCCAAAGGCGTGCTGCTCTCCCACCGGAACTTCGCCCAGCTCGTGAGCCGGCTCGCGGCGGCCTTCGACCTCGACGTGGGCGATGGCCTCCTCTCCGTTCTCCCGCTCCACCACACCTTCGAGTTCTCCTGCGGACTGCTCGTGCCGCTGGCCTGCGGCGCCGAGATCACCTACCTGGACGAGGTGACCGCGGACCGGCTCGGCGAGGTCCTCGCGACCGGCCGGATCCACGCGCTCGTCGGCGTCCCCGCGCTCTGGCAGCTCCTCCACCGCCGCCTCACGCAGGAGCTGGCCGCGCGGCCGGGCTTCGTCCAGAAGGCTTACGAGACGCTCGCCGCCGGCAATCGCGAGCTGCGTGACCGGACGGGTTGGAACCTCGGCAAGCTCCTCTTCTGGCCGATCCATCGCGGCCTGGGCGGAAACCTGCGCCTCCTCGTCTCCGGCGGCGCTCCCCTGTCCGAGGAGGTCCATGACGCCTTTCGGGGCCTCGGGTTCACGCTGCGGGAGGGGTACGGCCTCACCGAGGCGGCGCCCGTGCTCACCGTGACCCCGGCGGACGAGAAGCGCCCGGCGGGAAGCGTCGGCCGCCCCCTCCCCGGCATCGAGCTGCGCATCGCCGACCCGGACGACAACGGCGTCGGGGAGGTCCTCGCCCGGGGACCGAACATCATGCTCGGTTACTTCGGCGACCGGGAATCGACCGACGCGGTCCTCGCCGATGGCTGGCTCCACACCGGCGACCTCGGCCGCCTCGACGCCGACGGCAACCTCTTCCTCGCGGGGAGGAAGAAGGACGTGATCCTCGGCGGAGGGGGGAAGAACGTCTACCCCGACGACGTGGAGGCACGCTACCGGGAAGGCGCGCCGAACGGGCTCGCCGAGCTTTGCGTCGTCGGGCTCCCTGGCGAGGAGGGGGAGCGGGTGGCCTGCCTCGCCTGCCTCGCGCCCGGCGCCGACCGAGCTCGCGTCGAGGAGCACTTCCGGCAGGTCTCCGCGGGTCTCCCGTTCTCCGATCGCATCCAGGTCCTCCACCTGCGCGAGGGCGCGCTCCCGCGGACCGCGACGCGCAAGATCAAGCGGCCGCTCGTGATCCAGGAGCTCTCGCGGCGCGAGGAGGCCGCGCGCGTCGGGAGGCTCGCCCGGGACGAGCGGGGCGCCGCCGCGGGGAGCGACTGGCTCGCGGCCCTCCTCGCGCGGATCTCCCGCCGCCCCGCCGAGACGATCGGTCCGGCGAGCCGGCTGGTCCAGGACCTCGGATTCGATTCCTTGATGCTGACCGAATTGTCGGTGGCCCTGGAAGAGGCCGGGGCGCTCGCGGCGGACGAGGAGCTGACGCGGGCCGGCACCGTCGCCGAGCTCGCTCGCGCGATCGGCCCCGCCGGGGGGGCTACGCGCCGCCGGCCCGCGCCGGCCCGCCGCGAGGAGACCGAGATCTCCGTGCCCCCGATCGTCGCCGCCGCGGGGCGCGTCTTCCTCGGCGAAGCCCAGCGGATCCTGTACGAGGACCTCTTCGAGACAGAGATATCCGGCCGGGCTTTCATTCCGCAGGCGGGCCAGTTCCTCGTCGCGGGAAACCACGCGAGCCATCTCGACATGGGGCTCGTCAAGATCGCCCTGGGGGAGCAGGGCGAGAAGCTCTGCGCGCTCGCCGCGCGCGATTACTTCTTCTCGACGCCGCTGCGGCGCGCCTACTTCGAGAACTTCACCCATCTCGTCCCCATGGATCGGCAGGGCTCGCTCAAGGCGTCGCTCCGGCTCGCCGGCGAGGCGATCGACGGCGGGCGGCACCTGCTCATCTTCCCGGAAGGCACCCGATCGCCCGACGGGGTCATGGGCGAGTTCAAGCCGACGCTCGGCTACCTCGCGCTCACCCATGGCCTTCCCGTCCTGCCGGTCGCGATCACGGGAACCCACGAGGCGCTGCCCAAGGGTCGGGTGGTCCCGCGCTCGCGCAAGCTGAAGGTCGTCTTTGGGCCGCTCATCGGGATCTCTGAACTGCAGAAGTCGGCCGAGGGGCTCTCACGTGGCGAGAGCTATCGGGCGGCGACGCGGCTCGTGCAAGAGACCGTATCCGCCCTCCTGCGTGGCGAGCCGGCGAGGCCACGGCCGGTCCCGGTGGTCGAGACGGCGAATCGCCGCTCTGGGATCCCCGAGGGCGACGCCGGAGGCGAGGGAGCGGCGGCGCGCGCCGCCCGCGGGCGGGAGCCGTAAGTGCGAATCGCGGTCACCGGCGGCACCGGCTTTCTCGGCACCCAGGTCGTCGCCCGACTGGTGGCCGCCGGCCACCAGGTCGTGGTCCTCTCGCGGGCGCCGGCGCCGAATCTGGAACGGCAGGGGGTGCAGATCGTCCGCGGCGAGCTGCCGGACCCGCAAGCCGCTGACCGGCTGATCGGCGGCGCGGAGGCCGTCGTCCACCTCGCGGGGCGGGTCTCGCGCGACCCCGCAGACGGGCCGGCGATGTACCGGCTCCACGTCGAGGGCACGCGGGTCTTGCTCGAAGCCGCCCTGCGTACGCGGGTTCGCCGATTCGTGCTGGCCTCGTCCTCGGGAACCATCGGCGTCTCGAGAACCGATCGGATCGCGACGGAGGCCGATCCCGAGCCGATCGAGACGGTGGGCCGGTGGCCCTACTACCTCTCCAAGATCTATCAGGAGCGACTCGCCCTCTCCTTGGGGGAGAAGAGCGGGCTCCCCGTCGTCTGCCTGAACCCGAGTCTAATCCTCGGGCCCGGCGATGAGCGGCTGTCTTCCACCGGGGACATCTGGAGGTTTCTGCGCCGCGACATCCCGGCGATGCCCAACGGCGGGCTCTCCTTCGTCGACGTCCGTGACGTCGCGGCGGCGTTCGTGGCCGCGCTCGACCGCGGAAGGCCCGGCGATCGCTACCTGCTCGGGGGCGCGAACATGACGTTCCGCGAGCTCTTCGAGCGGCTCGGCCGCCTCACCGGCGTCCCTCCGCCACGCCTGCGCTTGCCGTCGCGAGCGAACATCCTCGGGGGCGCGCTCGTCGAGCGCTGGGCGCGCTTCAGGGGGGTCGCGGCCCCCATCGATCGCGCGTCGGTCGAGATGGGCGAACACTGGTTCTACGTCGACAGCTCGAAAGCGCGGCGCGAGTTGGACTTCTCTCCGCGCGACCCGCAGGAGACGCTGAGAGAGACCGTCCGCTGGATGAAGGAACGGTTCGGCGCCGGGTCCTGATCAGGCCACGAGGTCGAGGCGGCGCAGGAAGGCGAGGCCCACGTGACGCTCGGCGAGGTGGTGAGCGGCGCGCAACGCGAGGACGAGCGCGCCGGCGGTGAGCCAGAATCGAAGACGTCGCTCTCCCGAGAGCCGCAGCGCGGCGAGGATGGCACCGGCGAGCGCGCTGCCGGTGAGCGTCCAGCCCACGATCGGAACGGTGCTGAAGCGGACGAGGAGGCGGCTCCCGCCGGGGGCCGACTCTGCCGTGCAGGAGCCCGCGTGCACGGGTAAGGAGCCTGGGCGCCAGAACGCGCCGAACCAGGGGCTCGGCCGGTCACGCCGGAAGGCGATACCCCCCCCCTCGACCACGACCGCGAAGACGCCGGTCGCGAGCAGGAGCGAGCGCAACCGCTCGCGGGCCGCGACGGGGCCGAGGCTCGACTGGATGCTCATCGCGAGGCCGAGCGGCAGGTGGAGGAACCGAACGTCCTTCGCCGACCTCGACGCCCAGAGATCGGCCGCGACCAAGGCGAAGCAACCCAAGAGGACCGGGACGGCGAGCGCCACGCGGGAGCCGGTTACCCCTCCCGTGACGCCTCGACGAACCGGAGCCGCAGATCGTAGAGCAGCCCGTCGAGGAAACGAGCCTCGTCGTCGGTGAGGTTCCCCTGGGTCTTGTCGCGCAACAGGCCGAGCAGGTCGATGAGCTGCTTCGCCTGCGGGAGGTCGCGCTTTCGCTCCCCATCCTCGGGATGAGGGAGATCGCCCAGGTGGATGGCGGCCGATGAGCCGAGCGAGAGGACGAAGGTCGTGAAGTCGAGCGACTCCGCGGGACCGGGACCGGGCGCGGATTCTGGAACCGAAGTCTCGGGGGCCTCCGGCTTCGTCGCGGCGGGCGGCGCCTTCTCGTCGGCGAGACCCCGCCGGTCGATGACCTTGAAACCCGGATCCTGCTCTTTTCTCCCAGCCACGGCGTCTTACCGCGATTCGGGTTCGAGGCCTTCGGCGGCCGACTCCTCGAAGATCGTGTCGACGGGCGCGGCCTTCTCGGCGAGGTCGGGGAGGGCCTTGAGCGCCTTCTCCAGATCCTTCTCGGAAAGCATCTGCTTACGGATCATCCGGGCGGTGATCCGCCGATCGAGCTGGGTCAAGTCGGTTTGAGCAGCCATGTCTCTCCTTGCCGTCGCCGGCGGTCGTACCTAGGGCGGCCAACTATAAGAAACAACGGCGGCCGTCAATACGCGGAGCCCCGCCTGTTGCGCGCACTGGATATGTCCGGGCCCCCGACCCAGTAGACCGCGCACTTGACCAAGTAGACCGTGCACTCGGCCGAGTAGACCGCGCAATCGACCGAGGAGACCGTGCGATCGACCGAGGAGACGGCGCGATCGACCGAAGAGACGGCGCGATCGACCGAAGAGACGGCGCGATCGACCGAAGAGACGGCGCAATCGACCGAAGAGACGGCGTGATCGACCAAAGAGACGGCGCGATCGACCAAAGAGACGGCGCAATCGACCGAAGAGACGGCGCGATCGACCGAAGAGACGGCGTGATCGACCAAAGAGACGGCGTGATCGACCAAAGAGACGGCGCAATCGACCGAAGAGACGGCGTGATCGACCAAAGAGACCGCGTGATCGACGATTTGTCGCGGCTGCTCGGTCGTTTGTCCCGTGACATCGATCGATCGCGAGCTCTGATCGATCTCTTGTCGCCGCTCTTCGACGATGGGTCGCGGCTGCTCGATCGTTTGTCTCGCGACATCGATCGATCGCGAGCTCTGATCGATCTCTTGTCGCCGCTCTTCGACGATGGGTCGCGGCTGCTCGATCGTTTGTCTCGTGACATCGATCGATCGCGAGCTCTGATCGATCTCTTGTCGCCGCTCTTCGACG
>JAKAPL010000069.1 GCA_021807105.1 Myxococcales bacterium | reverse complement strand
CCGAGAAGGGCAAGCGCAGCGACGACCGACGAGGCGTGCTGAAGCACGCCGCAGGAGGAAGGAGCGAGCACGCCCTTCGCAGGCGCGGGATCGGACGCCGCAGCAGCCGGACCGTGAATAAGACGGGTTCAAGCACTCCCGGTCACGAACCGCCGCAGCCTCCCGACCGGCCTTCCGTTCACGAGGTGCTCCTCGACGATCTCCGCGACGTCGGCGACGGTGACGCCGCCATACCAGACCTGCTCCGGGTAGACGACCACCGAGACGCCCTGCTCGCAGGCGTCCAGGCAGCCGGCCGAGTTCGCCCGGATCGTCCCCGCGAGTCCCCGGCGCGCCAGTTCGTCCTTGAAGGCCGCGCGCACGGCCTCGGCGCCCTTCTCCGCGCAGCACCCCTTGGGGTGACCCGGCGGGCGGCGATTCTCGCAGACGAAGACGTGGCGAACAAACCGCGGCACGTCAGCGCTCCCCGCGCGGGGGATACGGCCAGGCCGCCGAGGAGAGGGGCGGGTTCGTTGGACCCTCGGCTTTGACCCCGAAGGTCCCGTGACCCACCTGCTCCCATCGAACGTCTCGGCTTTCGCCTCTCGCCGCTGTCTCCAACGGCTCGACGTTCTTTCTCGACGGTCCGGTCATCTCATAAGATGGTCACGCCCGCGCGAGGCGCAAGCGCTTCAAACCCGCCGTATTCACCGCGCCGCGTGGCGAGAGCTTCGAGACGGCGGCCGGGAAGGGCAAGCGCGGCGACGACCGGCGACGCGCGCTCACGCACCTCCCCCCAAGACGTTCTCAGGGGCGGCAAGCCCCCCCTTTCCGCTAGGCACGGGCTCGAACGCCGCGCCCGCCGGACCGTGAGCCCGGCGGGTCAAGAGCAGCCCGAGGTGGCCCCGCAGTTCGCGCACTTGTAGCAGGCGCCGCTGCGCACCATGATGCTGCCGCACGTGTGGCAGGGCGGCGCGTCGGTCTCCCTCTGGATGGCGAAGCCGGAGGTGGCTCCGTAGCCCGGGACCCTCTCCGCCGCCTGCACCGGCGGGACGCTCCCGAGCAGCGCCTTCTCCTCCACCACGGCCGCCGCACCCGCCTCCGGGGGCAGGAACTTCATCGCCATCCAGCGGAAGATGTAGTCGACGATCGACTTGGCGATCGGGAGCTGCGGGTTGCCGGTGAAGCCCGAGGGCTCGAATCGGACGTGGGTGAACTTGTCGACCAGGACCTGGAGCGGCACGCCGTACTGGAGGGCGAGCGAGATGGCGGTCGCGAAGCTGTCCATCAGCCCGGAGACGGCCGACCCCTCCTTCGCCACAACGCAGAACAGCTCGCCGGGGCTCCCATCCTCGTACATCCCGACCGTCAGGTACCCTTCGTGGCCGCCGATCGAGAACTTGTGGGTGATCGCCTTGCGCTCCTCGGGGAGCCGGCGGCGCGCCGGCCGCGCCTCCAAGGCGGCCGGGGCCGTCCTCGTCGTGGAGAGCGGCTGCGCCCGCTTGCAGCCGTCGCGGTAGATCGCGACCGCCTTGAGGCCGAGCTTCCACGCCTCCAGATAAGCCTGCTCCACGTCCTCGACCGTCGCCTGCTGCGGGAGGTTCACGGTCTTGGAGATGGCACCGGAGAGGAACGGCTGCACCGCGGCCATCATCTTCAAGTGACCGAGCCAGTGGATGCTGCGGGTCCCGGACGCTGGCTGGAACGCGCAGTCGAAGATCGGCAGGTGCTCGGGCGAGAGCCCCGGGGCCCCCTCGATCGTCTCGTGCTCGTCGAGCCAGGCGAGGATCCGACCGATCGCATCCTGACCGTAGCCGAGGCGGGCGAGCGCCCCCGGCACGGTGTTGTTGACGATCTTGATCATGCCGCCGCCGACGAGCTTCTTGTACTTGATGAGCGCGATGTCCGGCTCGATGCCGGTCGTGTCGCAGTCCATCATGAAGCCGATGGTCCCGGTCGGCGCGAGCACGGTCACCTGCGCGTTGCGGAAGCCGTGCTCGCGGCCGATGGCGACCGCCTCCCGCCAGGACGCGCGCGCCGCCTCGCGCAGCTCCGGCGGGCAGAGATCGTCCGGGATGCGCTCCGCGTACGACGCGTGCTTCTCGATCACCCTCAGCATCGCGGCGCGGTTGGCCGCGTACCCGGCGAAGGGCCCCATCGGCTCGGCGATCCGCGCGCTCATCGCGTACGCCTCGCCGGTCATGAGCGCCGTGACCGCCGCCGCGTACGCTCGACCCGCGTCGCTGTCATAAGCGAGGCCGCGGGACATGAGCAGCGCCCCGAGGTTCGCGTAGCCGAGTCCGAGCGTCCGGAAGTCGTGGCTGTTCTCCGTGATCTTCGCGGTGGGGTAGCGCGACGCGCCGACGATGATCTCCTGCGCGAGGATGAAGACATCGACCGCGCGCCGGAGGGCCTCCGCGTCGAGCTCACCGTCGATCGTGGTGAAGCGCTGGAGATTGAGGGAGGCCAGGTTGCAGGCGGTGTCGTCGAGGAACATGTACTCGCTGCACGGATTGCTCGCGTTGATCCGGCCGTGCTCCGGGCAGGTGTGCCAGTCGTTCACGGTCGTGTCGAACTGGAGGCCGGGGTCGCCGCAAGCGTGCGCCGCCTCGGCGATCTCGCGGAAGAGCCAGCGAGCGCGGTAGTGGTCCATCGGGCGGCCGTCGGTGATCGCGCGGGTCGTCCACTCCCCGTCGTCCACCACCGCCTTCATGAAGGCATCGTCCGCACGGACCGAGTTGTTCGAGTTCTGGAAGAAGATGGACGAGTAGGCGACGCCGCCGAAGCTGGCGTCGTAGCCGGCGCCGATGAGCGCCCAGGCCTTCTTCTCCTCCTCGGCCTTGCAGCGGATGAACTCCAGGACGTCGGGGTGGTCGGCGTTCAGGATGACCATCTTCGCCGCCCGCCGAGTCTTGCCGCCGCTCTTGATCACGCCGGCGAAGGCGTCGAACCCCTTCATGAAGCTCACGGGCCCCGAGGCGTCGCCGCCGCCCGCGAGCTTCTCCCGCGAGGAGCGGATCGGAGAGAGGTTCGTGCCGGTCCCCGAACCATACTTGAAGAGCATCCCCTCCGTGTGGGCGAGGGTCAGGATGCTGTCCATCGAGTCGCGCACGCTGTTGATGAAGCAGGCCGAGCACTGCGGCTGCTTCTCCACGCCCACGTTGAACCAGACCGGGCTGTTGAAGCAGCCCTTCTGGCGGACGAGCAGGTGGGTCAACTCCGCGTGGAACGACGCGGCGTCGTCGTCGGAGGCGAAGTAACCGCCGCTGCGGCCCCACCCGGTGATCGTGTCGACGACGCGGGAGATGAGCCGCTTCACGCTCCGCTCACGCTCCGGCGTGCCGAGCGTCCCGCGGAAGTACTTCGACGCTACGACGTTGGTCGCGAGCGCGGACCAAGCCTTGGGGACCTCCACGTCCCTCTGCTCGAAGACGACCTTGCCGTCCTCGCCGGTGATCACCGCCGTCCGCAGCTCCCAGGCGACCTCGTCGAACGGGTGGACACCCGCGGTCGTGAAGTAGCGGGGCAGCGCGATTCCCGCGCTCCCTCGCCGGCGGTGCGCCTTGCGGGAGGGCGGCAGGTGACCACCCTGGCGCTCCGGGTTCGATCCTCCTTGCACCGCCTCCGCGGGTGAGACGCGTCGGAAGTCCGTGGTCGTGCTCATATCGTCCCCTTAAGATCCCATGGAAGGAAAGGGTCAGCCTGCCACCCCCCTCTGACATCGCATGAGTCCAGGAGTCCCGCGGAGTTGCAAGGTGTCTCTTCCTCGCCGAAGGCGGCGGCGCGCCGGCGGGCGGCTCAACTCACGCCCGTCGTCTCGACGCGGACCAACTCCTCGTCCAGCCGCTCCTTCAGCCGCCCGAGGACGCGCTCCTGCTCCTTGAGCCGCCCGCGCATCGCCTCGCTGTCGGTCTTGTGGACCTCCTCGCGAAGCTCCGGAAGGGTCCAGTCCAAGAGGCGCAGGAGCGCTTCGGCTTCTTCCACGGATAGATCGATCTTCATGGCCTTCTAGTGCTTGACCGCGTCGCGTCCCTCGCCGATCAGCTCGCGGACCCGCTGTCCGCCCTTGTGGCCGATCTGCGAGTAGAACTGCGGGCCGCGCGCGCGGGAGACGGCCTCCCCCCCGAGGCGCCCCAACTCGCGGTAGCCCTCGGGGCCGAGCTGCAGCTTGCGCGCCTCACCTCCCCGCTCGCCGCCCTTCTTGCCGATCTCCGAGTAGAACTCGCGACCGCGCTCCCGGGCGACCTTTTGCCCGCCGAGCCGCCCTGCCTCCTGGACGGTCATCCCCTTGCCAGACCTCTTTTCCTCCACGGACCGCACCTCCTTTCTGTCCAATGATAGCCACTGCCCATCGAAGGCGCCGAGCGGCCCCGTCGGACGATCTCCGGCGACCTTGCTCGACTGCCCGGAGGAGAGTAGACCGTGCGCCGGTAGCCATTCCGGAGGTGCCGCTATGAGAACCCTCTGCCTCTCCGCCGCTCTCGCCCTCCTCGCCGGCTGCGCGGCGGCGCCGCCCAAGCCGCCCGAGCCGGAGGCGACGGCCCGGGCGGGCGTCCTGACCGTAACCGGACAAACGCTGACCAGCGTCACGGTCCTCTCGCGGGTCGCCGTCGCCAATCCGGGGAGCACCGCCTGGACGATCACCGCGGCCCAATACGCGCTGGAGATGGGCGGGAAACCGGTCGCTTCCGGCGAGCCCTCGTTCGATCGGGCGCTCGCCCCCGGGGGAAGCGCCATCATCGACGTGACCGCCACGGCCGAGATCGCCACGGACGAGCCGTCGCTGCGCGCGCTCTGCGCCCACGGCGACGCGCCGCTCCCGCTCCTCCTCCGGGGGACCGTCACCCTCGCGTCCGGGGCGGCGCGCCGGATTTTGCCCTTCTCCGTCGCGGGGGAGATGCGCGCCCCCCGCTTGCCGGTGGCCCGGCTCAACGACGCCGAGATTGCCCGCTACGACGGAGACAACCTCGGCGTGACGTTCTACCTCGGCCTGTCGAACCAGAACGATTTCCCGGTCAAGGTGAAGTCAATCACCTACTCCGCCACGCTCGCCGGCCATTCAGTCGGGGACGGGCTCGCGAGCCCCGGCGACGTCGTCCCCCCTTCGCAGCTCGCCGAGTACGAGATCGACTCGACGCTCGACGCCGGCCAGGGGGGGCGGGAGGTGGCGATGCTCGCCGCCTCGGGCAAGGTCGACTACGTGCTCGACGGGGTCGTCGATCTGGGAATCACCCGGGTCCCGGTCCACCTGACCGGGGCCCTGACCTTCACCCCGAAGAAGGAGCACGGCCGCGGCGAGCGGTCCCGCCGGCGGCGCCGCGACTGACCCAGGCCGGCCGTTCGCGGGGGGCTGGGGTTCCCCGCGCCCCATTCCCCCGTTGGGCGTCCGTCTCCGCCTCTCCCCCGGCCGGCGTTACGTCCCCCGTTGCTCGAAGAGGCGCAGCTCCCGCGTCGCCTCCACGTTGTTGGGCTCCAATTCGAGCACCTTCTGGTAGGAGCGCCGCGCGGCGCTCGCGTCCCCCGAGAGCTTCGCCATGTTGCCCGCGAGCAGGTGGGCCACGGCGCAGCGAGGGTTCAGCTCGAGCGCCCGTTCCACGTCGGCGAGGGCCGGCCGCAGCGCCGCCCTCCGATCGGGGGCGAGCAGGAAGGACGCCCAGCCCCGCCACGCGTAGAACTCGCCCTCCCGGTCGTTGAGTCGGATGCACGATTCGAGCAGCGCGAGCCCCTCCGAAATCCGCTGGCCGTTGATGAGGGTGACGGCCCGGCGGAACTCGTCCTCCGCCCGCAGGATCCCCTCGATGTCCATCTTGCCGAGCCCGGCCTCGTCGAGGGCCATCTGCTCCAGATATTCCCGCAGCTTGACTGGGTGGGAGATCGTGCCGTACGCCTCGTTGAGGAGGGCCAGGATCTCCTCCCGCAGCTTGTGCTGGCCCGGTGGCGCGCCAACCGGGAGAAGATCGGGATGGTACCGCTTGATGAGCCCGAAATAGGTCGCCTTGAGCGAGGCCGGGGGCTGCTCCGTCTTCGCGATGCCCAGCCGCTCGAAGAAGGACTGTTCCCGCAGCTTCGCGATCAGGGCCCCGTCCTGTTCCGGCGTCGTCGTCGGGACCGCAGAGGGGCGAGGCGCGGGCGCGAGAGGGGGGGTGGGCGCGGGCGGCGGCCTGGGCGGCGGCGCGGCGATCGAGGGGGCCGGCTCGGGAGGAGGCGGCGCGATCACCGCGGGCCTCGGAGGTTGCGACGGCGGCCGGACGCGCGCGGCCGCGGGCTGCGGAGGCTGCGTCGCGGGGCGGACCGGCGCGGGCGCCGGCTTCGGCGGCTGGGTCGTCGAACGTGCAACCGCGGGTGCGGGCTTTGGCGGCTGCGTCGTGGGACGCGTGGCCGCGGGGCGCGGCAACGGCGTCGCCCGGCCCGCCGGAGCCGGCTTCGGCGGCTGGGTCGTCGGGCGCGCGGTCGCGGGCCTGGGCGGCTGGCTTTGACTGCGCGCCGGCCTCGGGAGCGGGGTCGCCCGGGTCGCGGGGGGCGGAGGAGGAGGCTCCATCTCGGGGGCGACCGGCTCCGCCTCCTCCGGGACCGGCTCTGCGATCTCGTCGGTGAGCGACTCGGATTCTGGCTCCTGCGCCAGCTCGGGCTCCGCCTCCGCGGCGGCCTCCCCGCCCTCGGTCAGCGGCGCGCCCTCCCAGGCGAGCCGGTCGATCTCCCACAGGAGGACCACGAGCCGTCGAAGCTGATCGCCCTCCAGCCCGGGCGCCTCTTCGAGGATCGCCGCGAGCGTGCGGCTCCCGTCGAGTTTGCCCACGAGCCGCAGCTCCTGCGCGGTGAGCCGCAGGTCCGTGACCGAGCCGACGAGGCGCGGCACGAACGGCTCGGCGCTCGCGAGCCGGACCTGAGTCGTGAGCGCGGCGAGCCGGCGGGCCGTCTTGGTGAGGATCTCCCAGCGGTCGCCGAGCGGAAAGCCTGAGGCCGGGGGGCGCGCCGCCGCGTCGAACGCGAAGGGCCCCTCCATCAGGAGGAGGGCGTGCAGCAGGACCGTCTCCGCGTGCTGCTGGATGAGCGGGAAGGCCGCCGCCGGCGAAAGGTGGCCCGCGCCGATGAGCGCGCCGACCGGATCGGCGGGCGACTTCTGCGCGGCCGCCGAGACCTGTTCCCTGCCGACCACGCCGCGCTCCACCAGCCAGAGGCCGAGGTCCTGGCTCCGGCTCTCCACCGCGTGCGGCCTCCCTTGCCGAAACCAGATCCGGACCTGCGCGGGGCCGTCGTCGAGGATGAGCAGGCCGCTGCTCTCCGCCGCCGCGATGAGGTAGTAGAGCCGCATCGCCGAGACGTCCTCGAGGCGCCCTTCGGGCGGGGCTGCCTGGAGGCGATGCAGCGACGGCGGCGCGACGGCGATCGGGGTCCCGAGCGGCTCGCCCACCGGCTCCAGCGCCGCCTCGCCCGCGACCTCGTCGACGGGGACGAGGACCGGCGGCTCGGCGGCCCCCTGTTCGGCGGCGAGCGCGTGGAGCAGGTCGAGGCTCCCCGCCTGGAAGGCGATCCCATCGGGGGATAAGCCGTAGGGGGCCGCGATGATCCCCTGCTCGATCATCAGGCGCAGGGTCGGGACCCCGAGCGGCCCCCAGGTCCTCCCGGTCGGGTCGCGAATCCAGAGGCGCGCGTCGGTTTCCATTCAGAGGACCACCTTCTCCCGGTACTCGCCGAAGACCGTCCGGAGGGCGTCGGAGATCTCCCCGAGCGTCGCCCGGGCCTCCACCGCGGCGAGGATGGAGGGCATCACGTTCTCACGGCCGCGCGCGGCGGCCTCCACGGCGCGCAAGGCCGCCCCCGCCTCCGCCCCGTTGCGGGCCGCGCGGAAGGCGCGCAGCCGTTCGATCTGCCGCTCCTCCAGCTCGGGATCGAGCTTCGAGAGCGGCGGCACGACGCCGGCCTTCTCGACGAAGCGGTTGACGCCGACGACCACCCGACCGCCCGCTTCGAGCGCCCGCTGTTCGTCGTAGGCGGCCTGCTGGATCAGCCGCTGGGGGAACCCCTCGGCGATCGCCCGCACCATGCCGCCCAGCTCGTCGATGCGCCGGAGGAGATCCTCGGCCCGCGCCTCCAGCTCGTCGGTGAGCCGCTCGATCGCGTAGGCGCCGCCCAGTGGATCGACGAGGTCGGCGACGCCGCTCTCGTGCGCGATGATCTGCTGGGTGCGCAGCGCGAGCTTCGCCGACTCCTCGGTCGGCAGGGAGAGCGCCTCGTCGCGGCCGTTCGTGTGCAGCGACTGGCAGCCGCCGAGCACCGCCGCGAGAGCCTGGAGCGCGACCCGGACGACGTTGTTCTCGGGCTGCTGCGCGGTGAGCGTGCTGCCCGCGGTCTGCGCGTGGAAGCGGAGCGCCCAGCTCCGCGGGTCGCGCGCCCGGAAGCGCTCGCGCATGACCCTCGCCCAGAGCCGGCGGGCGGCGCGGAACTTCGCGACCTCCTCGAGCAGGTTGTTGTGGACGTTGAAGAAGAAGGAGAGCCTCCCCGCGAAGACGTCCACGTCGAGGCCGGCCGCGACCGCCGCGCCCACGTACGCAATGCCGTCGGCGAGGGTGAAGGCGATCTCCTGCACCGCCGTCGAACCGGCCTCGCGGATGTGGTAGCCGGAGATCGAGATCGGGTTCCAGCGGGGCATCCTCGCCGCGGTGAACGCGAACATGTCGGTGACGATCCGCAGCGACCCCTCCGGCGGGAAGATGTAGGTCCCGCGGGCCATGTACTCCTTGAGCACGTCGTTCTGCACCGTGCCCGAGAGCTTCGCGAGCGGCACACCGCGCCGCGCGGCGACCGCCCCGTAGAGTGCGAGCAGGGTCGACGCGGTGGCGTTGATCGTCATCGAGGTCGAGACGCGGTCGAGCGGCAGGCCCGAGAGCAGCGCCTCCATGTCGTCGATCGTCGAGATCGCGACGCCCACCCGCCCCACCTCCCCGCCGGCGCGCGGGTGGTCCGAGTCCCTCCCCATCTGCGTCGGCAGGTCGAAGGCGACCGAGAGGCCCGTCTGGCCGGCGGCGAGCAACATCCGGTAGCGCCGGTTGCTCTCCTCGGCCGTACCGAAGCCCGCGTACTGGCGCATCGTCCAGTGGCGGCTGCGGTACATCGCCGGCTGCACGCCACGGGTGAACGGGTACTCGCCCGGCCAGCCGATCTTCGCGGGGAACTCCTCGGCGGGCGCGGCCTCGGGATCGAGCACGGGGGGCAGCTCGATCCCGCTCGTGGTGGCGAACCGCTCCTGCCGCTCGGGAACCTTCTCGACCGAGGGGACAAAGACCTCCGCGAGCCAGCGCTCCCGCGCCGCCCGGATTGCCTCGCTCGCTCCGTCGCCGGCCACGGTGCCCATCTTACCGCGCCCGGGGGCCGTTGCGGAGACCTCTCCCGCCGCGCGCGCCCGGGCGCCTGCGCGGCGGGCCGCACCGGCCCCTACTCGATGCGGCAGAGCCGCGCGCCGGCCTCGACGGCCGTGCCCTCCGTGACCGCGACCTGCGCGACCTTCCCCGCGCGGGCCGCCCGCAGCTCGTTCTCCATCTTCATCGCCTCGACGACGACCAGCCCCTGCCCCTCGGCGACCGTGTCGCCGCCCTTCACGAGGACGCGGACGACCTTGCCCGGCATGGGGGCGAGGACGTCCTGCGGCCCGTCGGCGCCGAGCCTCCCCGCGGCGGCGCGCAGGCGCAGGCGCCGCTCGTCGGCGATGTCGACCGTGAAGACGCTGTCCTTGAGCAGGACCGCGACCTCGTCCCCCTTCTCCTCGAACTCGGCGGCGAACGACCGCCCGTCGATGAGGAGGCTGATCCCGCCGTCGGCGAGCCGCAGCGCGTCGACCTCGTGCACGTTCCCTTCGAGGGTCACCCGCAGCCGATCCCCGTCCCGCTCGACGGTGAGGTCGCGGCTCCTGCCCGACAGCGTGGCCTGGTAGCGCACTATCGGCTCCAGCTCCCGCGGGCGAGCGCGCTCCGCCTTCCGGCGAGCTTCCAGGCGTCGCCTCCCTGCACGCGCAACCCCGTGAGCTGCCGCGCCCGCTCCTCGTCGCGGGCGAACGCGTGCGCGGCCGCGGCCAGCAGCGCGGTCTCGGCGAGCGCGGGATCGGGGTCGGTCGCGAGCTCCTTGGCCCGGCGCGCGAGGAAGGTGGTGTCGTACCGGCCGCCGCGAAAGTCCGGGTGATCGAGCACCCGCCGCAGCCAGCGGACGTTGGTCGTGATGCCCCGGACGAGGTACTCGGAGAGCGCCCGCCGCAGCCGGTCGATGGCGATCGCGCGGTCCGGCGCCCAGGCCGAGAGCTTGCTGATCATCGGATCGTAGTGGATCGGGACCGTGTAGCCCGCGTAGACGCCCCCGTCGTCGCGCACCCAGGGGCCGGAAGGGACGCGCAGCGCCTTGATCCGGCCCGGCGAGGGGAGGAAGCCGCGCGCGGGGTCCTCGGCGTAGACCCGCGCCTCGATCGCGTGGCCGCGCGGTCGCACGTCCTCCTGCGCCCACGGCAGCGCCCCGCCCCCGGCAACCTCGATCTGCCAGCGGACGAGATCGAGCCCGGTGCACCACTCGGTGATCGGGTGTTCGACCTGGAGGCGGGTGTTCATCTCCAGGAAATAGAAGTCCCGCCGCGCATCGACGAGGAACTCGACCGTCCCCGCTCCGGCGTAGGAGACCGCTCGCGCCGCGCGGACCGCGACCTCGCCCATCCGGCGCCGCATGCCCTCGTCCACGATCGGCGACGGCGTCTCCTCGATCACCTTCTGGTGGCGCCGCTGCACCGAGCACTCGCGCTCGCCGAGCCAGAGGGTCTTCCCGTGGCGGTCGGCGAAGAGCTGGATCTCCACGTGGCGCGGCTCGTCGAGGTACTTCTCCAGATAGACGCGGTCGTCGCCGAAGGCCCCCTGCGTCTCGCGGCGGGCGGCGAGGAACGCGGCCGAGAAGCCGGCCTCGCCGTCGACCTTCCTCATCCCCTTCCCGCCGCCCCCGGCCGCGGCCTTGAGCATCACCGGGAAGCCGATCCCGCGGGCGAGCCGCAGCGCCTCGCCCTCGTCCGTGACCGGTCCCGGGCTGCCCGGCACGACGGGCACCCCGGCCTGCCGCATTCGTTCGCGGGCGACGGTCTTCACCCCCATCGCCTCCATCGCGGCGGGCGGCGGCCCGATGAAGACGAGCCCCGCCTCCGCGCAGGCCGACGCGAAGGCCGCGTTCTCGGAGAGGAACCCGTAACCCGGGTGGACCGCGTCGGCGCCGGCGCGCCGGGCGATATCGATCACCGCACCGCCATCGAGGTAGCTCTCCCGGGCCGGCGCGGGCCCGACGCGGTACGCCTCGTTGGCCATCCGCACGTGCAGGGCGGCGCGATCGGCGTCGCTGTACACCGCGACGGTCGCGATCCCCATCTCCCGGCAGGTCCGGATGATGCGGCAGGCGATCTCGCCCCGGTTCGCGATGAGGACCTTGCGGATGGACGCCACGGCGCTCTACCACCCGGTCGGGGCAAAGGGCTGGATAGCCTTCCTCCACGGCGTCTCGTCGCTCTCGCAGAACCACCGTGAAGTCAGGTTCGCGGTCTCCCGCGGCGACCCGCGGTTCGCCCGCGAATCGCCGAGGACACCGTGAAAGGAGAGCGCGGGTCTCCCCGGGAGCTGCTCGAACGCCCCGAGTGCAGCACCTCGTGAGGCGCCGGGCAGGAACAACGGAGCCGCTACCCGTCCATCGCGTGGTCCACTCCCCCCCCCCTCTCCCCCGGCGGGGGGCAGGCTGCGGGAAGTGCCCTCGATGTCGACTCCGTAATTCACGAACGCCGCCTGAGCCGCCCGCGAAGGGCTTTCTATCGACAGCGCGGCCTCGCGCCCGGGAGCCCGTCTTACAGGCGAAGCCGGTTCACGCCGCAAGGCCGGCCCATGGCCGTTCCCCGCCAAGGTGCTGGACGATTCAGCGGCCAGACTGGCGCGTGGGGTCTTCCTGCCGGCGCGTGGGGGGGTCATACCGGAGCGCGGGCTCCTCCAACCAGCGCGCACAACGGCAACTCGATCCGGACCGGCGCGACGCGCTTGCCGTCGCGGCACCGCCCTTCCCAGACCAACTCCGCCATGCGGAGGATCTACCACGCCCTCCGACATCCGTCACGGACTGGATTTCGTGGGTCGAGTCCCGCCGAGCGACTCGACGAGTCCGGCCAGCGACACGTCAAGTCGGGTCAGCGACTCGAACCGTCAGGCCGGCGAGGCCGGCTGCACGCGCGTTGGGCTGCGGCCCACGGCCGGAGCTTAAGGAGGCCGAGTCCGCGAATCCGGGACTCTCGACCCGACTCCGTGACGGGCTCGATTCCTTCGTCCTCTCCTCGGTCATCGTCGTCATCGTCATCCCGGCTCGGGGTCCGTCAGGGTGCGCGATCGGGGCTCGAACGCGTCCCTCACAGCGGGATGTTCCCGTGCTTGCGCGGCAGGTTCTCCTGCCGCTTGCCGGCGAGCATCTCGAGGGCGCGGACAAGCTTACCCCGCGTCTGCTCGGGGAGGATCACCTCGTCCACGTAGCCGAGCTCCGCCGCCTTGTACGGGTTCGCAAACTTTTCGCGGTACTCGCGCACGAGCCGCCCGCGCTCGGCCGCCGGGTCCTCCGCCGCGGCGAGCTCACCACGGAAGACGATGTTGACCGCCCCCTCGGGCCCCATCACGGCAATCTCGGCCGTCGGCCAGGCGAGGTTCACGTCGGCGCGGATGTGCTTGCTCGCCATGACGTCGTAGGCGCCGCCGTACGCCTTGCGGGTGATGACCGTCACCTTGGGCACCGTCGCCTCGGCGAAGGCGAACAGGAGCTTCGCCCCGTGCTTGATGATCCCGCCCCACTCCTGGTCGGTGCCCGGGAGGAACCCCGGCACGTCCACGAACGTCACGAGGGGCACGTTGAAGCAGTCGCAACAGCGGACGAAGCGGGCGGCCTTGACCGAGGCGCCGATGTCCAGGCACCCGGCGAGCACCGCGGGCTGGTTCGCCACGATGCCCACCGGCCGGCCGTTGAGGCGGGCGAAGCCGATCACCATGTTGCGCGCCCAGTGGCCCTGCACCTCGAAGAAATGCCGATCATCGACGACAGCGCGGATCACCTCGACGATGTCGTATGGCTTGTTCGGGCTCTCGGGGACGAGGCTTCGCAGCGCCTGGTCCTCCCGCGCCGGATCGTCGTCGCAAGCCGCGAGCGGCGGGTCCTCGGCGTTGTTGCCGGGCAGAAACGACAGCAGCTCGCGGGCGATCCGCAGCGCGCCCGCCTCGTCGTCCGCGGCGAAGTGGGCGACGCCGCTCTTCGTGTTGTGGGCCACCGCGCCCCCGAGCGCCTCCTTCGTCACCTCCTCGTGGGTGACCGTCTTGATCACGTCGGGGCCGGTGATGAACATGTAGCTCGTGTCCTTCACCATGATCACGAAGTCGGTGATGGCCGGGCTGTAGACCGCGCCGCCCGCGCAGGGGCCGAGGATCACCGAGAGCTGCGGGACCACCCCCGAGACGAGCGTGTTGCGCAGGAAGATGTCCGCGTAGCCGGCGAGGCTCTCGACCCCCTCCTGGATCCGGGCCCCGCCCGAGTCGTTGAGGCCGACGATCGGCGCCCCGACGCGCGCGGCGAGATCCATGACCTTGCAGATCTTCTGGGCGTAGGCTCCCGAGAGCGAGCCGCCGAAGACCGTGAAGTCCTGGGCGAAGACGAACACGCGCCGCCCCTCGACGAGGCCGTACCCCGTGACGACGCCGTCGCCCAGGATCTTCTTCTCCTGCATCCCGAAGTCGGCGCAGCGGTGGGTGACGAACTTATCCATCTCCACGAAGCTGCCGGGATCGAGCAGCAGGTCGATCCGCTCGCGGGCGGTGAGCTTGCCCGCCTCGTGCTGCTTCCCGATCCGCTCCTCGCCGCCGCCGAGGAGCGCGAGCCGGTCCATCTCCTCGAGGCGGGCGCGCGGGTCGCTGTCCGGCGCGGCCGGCGGATCGGGAGCGGGAGCGGGATCGGGGCTGGGGCGTGCCATGCGCAGCGTCCTACGTATAGCACACCGGACGCTCCTCGCCGCGAACGAAAACTGCCGCTGCCGATTGCTGGCGCGCCGCCCCGTCCGTGGTAGAGTCGGGCCGTGCTCCTCCTCCTCGCCCTCGTCCTCTCGGTCTCCCCGGCCGCGAGGAAGGAAGCGCAGCGGCTCGCCCATCAGTCGATCACCGACTACAACGTCGGCGACTTCGATTCGGCGCTGCGCGAGGCCACCGCCGCCTACAAGCTCGACGCGAAGCCGGCGCTCCTCTTCGACCTGGGCCAGATCCACCGCGCCCTCCACCACTGGGAGCGAGCCGAGTTCTTCTACCGCGGCTACCTGCGGGGTGAGCCGGACGCGCCGAACCGGACGATGGTCGAGCAGCTCATCGCCGAGATGAGGAAAAAGCAGGAGGCCGCGCCGCTGCCCGCGCCGATCCTCGTCGAGCAGCCGCCCTCCCCCGCGCCGCCCGCCGAGAGGCCCAGGCCGCCGGCCGCGCCGGCGCCGGGGAGACCCGCGCCGGCCGCCGCGATCGCCGAGCCCGCCCCCGCCGCGGCGGTCACCGGGGCGCCCACGCCGGCGAAGCATCCGCGGGCGCTCGCGATCGGGCTCGGCGCTGGGGCGCTCGTCGCGGGCGGCTTTGCGGTCGCCGGGGCCCTGAATGTATCGAGCTTCAACAACTTCTCGAACGGCCTGGCCCCGGGCAGCACCGACGCCGCGCTCTTCCGGCAGGACCAGGCCTCCGCGCGGGGCTGGGAGCTCGCGGGCTTCGTCTGCCTCGCCGTGGCCTTGGGCGCGGCGGTGGGAGCCGTGGCGACATGGTGATGCGCCCCTACCCCGCCCTCGTCGCGTTCGCGCTCCTCGGCGCCGGCTGCCTGCGGGACCCGGCCGACTGCGTCCTGACCTGCGGGCCCGGCGACCCCTGCCCAGGCCCGTTCGTCTGCAACATGGATCTCCTGTGCGTCCACCCCGGCGTCTCCTGCCCGCCGCCCGGAGGCTCGAGCAGCTCGAGCGGCGGCACCTCGTCCACATCCGGCGGCTCGGGCTGCCAAGGCACGCCGGCGTGCGCGGGTTGCGCGACATGCGCCAGATCCGGCTCTGGCCCGACATGCGTGGACGGCGGCTGGGTCTGCCCCCCCTGCGGCTGCTCCTCCTCTTCCTCCAGCGGCAGCACGTCGGGCAGCGTGGATCTCGGGGGCTGCTGCACAGACGCGCGCCACTGCCACAGTCCGTTCGCCTGCGTCGGCCCCCCCGACAAATCCTGTCCGAACGGGCACTCCTGCTGCGCCCCTTCGTCGGCCCCATGCCTGTACGACGCCGATTGCTGCCCGGGCAACTCCTGTCAGCAGAATCTTTGCACGCCCTGCCCGACCAACGAGGGCGCCGGGTGCGGGTCGGACACGGACTGCGGTCCCGCCGCATGCGGCCTCAGGTGCCAATCAGGTGTGGGGGCGTCCGCGCGCATCTGCTGCAAGACGACCGAGAGCGCAGCCTGCGCCACGGAAGGGAATCCGCTCTCGTGGTGCTCTTCATCTGCCGTGGCGGGCTGCGGCTCTTTTACGTACTACTGCTGTCCCTCGTCTCCCGTGGGCGGGAGCGGGGGCGGCGGATAACCGGCCTCCCGCGCCCTCACCGCCCGCCGTTGACCACCCTCGTCGCCTGGCGTAGACCGGGGCGTCCATGGCGCACGTCCCGCGGGTCCTGATCGTCGACGACGAGGCGAACCTCCGCAAGGTGCTGGCCGCCACCCTCGAGCGCGAAGGGTACGAGGTCGCGGCCGTCTCCGACGGGGAGGCGGCCGTCTCGGCGCTGGAGGAGGACGGCGCGGACGTCGTCGTCACCGATCTCGTCATGCCCCGGCGCGACGGCCTCTCGCTCTTGCGCTGGGTGCTCGCGAACTCGCCCGAGGTCCCGGTCATCGTCATCACCGCCCACGGCACGATCGACAGCGCGGTCGAGGCGCTCAAGCTCGGCGCGTTCGACTACATCACCAAGCCCTTCGAGCAGGCCGAGCTGAAGCGGGCCATCGACAAGGCGACGCGCACCCGGCAGCTCGGCGCCGCCCGCGTCGTCTCCGACGAGAAGGGGCGCGCGCAGATCATCGGCCAATCGGAGCCGATCCGCCGGATCCTCGAGCGGATCGACAAGGTCGCCGACAGCCCCTCCACGGTCCTCATCAACGGCGAGAGCGGAACGGGCAAGGAGCTGGTCGCCCATCGGCTCCACGACCTGTCGTCGCGTCGCGATCGTCCGTTCATCAAGGTGCACTTGGCCGCGCTGCCCAACAACCTCATCGAGTCGGAGCTGTTCGGCTACGAGAAGGGCGCCTTCACCGGCGCGGTCACCTCCAAGCCCGGCCGCTTCGAGCTGGCCGACGGCGGCACGCTGTTCCTCGACGAGATCGACGACGTGCCGGCCGAGATCCAGATCAAGCTCCTGCGCGTCCTCCAGGAGGGAGAGTTCGAGCGGCTGGGCGGGCTGCGGACGATCCGGGTGGACGTTCGGCTCGTCGCGGCCACCGCGAGCGACCTCGAGATGAAGGCCCGCGACCACAAATTCAGAGAGGATCTGTATTACCGCCTCAACGTCGTCCCGATCACCCTGCCGCCCTTGCGGGAGCGGGCGAGCGACATCCCGCTCCTCGTCGAGCACTTCCTCGAGAAGCACAACCGGAGGCTCAAGCGCGCGGTGCGGAGTCTCTCGCCTCGTTGTCTCGAGCTCATGGCGGCTTACTCCTGGCCGGGCAACATCCGTGAGCTGGAACATTTCATGGAGCGGCTCGTGATCTTCGCGGAGGGGCCGACGATCGAGGAGGACAACCTCCCCCAGGAGCTCCGCGAGCGGGTGACCCCGCCGCCGGAGGGCGCCGGCGTCCCTCGCGCGCCCGAGGAGGCCGGCGGGCTCCGGCCGGGAACGCCGCCGATGCTGCGGGAGGGGGCCTCGCTCAAGGATCTCGTTCGCGAGGCCGGCGAGGCCGTCGAACGGGACGTCATCACCCGGGTGCTCAAGGAGACCGGCGGCAACGTGACCCAGGCCGCCGACCGGCTCAAGATCAGCCGCAAGACGCTCCAGACCAAGATGAAGGACCTCGGCCTGCGCAGCGCCGAGGAGCGCGCCGGCGAAGAGAGCCCCGCCGCGCGCGGCTGATCGACTTTTCTCCGGAAAGGGCCAGCGCACCGGTCCCCCTCATTCGAGGCATGCCTGGAGGCGACCAGGGAGGGGCTGCCCGAGGGGGGTCCCGTCGATCTCGGGACCGCTCAACTCACGCTCAACTTTGAGGCACACCGCGACGTGCCGAGGCGGATGGTTCGTGAAGTGGCATCCCATGGCTGGCCGCTCGCCGCCCCCGACGCCTACCCCTTCCCGAGGCGGATCGACCAGGACGGGGTCCTCCACCCGATGGAGGCACGCGACCTCGACGTGCTCGCCGCGACCGCGCTCGCGAAGCTCTTCGGCGCCCACGGCGAGGAGATCGCCAGGGGCCGATCGGTCGAGGCGACCGCGTCGTACCGGGGCGGCATCGAGGTGCGGGCGCGCATGCCGTACGGATCCGCGGGCGCCGGTCTCTCGGCGCACGCCGCCGCCTCGAACGCCGAGGTCGAGGACTTCGCGCCCGGCGCGACGTTGGACCTCCGAGATCTGCTCACCGGGGAGCGCCGGCGGGTCCAGGAGAAGATGGGCTCGCGGGGAGTGAGCAAGCGCGTGGCGCTGCTCGGAGCGGTGGTCGAGCACCAGGGCGCCTTTCTGATGACCGGGACCTATCCCCACACGATGCCGCCCGGAGAACATGGAGAGCCGGTTGCCAACGGCGGAGCAATTCGACTTCCACCCCTCCGGCGCGAGCTCTCGTTCGCCGCCGAATCGCCATCGCGGCCGGAAGAGTGACCCGACGCGGCTCCTCGCGGGGGGCCGCGCCTTGACGTTTCCCGACGCGCGGAGATACCTAGCGGCCGCCGCAGGGTAGGTCTCCCGTTCCCGAGGATCCGCCGCCGCCATGTACCCCATCCTCCGCCGCCAGCTCTTCTCAGACACGACATTCCTCTGGGAGGTCCACGCCCCCGACGTCGCCGCCGCCGCGCAGCCCGGCCACTTCGTCATGGTCCGCCTGCACGAAGGCTCGGAGCGGGTGCCGCTGACCGTCGCCGACTTCGACCGCCAGAAGGGCACCGTCACCATGGTGATCCAGGCGCTGGGAAAGACGACCCGGGAGATGATGGAGCGCTACCGCGAGGGCGACGCCTTCGACGACTTCGTCGGCCCGCTGGGGCTCGCCCAGCACGTCGAGAAGGCCGGACGGGTGGTCCTGGTCGGCGGCGGCCTGGGCGTCGCCCCCGTCTTCCCGCAGCTTCGAGCGTTCAAGGAAGCCGGTAACCAGACCACATCCATCATCGGCTTCCGCAACAAGGACCTCGTCTTCTGGGAGGAGCGCTTCCGCGAGTACTCCGACGAGCTGGTGGTCTGCACCGACGACGGCAGCTACGGCAAGCCGGGCCTGGTCACCGTGGCCTTGCGGGAGCTGATCGAGAAGCAGAAGCCCGATCGGGTCGTGGCGATCGGCCCCCTGCCGATGATGAGCGCCTGCGTCGAGGTGACGCGCCCCTTCGGCGTCAAGACCCTGGTCAGCCTGAACTCCATCATGGTCGACGGCACCGGCATGTGCGGGAGCTGCCGGGTGACGGTGGGCAAGGAGGTCAAGTTCGCCTGCGTCGACGGTCCGGACTTCGACGGCCACCAGGTGGACTTCAAGGAGCTCCTGGTTCGCCAGAGACGCTTCAAGAGCGAGGAGGCGCACGCCGCCGCGGACTACGCTCACGTCTGCAACCTGGAGGAGCAGCTCTTCGAGAAGAAGAAGCGCAACTACAAGAAGATCAAGGACCTCCCCCCCCACCAGACCCGGATGCCCGAGCGCGACCCGCTGGAGCGCGCCCGCGGCTTCCAGGAGGTCAACCTCGGCTACTCGTTCGAGGACGCCCTCGACGAGGCCGAGCGGTGCATCCAGTGCGTGAAGCCGACCTGCATCGCCGGCTGTCCGGTGGGGATCGACATCCCCCGCTTCATCCGCCACCTGCTGGTCCGGGACCTGGAAGGCGCGCGCGACGCCATCGCCGAGTCCAACATCTTCCCCTCGATCTGCGGCCGGGTCTGCCCGCAGGAGAGCCAGTGCGAGGCGCAGTGCGTCATCGCCAAGAAGGTGGACGCGGTGGCCATCGGGAGGCTGGAGCGGTTCGTCGGCGACAACGCTCCCCCGAAGAAGAACGGCCCGCCCCGCTTCGCGAAGCCGCTGGGCAAGGTCGCCATCTGCGGCTCGGGGCCGGCCGGCCTGGCCTGCGCCGCGGATCTCGCGAAGTACGGCTGCGAGGTGACCGTCTTCGAGGCCCTCCACGTCGTCGGCGGGGTCTTGAACTACGGCATCCCGTCCTTCCGCCTCCCTCGGGAGATCATCGACCGCGAGGTTCAGGGGCTGAAGGATCTGGGCGTCACGATCGAGACCAACAAGGTCATCGGCAAGACCTTCACCGTGCCCGACCTGATGAAGCAGAAGGGCTTCGACGCCGTGTTCGTGGCCGTCGGCGCCGGCGCGCCGGCGTTCCTCGGAATCCCGGGCGAGCAGGCGAGCCAGGTCTATTCGGCCAACGAGTTCTTGACCCGCGTGAACCTCATGGGCGGCGACCGCTTCCCGCTGCGGGACACGCCCATCCGCATGGGCCGGAGCGTGGTGGTCGTCGGCGCCGGCAACACCGCCATGGACTGCCTCCGCGTCTCCAAGCGGCTGGGCGTTCCGACCGTGCGCTGCGTCTACCGGCGCAGCGAGGCCGAGGCCCCCGCGCGCGTCGAAGAGCTCCGGCACGCCCGGGAGGAGGGGATCGAGTTCTTCTTCCTCCACGCCCCGGTGGAGATCCGGACCGATCCCGAGGGGAACGTCACCGGCATGAAGGTCGAGGAGATGGTCCTGGGCGAGCCCGACGAGAAGGGGCGCCGCAAGCCGATGCCCACCGGCCGGTTCAAGGAGATCGGGTGCGACACGGTGATCTCCGCCCTCGGCACCAAGGCGAACCCCATCGTGACCCGGTCGACCCCCGGCCTCGCCGTCAACCGGTGGGGCAACATCGCCGCCGACGACGGCAAGGGCGACTCCACCCAGGCGACCAGTCTCCCCGGCGTCTTCGCCGGCGGGGACATCGTCACCGGCGGGGCCACGGTGATCCTCGCCATGGGCGCCGGCCGCCGAGCAGCGAAGTCCATCGCCGCCTATCTGCAGAACGGCAAGCGCTGGCCTCTGGCGAAGGAGGACGTCGCCGGCTTCCGTCCGCCTGCCTCCGGCAAGGCGTGCCCAAAGTGCCACCAGCCGATCGAGGAGGAGGAGGAGTACGTCTGCTGCGCGGGCGCCCAGCTCGCCTGGAGATGCCGGTCCTGCTCGAAGGTGAGCGAGGGCTTCGCCTTCCCGTACGGCCTCTGCCCCTCCTGCGGCGGCGCGCTCGCCCCCCTGGCGGGCCGCTCCTTCGAGGACGACGCCGCGCTTAGCGCCATCCGCACCGCCTTCGAGATCGAGCTGGGCGGCCAGGCCTTCTACCGGACGGCCGCCCGCGAGGCGAAGGCGCCGGAGCAGGAGCGGCTCTTCGGGAAGTTCGTCAGGATGGAGGAGGAGCACATGGAGACCCTCTCGCGGCGCTACCACGCCCGGATCCCCAAGCCTTCCGGCGGCTTCACGATCGAGCGCGCGGCCGTCTACGCCGGCCTCGTGAACGAGCCCGCGGATCCGGTCAACCTCTTCCGGATCGCCATCGGCTTCGAGGAGAAGGCGGTGGCGTTCTTCTCCGAGCGGGTGGCCCAGTGCCGGACCGGGTCGGTCGAACAGCAACTCTACCGGGAGCTCGCCGCGGAGGAGCGGGAGCACGCCGATCTCCTCGCGACCGAGCTCGCGCGCCTCCAGCAGGGGAAGCCGGGGCTGATGTAGGCCGCCCTCGCTCAGCCCGTCTTATTCACGGTCCGGCTGCTGCGGCGTCCGATCCCGCGCCTCCCGAAGGGGGGGCTTGCCACCCCTACAACGACATGGGGGGGTGTGCTCGCTCCTTCCTCCTGCGGGGGGCTTGCCACCCTCCAAACGACTTGGGGGGAGGTGCTTTACGCACGCCTCGTCGGTCGTCGCTCTCGCTTGCCCTTCTCGGCTGCGGTCTCGAACGCCTCGC
>JAKAPL010000068.1 GCA_021807105.1 Myxococcales bacterium | reverse complement strand
TTAGCGGTCGCGTCTGTCACGCGTGGACGGGGGGGGGAATTCAGCTGAGAAACTCAGCTCCGGAAGGGGGGAAAGCAGGTGAGAAACTTTCCCCTCAGGGGTCCCTAGCTCGTGAGAACTGACAGGCGGCGAACCCGACTCCCCCTCACCGCTGCCCCGATGAACGCGCGTCCCTCGCGGAGATCGCTCCATTCATCGACGCTGAAGTCATGTTCATGGCGGAGGACCGGTGCCTCCCTGCCGGAGAACCGTCGTTCCATGCCGGATCGTCCCCTTCCCTGCATGTAAGATCCACGCGGGTATCTCCGTGTCCTTGCTGGAGAATCCGGTTGTCCGTCACCGCGTCCCCTGGGGCCGACCATCCCTCCACTCCGATCGACCTCATCGCCGATCTGATCGACCTCATCGCGGGCGGAGGCCGGCGGGACGCCGGCGCTCACAGGAGATCCTCCCGCGCCGATCGGGTCGACCTTACAACGACGGGCTGTTGCGCCGTTGGCACGGCTCGCGGGGTTCCTTCCAGATCCGTCCTCCCGAGAGAGATCGAGCGCGTCGATCCGGAAGAGCGTGGGAAACGACGAGCAGAGGGCGTGGCAGAGGCGCAGCCGTCGCCGATCCGAAAGACCCCCGCGGCTCAGGAGGAGAGGTTCGGATTTGCGCTCTTCGCCGAGCCGCCAGGAAGGGGGAGTTTCCGGCAATCCGCGCAGAGACCGACCGCGTGCAGTTGAACGCGGTCGACGCGTGCACCAGGCGGCCCGGCAAAGACATCCTCCGGCAGAACAGCAAAGTAATCTAGTACCTGCCCGCAGCCCGAGCAGGTGAAGTGGTGGTGTACCCGCACGTCGGGGTCGAACCGCTCGGCCGCACCACCGAGGTCGAGGCGCTGGATCTCCCCCATCTGGGTCAGCGTCTCGAGCGTGTTGTACACGGTGGCGAGCGACACCCCTGGATAACGCTCCTGGACCGCCTGGAAAACCTCCTCGGCGGTGGGATGCTTCGTGTTCCCCCAGAGGTATTGGAAGATCGCCCGCCGCTGCACGGTCATCCGCATTCCGTGGGCGCGGCAGTGGGCGATGAGGGCATCGACCGGCTGCATAGTTTGGAGGATCTCTAATCTCCCATCCGCCGCCTGTCAAGCCGAGTGGGCCGACTTGACGTCGCTCGTTAGCTGTCTATATTGCCGCCACGTTTGGCAGTCGGAACCTCCGAGTGCCAGCGGCCGTCGGGGTGGCCCCACGGCCGTGAAGTCTTCAAGAACCAACCTGAGGAGTGAAGAGGAGAGAACATGAAGATTCGTCCGTTGCAGGATCGGCTCATCGTCAAGAGGGTCGCGGAGGAGGAGAAGACCAAGGGCGGCATCATCATCCCCGACACGGCGAAGGAGAAGCCGCTCGAGGGCAAGGTGATCGCCGTTGGGAATGGCAAGGTGCTCGAGGACGGCAAGGTTCGCCCGCTCGACATCAAGGCCGGTGACCGGATTCTCTTCGGCAAGTACGCTGGCACCGAGGTCAAGATCGAGGGCGAGGACCACTTGATCCTTCGTGAAGAGGACGTCCTCGGCGTCATCGAAGGCTAACCCCCCAACCGTACCAGAACTGGAGACGAGAACATGTCGAAGGAAATCGTTTTCGACGTTCGCGCGCGCGAAGCCATCCTGCGCGGCGTGAACACGCTCGCGGACACCGTCAAGGTGACCCTCGGGCCGAAGGGACGTAACGTGGTCATCGAGAAGTCGTTCGGCTCGCCCACGATCACCAAGGACGGCGTCACCGTCGCCAAGGAGATCGAGCTGGAGAACAAGTTCGAGAACATGGGCGCGCAGATGGTCAAGGAAGTCGCGAGCAAGACGTCCGACGTCGCCGGCGACGGCACGACCACCGCGACCGTGCTCGCGCAGGCGATCTACCGCGAGGGCAGCAAGCTGGTCGCCGCGGGTCACAACCCGATGGAGATCAAACGCGGCATCGAGAAGGCGGTCGAGAATGTGGTCGCCGAACTGAAGAAGCTCTCCAAGCCCACCAAGGACCCGAAGGAGATCGCCCAAGTCGGCACCATCTCGGCGAACGGGGACGAGACGATCGGCAAGATCATCGCCGAGGCTATGGAGAAGGTCGGCAAGGAGGGCGTGATCACGGTTGAGGAGGCGAAGGGCCTCGAGACCACGCTCGAGGTCGTGGAGGGGATGCAGTTCGACCGCGGCTACCTCTCGCCCTACTTTGTGACCGACGCAGAGCGGATGGAGGCGGTCCTCGAGGACGCGTACATCCTCATCCATGAGAAGAAGATCTCGAACATGAAGGACCTGCTCCCGGTGCTCGAGCTCGTGGCGCGCTCCGGCAAGCCGCTCCTGATCGTGGCCGAGGAGGTCGAGGGCGAGGCGCTCGCGACGCTCGTCGTTAACAAGCTGCGCGGCACGCTGACGACCTGCGCCGTCAAGGCGCCGGGCTTCGGCGACCGCCGCAAGGCCATGCTCGAGGACATCGCGACGCTCACCGGCGGCAAGATGATCGCGGAGGACCTGGGCATCAAGCTCGAGTCCATCACCCTGAAGGACCTCGGCCGCGCCAAGCGGATCGTGGTCGACAAGGACAACACGACGATCGTCGACGGTGCGGGCCAGAAGTCCACGATCGAGGCGCGGGTCAAGCAAATCCGCGCGCAGATCGAGGAGACCACCTCCGACTACGACCGCGAGAAGCTCCAGGAGCGGCTCGCGAAGCTCGTCGGCGGCGTAGCGGTCATCAACGTCGGGGCGGCGACCGAGACCGAGATGAAGGAGAAGAAGGCCCGGGTCGAGGATTCGCTCCACGCCACCCGCGCCGCGGTCGAGGAGGGCGTGGTGCCCGGCGGTGGGGTCGCGTACATCCGCTGCCTCGCCAAGATCTGGGGCAACAACAAGGAGTGGCCCGAGGGCGAGAAGTTCGGCGTCGAGATCGTGCGCCGCGCGCTCGAGGAGCCGCTGCGCCAGATCTCTGCCAACGCGGGCTGGGAAGGCTCGATCGTGGTCAACAGGGTCAAGGAAGGGAAGGACGCCTTCGGCTTCAACGCGGCCTCGGGCAACTTCGAGGACCTCATGAAGGCGGGCGTCATCGACCCGACCAAGGTCACCCGTTTCGCCCTGCAGAACGCGGCGAGCGTGGCCTCCCTCATGCTGACCACCGAGGCGATGATCGCGGACAAGCCGAAGGAGGAGGACAAGGCCGTGGGCGCCGGCGCCCACGGCATGCCCCCGATGTAAGCGGGCGGTCCGCGGAAGGAATCGAAGGCCCCGGGGAGCCGTGCTTCCCGGGGCCTTCGTGTGTGGGAGCCACGGCGCGGGCGCGCTGGACCGTTCGCCGCGCAATGGCCAGCCGCAGGGGGCGCGCAGTCCCGGCTGGTGGTGGTCGGGCAAAAGTTGGCGCCCCGGAGTAGAATAGGCGGGATGGACGAGAACCGACTGCCGAAGGGACGCCGAACGCTGCTCGGCGCTCCGCCGCCGGAGGCCGCCTCGGGGCGCGAGCTGATCCTCGCCTCCGCTTCGAGCACTCGCCGGGAGCTGCTCGCGGCGCTCGGGCTCCCGTTCCGCACGGTGAGGCCGGACTTCGTCGAGACGCGCCCGCCCAGCCTCGCGCCCGCGGACCTCGCCGAAACGCTGGCGCTCGGCAAGGCGAGCACGGTTGGCAAGCGGTTTCCGGAGGCGCTGGTCCTCGGCGCGGACCAGGTGCTGGTCATCCAGGGGGAGATCGCTGAGAAACCGGCCGACGAGGCGGCTGCGCGGGCGCAGCTCACGCGGCTGCGCGGCAAGGCGCACGTGCTAATCACCGGAGTCGCGCTCGTGGTTGGGAGCCACGTGCTCCGGGTCGAGCACGAGGCGACTCGCCTGACCCTGCGGGACTTCACCGACGAGGAACTCTCTCGCTACCTCGCGACCGGCGAGTGGAAGGGCTGCCTCGGCTCCTACCGCGTCGAGGGACAGGGGCTGAAGCTTTTCTCGCGGATCGAGGGCGACCTCTTCAATGCGCGCGGCCTACCGTTGTTGCGCGTCGTGAACGCCCTGCACGAGCTGGGCTTTCCGCTGTTCTGATTACGCTCGCACCGCCCCTTCCTCGGCGCTCGCAGCTTTCTTCTTCTTCCCGCCCCCTTCGCCCTCGCCCTCCGGCTTAGCGGCGGGCGGGGTCTCGAGCGCGCTCTTGAGGACCTCATCCATCGCCGAGCAGAAGATGAACTCGATGTCCTTCTTCGCCTGCTCGGGGACGTCGACTAGGTCCTTGCGGTTGCGCTCGGGGAGGATGATCCGCTTGATTCCCGCCCGATGCGCGGCAAGCACCTTCTCCTTGATGCCGCCGACGGGCAGCACGAGGCCGCGGAGCGTGACCTCGCCGGTCATGGCCACGTCGCCACGGACGCGGATGCCCGTGAGGAGCGAGGTGAGCGCGGTGAAGATCGTGACGCCCGCCGACGGGCCGTCCTTGGGGATGGCGCCGGCGGGGAAGTGAACGTGGATGTCCTGCTTCTCCAGGAAGTTTCCCTGGATGCCCAAGGGCTCGGAATTGCTCCGGACGTAGGAGAGCGCCGCCTGCGCGCTCTCCTTCATGACGTCGCCGAGCTGTCCGGTGAGCGTGAGCGATCCCTTTCCCGGCATCCGAGTCGCCTCGATGAACAGGAGGTCCCCGCCGGCCGCCGTCCAGGCGAGGCCCGTGGCGACGCCCGGGACCTCGACCCGCTCGGCCACCTCGCTCCAAAACTTCTCCGGGCCGAGCATCGTCTCCAGGTCCTTCTCCCCGATCGTCCGTTTGTCGGCCTTGCCGCTCGCCACGTCGACCGCCACGGCCCGACACAGATCGGCGATCCGCCGCTCGAGGCTCCGGACGCCGGCCTCTCGCGTGTACGACATGATGACCTTGATGAGGATCTCCTCCGGGATCTGGAGTTGATCGGGCGCAAGGCCGTGCTCCTTCAGCTCCTTGGGCACGAGGTGGCGGTTGGCAATCTGGATCTTCTCCTCGAACGTGTAGCCGGGCAGCTCGAGGATCTCCATCCGGTCGCGCAGGGCGGGCGGTATCGGATCGAGCAGGTTCGCGGTGGCGATGAACATGACCTTCGATAGGTCGTACTGTACGTCGAGGTAGTGATCGCTGAAACTGTAGTTCTGCTCGGGGTCGAGGACCTCGAGGAGCGCCGCCGACGGGTCGCCGCGGAAGTCCGCGCCGAGCTTGTCGATCTCGTCTAGCATCATGACCGGGTTGGCGGTCCCGGCCTTCTTCATCGACTGGATGATCCGGCCGGGCAGGGCTCCCACGTAGGTGCGCCGGTGCCCACGGATCTCGGCCTCGTCCCGCACGCCGCCGAGCGACAGGCGGACGAACTTGCGGCCGATGGCCCGGGCAATCGACTGGCCGAGCGAGGTCTTGCCGACGCCGGGCGGGCCGACGAAGCAGAGGATCGGTCCGCGCATGTCGCTCTTCAGCTTGCGGACGGCGAGGTACTCGAGCATGCGCTTCTTGACCTTCTCGAGGTCATAATGGTCGGCCTCGAGGATCGCCCGCGCGTTCTCGATATCGAGGTTGTCGTCGGTCTTCTTCGACCAGGGGATCTCGGTCAGCCAGTCGAGGTAGGTCCGGGCGACCGTGTACTCACTGGAGGCGGCGGGGATCGTCTTGAGGCGGTTCAGCTCCTTCTGGGCGACCTTCTCAACGTCCGGCGGCATGCCGGCCTTCTTGATCTTCTCCCCCAATTCGTCGAGTTCCTCCTCCTCCTCACCCATCTCCCCCAGCTCTTCCTTGATCGCCTTGAGCTGCTGGCGCAGATAGTACTCCCGCTGGGTCTTGGACATCTCGCCCTTGACCTGCGAGTCGATCTTCGAGGAGAGCTTCAGGATTTCACGCTTGCGGTTGAGGAGCTCGAGCACGAGCTTCATGCGCGCCTTGAGGCCGACGGTCTCGAGGACCTGCTGCTTCTCTTCGATGGGCACGTCGACGTTGGCGGCGATCAGGTCCGCGAGGTGGCCGGGGTGGGTGATGCTCTCGACCAACTCGGTCGCGGCCGCCGGAAGCTCAGGCATCAGCTCGATGACCTCGCGCGCCAGCTTCTTCAAGTTGATGCCGAGCGCCTCGATCTCGACGTCGTCGGTCGGCGTCTGGTCCTCGATGACATCGATCCGCGCCTTCAGGTAAGGCTGCTCCTGGACGAGGTCGAGGACCTTGAAGCGGGCGAGCCCCTGAACGACGAGCGAGTAGTTGTCCTCGCCCATTTTGAGGAGCTTGACGATCCGGGCGACCGTGCCCATGGCATGCAGGTCCGCGGCGCTCGGGTCCTCCTCCTCCGCGCGGCGCTGAGTGACCACGCCGATCACTTGATCGTCGCGCACCGCGTCCTTGATGAGGGCGATGGTCTTCGCGCGCCCGACCGCGAGCGGCAGCACGCCCCCCGGGAAGAAGACCGAGTTGCGCAGCGGGAGGATGGGCAGGACCTGGGGGATCTCCTCCTTGGACACGAGCGCCGCGGGCGCGGCGGGAACCGCGGGCGCGCTGCTCCCTTGTTTCTTTTCCGCCATGGTCGATCGTCCTCGTTCCGCAGGTAAACTTCATCGTCGCGGCCCGCGTCGGGCCGCCACCGGATCCTTATCTAGCGGAATCCGCGCCCGAAGGCCATGAGAAGCCCTCGCCCCGCCTCCTGCTTAGTACGGGTAGGGCTGCGGATAGGGATTCTGCTGCGGGTAGGCGGACGGAGCAGGGCCCTGTGGTTGATGGCCATAGTCGGGGTCCAGACCCTCCGCGCCCGCGGCGGGCCGCTTTGCGCGTGGTCCCCTGAAACCAGGGCCTGACGTCCTCGATGTCTCGCGATCCCTCTCGGGACTGGCCGTGGCGCGAGGGGGGATCCGCGTCGTCTCCAAGTCATCCCGGCGGGGGTTGCCGGCCGCGTGCCGCCGTCGCGTCGTCCTCGCCGTTTCGGCCTTGGCGGGGTGCGGCGTCTCGGCCGCCGCGGGTGCGACCGGCGGCTCGGCGCGCGGGACGGCGGGCAGGGGAGCGGCCTGCTGGGCAGGTGCGCCCCCCGCGCTCAGGCGCGGCGGCTTCGGCGCGACCGTCCCCACCTCGTGGATCTCGGTCTCGACCGTGCGGATCTCCTGGCGCTCGCGAAGCGCGAAGACGATGGCGACCCCGGCGGCGGCCAGGGCCAGGACGAGCACGCCCCAGAGCAGCGGCCTCGCCGCCGAGCGCGCCGCCGCCGGCTCCGCCGGAGGAGCCGCGGGCGCAGCGAGCGGAATCGGCGCCCGGGCGCGGGAGAGCGAGGCGTCGCTGATCGCGGTGTCGTGTGGGCCGCTGCCGGCGGACACCGGGCCGGACACTCTCTCCCCGCTCCCGCTGCCCACCGGGCTCAAGCCGACGCCGATCTCCCGCTCCAGCCGGTCGAGGTACTCGCCGACCTGCCGGTCTTGCACGACGACGCCGGCCCCGGCGAGGACGCCCTCGAGAGCCGAGGCCATCGCGGCGCAGTTCGGGAAGCGGTCGTCGCGCCGCGGCCGGAGCGCGCGGCCGAGCACGTCGACGAGCGCGGGCGGCAGGTCGGGCCGGACTTGCTCGACGGGGACGATGCGCGCCTCCAGCGCGGCGGCGATCGCGCCCGGGCCTTCCCCCGGCAGGCCTGGCTGGAGCGTGAGCAGCTCGTAGAGGACGAGCCCGGCGGCGTACTCGTCGCAGCGCCCGTCCAGCGGCTCGCCGCGGAGTTGCTCGGGCGCCATGTAGCTGAACTTGCCCTTGACGACGCCCGCGTCGGTCTTCTGGACGGCCGACGCCGCCTTCGCGATGCCGAAATCGATGACCTTGACGCCGCCGGCGCGCGAGACGAGCGCGTTCTGCGGGGAGACGTCGCGGTGGACGATGCGCAGGGGCTGGCCATGCTCGTCAACAGCGTTGTGAGCATACTGGAGCGCCTCCAGCATCTGCGACACCATCCGGACCGACAGCTCCGTCGGCGGCGGCTGACCGAGGCGCCGGCAGGCGTCCACGATCGACGCAAGGTCGGGGCCGCGGACGAGCTCGAGCGCGAGGTAGTAGTGGCCCTGCTCCTCCCCGAAATCGAAGAGCTGGGCGATATGGGGATGGGAGAGCTGGGCAGCGAGCGCCGCCTCGTCCAGGAACATCCCGACGAACTTCGGGTCGCGCGCGAGGTGAGGGAGGATGCGCTTGATGATGACCGACCGCTCGAAGCGACCCGGCCCCTGCTGCTTGGCGAGGAAGATCTCCGCCATGCCGCCGACCGCGATCTGCCGTTGCAGCACGTAGCGGCCAAAGCGAATCCCATCGATCGGCGACTGGAGCGGGAGGGGCGACCCCTGGGGAACGTCACTCACGGGCGCAGTCTATATGGGGGAGAAGCTCCGGTCGAGGCCACGGATGGGACCAGGGAGGGCCCGACTCCCCGCGGCACCCCGCGCACCTCCATCGCACCTCACGTTCCCAAGGGCTCCTCAATCTCGTGTCACGAGATCCACGAGCAACGCCCCGAGGCCCCGGGGCTCCAACAGGTTCAGGTCCTCGACGGGATCGTCGATTCGGGTGCCGCCATCGGCGACCGGTTCGCCGGGGAGATCCGCCCTGGTGGCCGCGGCGGCGCGGTCCGCCGGGCAGATGCGACGCGGCGCCGAAGAGGCCGCTCCCACCCCAAAAAACAGCCGCCTCACCATCACGGGGGGGATGATGGGAGGCGGCCGGGACGCCGGTTGCCCGACATCCTGGGTAGCTCTCTACCCTACGATCGGTCCTATCCGCAAGAGGCATCTCGGAAGCCGTCGATCGGAGGCGCCCACGCGCTCACCGGCGGAGAAGGGCCATGCGGGCAGGGTCCGGTAGGAAGAGCAGCGGGTTCCTCGGCCGAGCGTGCTCCCGGACCTCGAAGTGCAGGTGGGGTCCGGTCGCCCGGCCGGTCCGGCCCACGCGCGCGATCTCCTGGCCGGCGGAGACCTTCTGGCCCACGCGGATGAGGAGCTTCTCGCAGTGGGCGTAGACCGTCGCCTCGCCGCCCCCGTGATCCACGATCGCGAGGTTGCCGTACCCATGCTGGGTGCCCGCGAAGATGACCGTGCCGGCCGCGGCGGCGTCGATGGGCGTCCCCTCGGGCGCGGCGATGTCGATCCCGTCGTGGTGCTCGCCGCCGCGGTTGCCGAAGCGCGAGACGAGAATCCCGCCGACGGGCCAGAGGAAGCGGGCGTGGCTCGGCGGGGCGGGCGCGGCCACCGGACCCGCGGGCACGTCGATGAGGGCCGTCGCTCCGGGGATGTAGAGCGCTTGCCCAACGCGAAGCTCGGTCGGATCGCCCAGGTCGTTGATGCGCGCCAACTCCCGCACGCCGACCCCGTAAGCGTGGGCGATCCGCCAGAGCGTCTGACCCGGCCGGACCACGTGGAAGACGCCCACGAGGTCGGGTTCCTGGTGGGGTTCGCCGCCCAGGGGAAACGGCGGCGGCAGGCTGGGCCGCGGGTGGCAGGCCGCCGCGAGCGCCCAGAGCGCGACGAGGGCCGAGCGCCTAGGCGCGGGCATGGAGCCGATCGCCGCTCGTCGAAAAATGCACCGGGCCTAGCATACCGCGCCGCACTGGCGCGCGTTCAGCCGACCGGCCGATCGCTCGTGGAGGGGCGGAAGGCAGGAAGTCGGCGACGGCTTCACGGTGGCCGGGGGCCGGGCGCTGGCCGCCCGAAGCGGGTCCGCAGGAGGGCGCCGAAGACCCAGAGCCAGGAGAAGAACGCGAACAGGGAGCCCAGGAGCGGCAGGGCCAACGCGATCACGAGGAGGGCGAGCCCGGCCGCGAGTTGGATCCTGGGCGCCTTGCCGATCGGCAGCGCGCGGCCGAGGAGCAGGCCGAGGGCGCAGAAGCCGGCGGCCGTCCCGAACGCCACGAGGAGTGCCTCGAGGACGGCGAGCGGGATGCCGATCAGCGTGAGGCAGAGGAGCAGGCCGAGGACCGGCAGCGCGACCGCGGCGAGGAGGCCGGCGAGGAGCGAGAGGCCCGGGGAGCGCCGCAGCCCGTCGGCGAGCCCTTCGATTCGCCCGGGCCAGAGCGCGAGCAGGACGAGGCCGATGACGAGCAGAGCGATGTAACGGGCGAGCGCCGAACCGAGCACGAAGAGCGGCGAGAGGAACGACGCGCCGAGCGCGGCGAGGAGCGCGCCCGCGCCCGGCATCCCGACGCTCACGTGGTCGCCGCCGACCGCGGCGCCCGGGGCCTGCTCGATCGTCCCTCCGACGGCCGTCGCGTTGCGTCCGACCCGCGCGCCGGCGTCGAGCCGGACCGGACCGCCGACCGAGACCGCGTCCCGGGCGACCCGCGCGTTCGGGTCGAGCAGGATTCCGCCGCCGACCGCCACCACGTCCCGGGCGACCCGCGCGCCCGGACCGAGGTGCACCGAGCCGCCGACGGCAATCGCGTCCCGCGCCGAACCACCGCTCTCGACTTCGATCGACCCGCCGACCGCGACCACTACTCCCGCCGTCTCGCCGGGCCGGACCGAGAGGCTCCCGGTCACGACCCGGTCGCCGCCTGTGGCGAGCGCCATCATCACGATTGTCGCGTACATGTCTCGCGCCTGTCCTGTCCGAGAAAGACCTCAGAGCTTGTAAATTAATCCCCGGACCGAGCCAGGCCGTCGAGGCGGTCCTTTAGATGCGAGGCGCGGCAACGAGGCATACTCACCCCGTCTTATTCACGGTCCGGCTGCTGCGGCGTCCGATCCCGCGCCTGCGAAGGGGGGGCTTGCCACCCTCCAAACGACTTGGGGGGAGGTGCTTTACGCACGCCTCGTCGGTCGTCGCTCTCGCTTGCCCTTCTCGGCTGCGGTCTCGAACGCCTCGCTACGCCGTACCGGGAACAAGACGGGCTCACTGGAGTATGCCGCAGTTGACGCATCCCCATCTTCGATGGGGCCCCAGAAGCAGATGGGACCGGATCGGCGGTCTGGCGACGGGGGATTGATTCACAGGCTCGAAGCGCGGCCAAGCACCGCCGCAACCAAACGCGGCCAAGGAGCTCGGCGGCGCTACATCTTCCGGACCGCCTGGCAGCGGTCCTCTGGCAGGGGGAGCCTAGCTCCCCCCGCACCCCCCATCGACTCTCGCCTTCGCTTCAGCCTGCAAGAATCTTCGTGCCGCACGAGCATTCTCGCAAGTCGTAGATCAGCCTCCCGCGAGTTCCGCCGCGAGCGCCCAGGGGTCCGCCTGCCGCGCCGCGATCCGGCCCGCGACCTCGTCGAGCCGCCCCTGCTCCTGCGCGAGCTTCGCGAGCGCCGTCGAGAGGAGCCGCTCGCGCAAGAGCGCGAGGAAGGCCGTCCGGGCCCGCTGCGCGTCGCGCTCCGCCCGCCGCCCGGTCCGGTCGAGGAAGGCGAGCTCCTCGAAGATGGCGTCCGACAGCTCGGCGATGCCGCGGGGCTCGGTCGCGACGGTCTGGACGATGGGCGGCTCCCACGCCTCCGGCGCGCCGGGCGGCGGCGCAGCCTGCGTGACCCGCCGCAGCTCGATCATCGACCGCAGCTCGCGGGTCGTCCGGTCCGCCCCCTCCCGGTCGGCCTTGTTGACCGCGAAGACGTCCGCGACCTCCAGGATCCCGGCCTTGATCGCCTGGACATCGTCTCCCATCCCTGGCACCACCACGACCACGACGCAGTGGGCGAGGCCGGCCACGTCGATCTCGTCCTGGCCGACTCCCACCGTCTCGACGAGCACGATCTCCTTGCCCATCGCCTCCATGATCGCGACCGAGTCGGCGGTCGCGCGGGACAAGCCGCCGAGCGCCCCGCGGGTGGCGAGCGACCGGATGAAGACGTCCGGATCGGTCGCGTGCTCCTGCATCCGGATCCGGTCGCCGAGGATCGCCCCGCCGGAGAACGGACTCGTGGGGTCCACCGCCACGACGCCGATGGTCTTGCCAAGCCCCCGCCAGTGAGCGATGAGCCGATCAGCCAACGAGCTCTTCCCGGCGCCCGGAGCGCCGGTGAGCCCGACGACCGCCGCCCGCCCCGTATGCGGGAAGAGCGCGCGCAGCTCGGCCACAGCCGAGGGCAGGCCGTCGTCCACGTCGCGCATGAGCCGCGAGGCCGCGCGCACGTCGCCTCGCAGGACCCGGGGCGCGAGGGGGCCGCGCGGGTGGGCCGCCAGGACGCGCCGGCCCGGCTCCTCCCCCGCTCGCGGGGGTGGGCCAGGGACGGGGGGCGCCGCCTGCCCGGCGTCAGGGGAGACTCCGGGAGCAGGGACGGGCCGGACGCCCGCGGGGAGGCGCTCGTGCTCCTCACCGTGATCTCCCGCTGGACGCTCGCCGCTCATGAGCGCTTAACCCGGATTCTCCGTGAGCCCGCGCCGCGGGGTGGGAGGTTCTCGGAGGTCGAGCCGGGCCACGAGGAATCCGGCCCTAGGAGGCTAATGTCCAACGGGCGCCGCCGCGAGCGCGCCGAGACCGAGGCGAGACGGGCGCCCGAAGGGTGAAGAGCGGAAACGGACTCTTTGCAGTACGTCTTGCAGCGAAGCGACGAGGCCACCCGTCGCAGCGACGGGATCGACTTTCGCAGTCAGCAGCCATTTTCCACCAGTCTCCTAGCCCGCGAGCACGGCCCGGGCGATCACCGTCCGCTGGATCTCGCTCGTGCCCTCGCCGATCTCGCAGAGCTTCGCGTCGCGCAGGTAGCGCTCGACGGGGAATTCGTCGGTGTAGCCGTAGCCGCCGTGGATCTGGACCGCGCGGCTGCACGCGCGCATCGCCGCCTCCGAGGCGAACAGCTTGGCCATCGCCGCCTCGCGCCCGAAGGGGCGCCCCTGCCCGCAGAGCCAGGCCGCCCGGTGGACGAGGGCCCGCGCCGCCTGGTTCTCCATCGCCATGTCGGCGAGCATGAACCGGAGGGCCTCGAACTCGGCGATCGGGCGGCCGAACGCGGTCCGCTCCTTCGCGTAGCGGACCGCCTGCTCGATCGCCCCGCGCCCGAGCCCCGTCGCGAGCGCGCCGATCGTCACGCGGCCGCGCTCCAGGATCTGGAGCGTGTCGATGAAGCCGTGGTCCACCTCGCCCACCCGCGCCTCATCCCCCACCTCGACGCCGTCGAAGGAGAGCTCCGCCGTGTCGGAGGCCCGCATGCCGAGCTTGCCATGCAGCGCCCGCCGTTCGAGGCCGGGCAGGCCCGGCTCGAGCACGAACGCGGTGATCCCATGCTGGCGCTTCTCGGGCGCCGTCGAAGCGAGGACGACGATCACGTCGCCGACGCTCCCCTGGGTGATGAACGTCTTCGTCCCCGTGATCCTCCACCCGCTCCCGTGGCGCACCGCCGCCGTCCTGAGACCCGCCGCGTCCGAGCCCGAGCCAGGCTCGGTGAGCGCCCAGGCGCCGAGCTTCGCGCCGGACGCGAGCGGCGGGAGGTAGCGGCGTTTCTGCGCTTCGCTCCCGAAGAGGCGCAGGTGCGTCGAGCAGAGGCCGTTGTGGGAGGCGACGGTCAGGGCGAGCGATCCGTCCCACCGCGCGACCTCCTCGATGACCGCGGCGCCGGCGAGGGCGTCCAGACCGGCGCCGCCGTACTCCTCCGGGACGTAGAGGCCGAGGAGCCCCAGCTCGCCGAGCTTCTTCACCGTCTCGGCCGGGAAGCGGCCGGTCCGGTCCCACTCGCGCGCCCGCGGCGCCACCTCCGCCTCGCAGAACTCCCGGACGGTCCGCGTGAGCTGCACGACGTGCTCGGGAAGCGCGAAGTCCATGGCGCGTCTCTACCTCTTCCGCGGGTTTTTGGCGAGACGAATCGGCGGCGGGGCGGAGAACTGGCCGCGCTCCCGGGCGGCGATCGTTCGCCAGGGGACCGCGGGCGCGGTAGAGTGGCGCGCCCTGTCCCACGCCCTGCGCATCGACGCCGCCGACGGCCGGCCGCTCGCGGCGCGCCTCTTCCCCGCCGGCCGCCCGCGCGCCGCCGTCGCCGTCGCCTCGGCGATGGGGGTCCCGCAGCGCCACTACGCCGCCTTCGCCGAGTGGCTCGCGAAGGGCGGCTTCACGGCGCTGACGTTCGACTATCGCGGCGTCGGCGGCTCCGCCGTCGCGCTGCGGGGCGATCGCGCGACGCTCCACGAGTGGGGCGAGCAGGACCTCGAAGGCGCGCTCCGCTTTCTCGCCCGGCGGCTGCCGGGGCTCCCCCGCCTGCTCGTCGCGCACAGCGTCGGCGGGCAGATCGCCGGCCTCGCCCCCGAGAGCGAGAAGCTCGCGGGCCTCGTCTTCGTCGCCAGCTCGAACGGCTGGTGGGGCCACTTCCGGGGCCCCGCCCGCGCCGCGCTGATCGCGGCCTGGTACGCCGGCCTGCCGCTCCTCACCTGCGCGCTCGGCTACGCGCCGCTCTCCCTGATCGGCGGCGAGGATCTGCCCGCCGGGATCGCCCGGGAGTGGGTCGCCTGGGGACGGCGTCGTGAGTACGTCCTCTCCTACGCGCGAGACCGGCCGGCGGCCTGCTATGGCCGGATCACCGCGCCCCTGCTCTCCTTCGCCTTCACCGACGACGGTTACGCGCCGGTCGCGGGCGTCGCCGCGATGACCGCCGCCTACCCGCGGGCGCGCGCGACGCTGCGCGAGGTCAGGCCCGAGGACGCGGGCGGCCCCGTGGGCCACTTCGGCTTCTTCCGCGAGAGGTTCAAGGCCACCCTCTGGCGAGAGACCGCGGCCTTCCTCGGGGCCGCGCGGTAGCGCTCGCTCGACTCCTCATTCCGTATGATAAAACCGGGGGCAATGACGATCCTCCCCCCTTCCCGCGCCGCCCGCGCGCTCGTCCCGCTCGCGCTCGTCCTCGCCGCCCCGGCGCTCTCCGCGCCCCCGGCGCTCGTCCTCCTCCCCCTGGACAGCCCGCCCTACCTCGCGGGGATCGCGGCCGAGATCTCGGCGATCGCCGCCAAGGCGGCCACACCCCGCTTCCGCGTCATCGGTCCCGACGCCGCGGCCAGGCTCTTCCCCGGGGACGCGCTCGCCCGGCTCGCCGCCTGCGCCGACGTGGCCTGCCGGGCGGGCGTCCTCTCCCCGCTCGGCGCGGGCCTCGTGCTGGGCGGCGCCCTCACCCAGGGCGACACGGCCTACGAGGTCCACCTCTGGCTCTTGGACGCCGCCCACCAGCGGCAGGTGGCCAGCCTCGACCGCTCGATCCTGATCGCGTCGCGCCGCCTCGAGGCTGACATGAAGGAAGCGCTCCCGAAGATGCTCGCAGGGCAGGCCGAGCCGAACGGGAAGATCGCCGTCACCGTGTCGCCGGGCGGGGCGGTCGTCTCCATCGACGATTCCCCGGCGGGCACCGGCGGGGCGGTGAGCGAGGAGGTCTCGCCGGGCAAGCATCGGGTCGTGATCCGCGAGGAAGGCTACCTCTCGGTGGAGCGCTGGCTCACGGTCGGCCCCGGCGAGACCGTCCGGCTCGACGAGAAGCTCGTGCCCGCGGGCGGCCACGGCAAACCGGTCGGGGAGGCCGAGCGCCGCCGCCCCTCGCGCGGGCTGCTGCCGCCGGCGGGCTGGGCCGCGCTCGCGGTCGCCGCGGCGGCGTTCGGGACGGGCCTCTACTTCGGCGGGACGGCGAACTCGCTCGACCACCGGGTCGGTCGGATCGACGCGAACGGCGTCGACCAGGGACTGACGCGGGCGCAGGCCCTCCAGGGGCTCGGCGACGCGCGGACCGCCAACTACCTCTTCGCGGGCGCCGGGGCTGCGCTGGCGGTCGCCGTCGTCTTCGCGGTGCTGCAACCCGGAGGGCAGAAGGCGCCGGAGAGCGAGACGAAGGCGGCCCTCTGGAACTGGCCATGAGGGCGGGCGCCGTCCTCGCCGCCGGCCTCTTCCTCCTCTCCTGCCGTTACAGCGTCGCGCCCGACGGCGAGAAGTTCCACTGCGCGAGTGATTCCGATTGCGGGAGCGGCTGGCACTGCTTCACCTCGTGCCGGCGCGCCGACTTCAGCCCGTACTGCATCCCGGACGGGAGCTGCGAGGCGTGCCCGGATCTCGCCTCGGACCCGAGGAACTGCGGGACCTGCGGGACGGCGTGCGCGGCCGGGGAGAGCTGCCTCGACGGCACGTGCATCGGGGCGCAGGGAGACGGCGGCGCGCCGTAGACGGGCGTGTCCACCCGGGCAGGCGATCTCCCAGAAGAGCGGGGATGGGCCTCGCCGCGGCCTGACGGCCGGGCAGCCGCTCTTCGCCTCGACCTTTGAACCCGAGGGGAGGATGGCGCTACCATCGGCGCGGTGAACGACCTCGGCCTCCTCTGGCGCCGCGCGCGCCGCGTGCTCCTCGACGCGAGGGGCTACCTCGACTTCGACCGGCGGGGCAACGAGGTCGTCCGCCGGACGGACTTCACCCGCGGCGAGCGGCCGGTGCTCCTCATCTACGGGTTCCTGGCGACGCGGCGCAGCTTCGAGATCATCGAACGGCGGCTGCGGCGCGACGGGTACTGCGTCTTCTCCATCAACCTGGGGGGGCTCTTCGACGCCTTCAACACCCAGGGCATCGACGCGTGCGCGGAGAAGGTCCGCGACAAGATCGAGCGGCTCTACAGCCGTTACGATCTGGGTCCCCTGTCGATCATCGGCCACTCCAAGGGCGGCCTCATCGGCCGGTACTACGTAAAGCGTCTCGGGGGCGACCGGCGCGTGCAGACGCTCGTCACCCTGGCGGCGCCCCACAACGGTTCGCCCACCGCCTACCTCGGCGCCGCGCTCTTCGGCGCGATCGCGCCGAGCATCTGGCAGATGACCCCGATGAGCCGCTTCATCCGGCGGCTCAAGCTCGGGTCGTTCCCCGACAACGTCCATTTCGCGTCCTTCTACAGCAAGCAGGACGGGCTCTGTCCCTTCCCCGCCGCGCTGCTCGAGACCGAGGGGAAGGAGAACCTCGTGAACGTCGAGGTGGCCGACTGCGCCCACCGTGAGTTCCTCACCCGCAAGCGCGTCTACGACCTGATCCGCCGCGAGCTGCTGGCCGGCGAGGCGGCCCGCCGCCGCGGCCGGCTCGATCTCGTGGAGGGAGGACGGCCATGAACCGCTGGGAGCGGCTCTACGAGACGAAGCCCCAGCGCGCCGGCGAGTTCCTGCTCGACCGGCTCGCCGAGGCTCTGGAGAAGGACATCCGGGACTTCCCCCCCGCGGTGGAGGCCTGGGAGGACGAGGCCTCCCGCGCCCGCTGGGGGCCGCTGCTCACGAGCGGCAGGAAGCCCGGCGAGACCGCCGTCCGGACCGCGATCTGGCTCGCGGCGGCGGATCTGCGGCGCGAGATCGAGGCGGTGGATCGGTTCGTGCGCGACGGAGGGATCGACGCGCGCCTGGGGAGCCCGGAGGATCGCGAGCTCTGCCGCTTCCTCTGGCGCTTCCTCACGGACAAGGTCCTCGCCTTCGCCGAGGCGTGTCAGACCCGCTTCACCCGCGCCGAGCTGGCCGGCGCGCTCGCCCGCCTCGAACGGCGGCTCTACCGCGTCACCCTGGAGTAGCGCGCGAGCGGGCGCGGCACGCCCCACGCCGCCTGCGCGCTCGAAAGCCCGCGGGGTCGTCAGTACCAGGAGGCGACGGAGATCGGCTGCGGCACGTAAATCTCCGCGCTCTGCAGCGTCTCCACCGTCCCGTCGGGCCGGGTGTGGACGCCGCCCGTGATCAGGATCGTGCCGTCGGGGAGCAGCGTGCAGGCCATCCCCGCCCGCGACGTCTGCAAGCCCGGGAGCGTCTCGTGGATCTGGACGTTCGGGTGGAAGATCCCTCCGTCGGGCAGGACCCCTCCGTCCGGGTCGTCGTAGGCCACCTCGATGGACGAGAGGCTCTGGAACTGCGAGCCGCCCTCGGCGCTCGCGTCGCCGAGGCCGCCGATGAGGAGCGCGCGGCCGTCGGGGAGCGCGACCACGCAATGATCGATCCGGGGATCCATCATCTGCGGGCCCGGCGTCGGCGGGGTCGTCACCTCATTGCCCGGGAAGTGGATCAGCTCGGTCGTCTGCCCGACATCGATCGTGCCGCCGTCGCCGTCCGAGACGGTGAAGTACTGATACGGCGGGTTGGCGAGCGGTCCCGTCCCGCCGTCCGGTCCCGCCAGGGCAGGCGTGCAGTCGGTCAGGCCCGGCTCGCTCGGGTTGCAGGAGAAGCCGCCGGTGACGAGGATCGCGTCCTGCAGCCGCGTCCCGCCGTCGACCGTCTCGTTCACGGTCATCGCGACCGCCTTCGCCCGGGCGCGCGGATAGTCGAGGATGCCGGCGATCAGGCTGCCGCCGTTGTAGTAGGGCATGAAGTCGGGCTGCTCTGCCTCGTTCTTCGTGAACTGATAGAAGAAGAAGTCGCCCAGGATGCTCGCGTACTGGCCCGTCGGGTCGATCACCGTCCCGCCGGCTTCGATCACGAGGTCGCCGGTGAAGCCCATGGCCCCGGAGAGGCCCGCGCACGCCTGCTCGGCGCGGTCGGTCCCCGATCCCCACGGATCTCCCCCATCGGGGATCTCGCCGGCGGAGAGCGACTGCGGCGGCCAGGCGGCGGGGTCGAAGTATTCGGCCGACGGCGTCGTCGTGAGATAGCTCGAGGAGCCCGGGTTGTCGGTGTCCGGGGCGGAGGCGGCGTAGCCTCCGGAGAGCAGCGCGTGGCCGGCGACATCCTGGACGAGGCAGCCCCGGGCGTGCTCGTCTTGCGGCGGCGACGCCGCCCCCGTCCACGTGGCTCCCCCCGAGCCGTTCGAGTAGACCCCGTCTCCCCACCCGGGGACCACGAAGAGCGATTTGTTGATCTCTGTCGAAAAGTCGCCCCCGAGCACGAGGGCCGCGCCGTTCCCGTAGGGCAACATCTGGCTGAAGGCCCGGTAGGCCGGGGGTCCGCCCTGCAAGCTGTCGTCCGTCCACGAGCCCGCCGCGGTGAACTGCCCGGTCGCGGGGTCGTAGATCTCCGCCGAGTTGAGGTAGGTGGTGTTCGGCACGACCATGGGCGGGATCGCGAGCGCGATCGTCCAGTCGACGCTCCCGGGGCCGCCGTCCGGGTACTGGAGCCCGCCATAGATGAGGACCTTCCCGTTCGCGAGGAGCGCCTGGCCGTGGTACGCCCGCGGGGTCGTCATCTCCGTACACTGGTGGGGGTTCGTGGTGCCGTCGGTGAAGACGGAGGCGTCGGTCCGGCGCAGGAGGACGCCGAGGTTCAGCGAGCCGACGCTGCCGTCGCCGGGGACTCTGAACGGCCCCGTGTCGCCCTCGGCGAGGACCTTGGCCTGCGGCGTGGCGTCGGAGAGCGCCCGCACGCGGATCCGATCGGTTCCGAGGGGGAGCGGGGGGAGCTGCACCGATCCCGCGCCCGCCCCGGTCGTCAGCGAGTTGACCGTCTGGAACGCCCCGCCGTCGGGGCTCGACAGGATGTCGAAGTCGAGCTGGCCCGCGCCGTCGAGTGCGCTCCCGCCGTCGGCCCCGGCGCAGCCCGAGGTGATCAGGGTGACCGAGATGGCGACGGAGTGGGGGCCGCACGCGGCGGCGCCGGCGAGGGCCAGGGTGGCGAAGACGGCGCCGCGCATCTGAATCCTCACCAGGAGACCGTCGCCAGGCCCTGCGTCGGCCTCGCCGTCACTGCCTCGTAGATCAACACCCCCGCCACAATCGCCACGGCCGCTCCCACCGCGATTCCTCCGATGAGCCACGCGGAGCCATGGCTCCGGTGGGCCTCCGCGTCCGGGTTGGTGAAGTCCGTCTGCTCGGGCTCGATCGCGCGCGGGGCGGGGGCTTCGGCGAGCGCGGACGCGCGCCGCGCCTCGCCCGCCCCCCGCGGCGACGCGGGCTCGGGGATCTTGTCCAGCTCCTCGTCGTCCGCCCCGGATGGACGGGGGGCCGGCCTCGGCGCCTCGGCCACCACCGGCGGCGGCGGCGGCGCCGGCTTGGGGGCGGGCCGAGCCAGGTCGGCGGCGACCGGGACCGGCAGGACGAGGGCGGCGGAGAGGCCCGCGGGGTTCGCCACCGCCGGCAGCGCCTGGACGGCGTTGTAGACCTCGACGCCCGCCCCGAGCAGCTCGCCATCGAACCGGATCCGCGACAGGCGGGCGAGCTGGTGCGTCCGCGCTCCGTAGAGCACGAGATCGAGCGCGAGCTCACCGACGCCGCCGACCGGGTGGAGCCCGCCGAGGAGGAGGAAGTCCGTCCCCGCCGTCCGCGCGATCCGGCCGAGGGCGAGGTCGGCCCGCGGGTCGAGTCGGTTCGCGCGGATCTCCGACCGGACCGTCTCGACGTCGGCGGGCGACACCTCCATGCCCGCCGCGGTCGCGACCGGCCGGCGCGGGGCCTCGCCGCCCCCGACCGTGACCTGGCCCGACCCGGGCACGTCCACCCGGTAGGCGACCTGGCCGGCCGCGCTCTTCACCAGCACGAAGTGGCGGCCGGGGATGACCTGCAACGTCGCGGGCGTGAGGCCGCCGTCGCGGCCGTCGAGGAGGACCGGCTGCCCGGTGAGGGCCGAGCTCACGACGAGGGTCCCGTGCGGCCCCTCCGCGGCCTGCTTCTGCGCCTGTTTCTGCATCCGCAGGAAGATCGCCGGGTACTTGCCGCGCGGCAGCTCTCGATCGGGGGCGAGGCGGACGAACGCCTGGAGCGCCGCCGTCCCCGCCTCGCGCTGCCCCAGCCGCAGCTTCGCGATCGCGAGGTCGAGGTAGGCGTCGGTGAGCGGCGTGAAGCTCTCCAGCGAATCGAAGGAGGACTCGATGAGGGCGATGGCCTGGTTGAAGTCCTGGGCCGCCTGGTCGAAGCGCAGCCGCGTCATCTCGTGTTCGCCGTGGGCGATGAGGCCCCGGCCGCGGGCGAGCTCCCTCTCCCCGGCCCCCTGGAAAGGCGGCGTCCCCGCGGGCGCGGACGGCGGCGGCTCGCCGGTCGCGATCGGGATGAGCCGGAACGAGTCGCTCTTCTCCAGCTCGTCGGCGAGCTTCTCGGTGATCTGCTCGGCGCTCTTGTCCGAGGCCCCTCCGAGGATCGGCGCGATCGGCACCACCGCGATGGTCCTGTCGCCCTCGGCGAGCGCCGTCGCCGCGACGGCCCAGGCCATCGCGAGGGCGATCCCCCGGCCGCGCGAAAGAAATCCGTTCGAACGTTCCGTCCGCAAGAGGGGCCCGAGTTTAGGTGGCGACCGGCCGGCGGGTCAAGCCCCGGTCGTGAAGGGAGGGCGCCCCGCTTCTCTTCCCGGAACGCTCTCGCTCCCCCGAAGGCCCGAAGCCGGGGAGAGGGCCTCCCTCCAGAGCTTCCGGGCTTCCGATCGCAGCCTCCAAGGCTTCCATCGCAGCCTCCAAGCCATCGATCGCAGCTCCCAGGGCTCCGTCCGCAGCTTCCAAGGCTCCGTCCGCAGCTTCCAGGGCTCCGATCGCAGCTTCCGGGTCGATCGATCGTGCTCCCGGACTCTCCGGAAGATGCCTCGAAGCCTTCCATCGATGCCTCGAA